>DATJQW010000125.1:0-21323 GCA_035505395.1 Acidobacteriaceae bacterium
TTCACCACCGCCTTGCGCCACGACGCCTGATACTCGTTCAGCACGCCCGCAAAAAAGCTGTCGAAGAGCAAACTGTGCAGATCCGGCTGTTTGTCATACGCCTCCTTGATCTTCCCCAGGAAGCGGCTGCGGATAATGCACCCTCCGCGCCACATCAGTGCAATGCCGCCCATGTTGACGCGCCAGCCAAACTCCTTCGCCGCCTCGCGCAGCAGCATGTATCCCTGCGCGTAGCTGATGATCTTCGAGCAATACAGCGCCCGCCGCACGTTTTCGATGAAATCCGCCCGGTCCGCCGTTGCTGCCTGTCCGGTCGGGCCGTGCAGCACCTTCGATGCCGCGACGCGCTCCTCTTTGATCGCCGAGAGGCAGCGCGCGAAGACCGATTCTCCGATCAGCGTCACCGGCATGCCCAGGTCGAGCGCGCTCACCACCGTCCACTTGCCCGTCCCTTTTTGCCCCGCCGTGTCCAGAATCTTGTCCACCAGCGGCTGCCCATCCTCATCCTTCTTTGCGAAGATCAGCGACGAGATCTCGATCAGGAAGCTGTCCAGTTCGCCCTTGTTCCACTCGGCGAAAATTCCCGCCAGCTCATCCGGCGTCGCGCCCAGCGTATGCTTCAGCAGGTCGTACGCCTCGCAGATCAGCTGCATATCGCCGTACTCGATGCCGTTGTGCACCATCTTCACGTAATGCCCCGCGCCGGCGTCGCCCACCCAGTCGCAACAGGGTGTGCCGTCGTCGACTTTGGCCGCAATCGCCTGGAAGATCGGCTTCACGTGCGGCCACGCCTCGGGATTGCCCCCGGGCATGATCGACGGACCGAAGCGCGCTCCTTCCTCGCCGCCCGAAACTCCTGTTCCGATAAACAGGATTCCCTTCGCCGCCAGATCTTTCGTCCGCCGGTTCGAGTCCGTGAACAGGGAATTGCCGCCGTCGATGATGATGTCTCCCGGCTCCAGGTACGGCAGCACGTGCTCGATCGTCTGATCGACCACCTCGCCGGCCTTCACCATCAGCATCACCCGTCGCGGCCGCTTCAGCAGCCCCACAAACTCCTCCACGGAGTGCGCACCCACCACCTGCGTGCCCTTCGCCTCGTTGGCGAGGAAATCATCGACCTTCGAAACGGTGCGATTGAACACGGCCACCCTAAATCCGTGGTCGTTCATGTTCAGAACCAGGTTCTGCCCCATCACAGCAAGGCCGATCAGGCCGATATCGCAGACAGCTTCGGGCATAGCGTTCCCCCAAACCGATTTCACTCCGGATTGTGCGCCTTTGCCTGAGGATAAACCAGTGGTCAGACCTCCGCCAACAGGCCTTCAGTACCCTCCGGCACTCCCGTAGTGATGCCGATGATCCTGTCCGGCCTGCAGCACTCCTGTCTTCGGATCCACCTCAATGCACTCGGCGTCGCCCCAGTGCCGTCCGATGCGCAGCGAGTATCCCATCGCGTGCAGACCGTCGATCGCCGCGGGCGAAAATCCAGGCTCCAGCATCACCGTGTCCGGCAAATACTGCTGGTGGAAGCGCGGCGCATCCACCGCCTGCTGAATGTTCAACCCCTGATCGGCCACACTGAGGAAGACATTCGCCACCGTGGTGATGATCGTGGGGCCGCCCGGCGATCCCAGCACCATCGCAACTTTCCCGTTCTTCAGCACGATGGTCGGCGTCATGGCAGAGAGTGGACGCTTGCCCGGAGCGATCGCGTTTGCCGGCCCCTGGATCAGCCCAAACATGTTGGGCACGCCCTGCTTGGAAGCAAAGTCGTCCATTTCGTCGTTCAGCAGGAATCCCAGCCCCGGCACCGTCACTCCGGAGCCGAAGCCGTTGTTCAGCGTCGTCGTCACTGCAACCGCGTCGCCCTGCGCGTCCATCACCGAATAATGCGTGGTGTCCACCGGCTCCTTGCGCACATCCGCCATGGTCGGCGGCGGCGGCAGAAATCCTGCGGGCCGCACCAGATCCGCTGAGGGCGTCGCCTTGTCCGGACTGATTGTCGACCGCCACGCGGCCGCATATTTGGCGCTGAGCAGCTCGGCGATCGGCATCTTCACATAGTCCGGATCGCCAAGATAGTCGTTGCGATCCATGAATGCCCGGCGGAAGGCCTCGATGATCAGGTGCATCTCCGGCGCGGTACGGTCGCCCAGCGGAGCCAGCTTGTACCCGTCGAGGATGTTGAGCGTCTCCGTCAGCGTAATCCCGCCCGAGGACGACGGCGGCGCGCTGATGATCGTGTATCCGTGATAGCTGCCGACAATCGGCGTGCGTTCCTTCACCTTGTAATGCGCCATGTCCGCGGCTGTGATCAGTCCGCCGCCCGCTTGTACGGCCGCGGCAATCTGCTTCGCCATCGCGCCGTCATAGAAATCGCTCGGATCCTTCGCGATCTTGCGCAGCGTCTCCGCCAGTTCCGGTTGCCGGAACTTATCTCCGGCGCCGTAAAAATCTCCATCGCGCTGGAAAATCTTCCTCGAAGCAGGGAATTGCGTCAGGATCGAATCGTGCAGCTCCCCCGCCTCTTCCTCGCTCAGCACAAATCCGTCCGCAGCGAGCCGAATGGCGGGAGCCATCACTTTCGGGAGCGTCAACCGGCCGTATTTCCGTTCCGCATAAACCAGTCCCGCCACCGCTCCCGGTACCCCGATTGCGCGATAGCCCACAATGCTCGCCCTGGGGATCACGTTTCCCTGCGCGTCCAGATACATGTTGGCTGTCGCCGCCAGTGGAGCCTCCTCGCGGTAATCTATGAAGATGTTTTTCCCGCTGTGATCGTGGATCAGCATGAATCCGCCGCCGCCGATGTTGCCCGCCACCGGATGGACCACGGCGAGCGCGAACCCTACGGCAACCGCCGCGTCCACCGCGTTGCCGCCCTCCTTCAACACCTCCACGCCGGCGTCTGTCGCCAGATGATGGATCGACACCACCATCGCATGTGGCTCGCGCACCGGTACATCGGCGCTTAGCGTCTGCTGGCTCTGCGCGTAGGCCGCGGAAATCTGCTCAGGTGTCGGCTGGGTTTGCGCGGCCAGCGAGAGTGCCGTCGCAGGAATCAAAAGCACGCAGCACGCGCGCAGTACGGCGCGCAGGGAAGAGCGAAGAGACGCTGTTTTCATAGGGATCGTGAAAGGCAAACCAACAGCGTGCATTGTACGGCACCCCGTACCTCGTCTGCCTGGTTCGTCCCTGTGCACCGCAAAATTAGGTTTGACCCTCTAACTCCCGCCGCATAGACTTGAAGCCAGCCACGCCCTCACTTGCTTATGCCGTTGTCGTCTACCCTGCGTCGTTTTCCGCTGCCCTTTCTTCTCTCCGCGACCCTCTTCGCTGCTCCATGCCTTGCGCAGCAGAACGGAAATATTCCCTTTCCTGAGACTATCCCCGCGCCGCCCAGTCAGCTTCCTGCTGAGGCGCAGGCGAACAAGGGACCGGCGCTGATGGATCCCGCCGGCCCGACCGTGAGCCTGCAGACCAGCGAGGCGATGTTCTATGTAGGCGTAGCCCTCAATGCCTGTGGCTACGACGACGGTCTCGACGAATCCGCCCCGGTTCGCAGAACCGTGCGCGACGAGGTGAACCAGGCGACCCAGGCCTCGGAGCAGGCGCGGGATGACCGCGACAAGCTCTGTCTCTATATCGATCAGCACCGGCTCAGCGATCCGGCTCAGAATCTCGCCCAGTATGTTTCGCTGGCGCTCTACCTCACGCCCCCGCCCGACCTTACCCCCAGCGTCGACGAGCAGGATTTGCCCCCGGACGCCAACGGCGTCCTGCTCATTCTCCCCATGCTGCGCCGCTTTGCCAGTGACATCCAGCTGCATGTCATCTGGCTCGAGAATCGCGCCGCCTACGACGACCTGGTCAGCCAGTTGCATGCTCCCCTCACCAACATGATCGTGAGCACGAACTATTACCTCAAGATGCCGGCCACTACCGGGTTCGGACGCCGCTTCCTGGTAGTGCTGGAGCCGATGTTTTCCCCCGAGGAGACCAACGCTCGCGTCTACGGCAGCGACTACGTCGTCGTCGCCTCTCCGAAGAACGGCCAGATTTACATGCGTCTCGTTCGCCACGCCTACCTGCACTACGAAATTGAGCCGCTCCTCTACGCCCGTGCCAACGCCATCGATCGCCTTGAGCCGATCCTGAAGGCCGTCCAGTTTGCTCCGCTCCAGTTCAACTTCAAGAACGACATCGATGCGCTCGTGATCGAGTGCCTCATTCACGCTGTCGAGGCGCGCACCATGGATACCGGCGTGAAGATAGTACAGGTCCCCGCCAACCTCCCGCGCAGCGAAACTGAGCCTTACGAGGAAGCGCGCAGAGTCTCGATGGAGAAAGACGAAGCTGTTCGCCAGCAGAGCGTCGATCACTCCATGGCGCAGGGCTACGTGCTCACTCAGTACTTCTACAATCAGCTCATTCAGTTCGAAAAATCGCCGGAAAGTCTCGACTCGGCCATCGGTCCGATGGTTTACGGCATGGATGTTGACTCAGAAGTGCACCGCGCCCGCAATGTCGCCTTCGATCAG
This sequence comes from Acidobacteriaceae bacterium, assembly GCA_035505395.1. Taxonomy (GTDB): domain Bacteria; phylum Acidobacteriota; class Terriglobia; order Terriglobales; family Acidobacteriaceae; genus Palsa-343. The sequence continues at coordinate 4,545 of DATJQW010000125.1, forward strand.
ACCGGCGAGGGCGATCTTCTCAGCCGCGCCCCGCAGCAGCCGCAGGACCTCGATCTGGCCGAGATGAAGCTGATGAAGGGCGACGTGGCCGGAGCACAGCAGCTCGCGCAGAAGGCTCTCGATGCGCATACCGGCGACCCGGGCCGGGCCGAATTCATCCTGGCGCGCGCCGACCTGATGAGCAACAACGTCGACGGCGCCACCGCAGCCTTTCACAAGACCCTCGCCGACTCCAGAGATCCGCGTCTCCTCGCCTGGTCGCACATTTACCTGGGCCGCATTTTCGACGTGGAAGATCAGCGCGACGAGGCAGTCGCCGAATATAAAGCAGCCCTGACCTCGCGGGATGGTCAGCCCGATACCCGGGAAGCTGCCGAATCCGGATTGAAGCAGCCCTTCACGTTGCCGCAGCCGGCCAGTGATACAAATCCCCCTTCCAAATCTGCTCCGCCGGCGCAGACGAATCCGCACTGAGCCTCCTCCGGCTCGTCTGCAATAATTGGGAGAAAGCAGAAGTCGCGCATGGAGCCTTCCGCACACGATCCCGGCCTCATCACCAGCGCGCCTTCGCCGGAACCGACCCTTCCCCAGGAACTCGAGGCCGCGCTCGGCCACCAGTTCGCGCACAAAGAGTTTCTCGCCCAGGCGCTCACCCACAGCTCGCTGGCGCATGAGCGCGCCTCCCGCGATCCGCAGCCCCTGGACAACGAACGCCTGGAGTTCCTGGGCGATGCCGTGCTGGGCGTGCTCACTACCGAGTCCCTCTACCGCCGCTACCCCGACCTGTCTGAGGGTCCGCTCACGCGCCTGCGCGGCGCTCTCGTCAGCCGAAAGTACCTCGCCCAGGTCGCGCGTACCCTCAACCTCGGCAATTATCTGTTGCTGGGCCGCGGCGAAGAGCGCAGCGGCGGTCGTGCCAAGGGTGCCCTGCTCGCCAACGCTATGGAAGCGGTGCTCGGCGCGGTTTACCTCGACGCGGGCCTCGAAGCCGCTCGCCGCATCGTGGAGGCGCTCATCATCGAGCCCTCCGTCAGCGCATTGCGCGCGCAACTGCTCGCCGGCTCCGGCATCGGCGATTTCAAATCCGCGCTCCAGGCGCTGCTCCAGGCTCGCCGCCAGGGTCAGCCGGAATACTGCATCACCGCCGAGAGCGGTCCCGATCATCTCAAGCAATTCTTCGTCGAAGTGCGTTCAGCCGACCGTGTCCTCGCCGAGGGCACCGGCCCCACGCGCAAACTTGCCGAACAGGACGCCGCCCGCCTCGCGCTCGACCTCCTGCAATCCCACGGGGAATCCGCATGAGCGCCAATCTTCCGCAGCAGGATGGTCCCTGGATCGGCGAGACTCCCGACGCCATGGATCTACGCCGCCAGTTGCTCGCCGACAGTCCCCGGCGCGGCTTCCGCTACACCGTGTTCCCAAACGTTCTCGACCTGATCCGATCCCTCTTTTCGGCTTTGGTCGCTGCCATCTTCGTCCTCACCTTCATCGTGCAGCCCTTCCGGATTCCCTCAGAGTCCATGGAGCATACCCTCCTTGTCGGCGATTTTCTCCTGGTCAACAAAATTGTCTACGCGCCGCCGGGCCCCTGGTCATGGCTTCTGCCCTACCGCTCCGTGCACCGCGGCGATGTCATCGTCTTCCATTACCCGCTCAACCCTCCCGAGCATGTCGTCAAGCGCGTCATCGCCCTGCCCGGCGACGCGGTTCATCTGCAGGACGGCCTCGCCTGGGTCAATGGCGTTTCCGTTCCTGAGCCCTACGTTGTCTTCGAGCCCGCCTACCCGGACAGTTTCCGCGATGATTTTCCCACCCAGCGCTATACCGACCCCGGCGTCGACCCGCGCTGGTGGCAGCAGATGCAGAACGACGTGCGCGAGGGCGACCTCTACGTTCCCCCCGGCATGTACTTCGTCCTCGGCGATAACCGCAACTTCAGCCGCGACAGCCGCTACTGGGGATTTGTCCCCCATGAAGACCTGGTCGGCCGTCCTTTCATCATTTATTTCTCGCTCCGCGAGCCTTCCCAGACCGATCTTGCCCAGGACGCGGATGATAGACTCGGACAGAAAACCGATCTGCTGGACCGGATCAGAAACTTTGCGCGCTGGGATCGATGCCTGCGCGTCATCCGATAGACCGATCCTTCCAGCGCAGGGAAGAGGATTTGCCCAAACAGCCGAAAAGTCAGCACGAAGAGACCCCCCTCGAAGCCTTTGCCTCCATCTGCGGAGTGCTCGTCGTCGGCCTCTTCGTCCTCACCTTTATCTTCCAGAATTTCGCCATTCCGTCGTCTTCCATGGAGAAGACTCTGCTGATCGGCGATCATGTCCTGGTTGACCGCACCAATCTCGCGCCGCCCGCGCACTGGGCACCGTTCGTCTACTACCGGCAGGTTCACCGCGGCGATATCGTCGTCTTCTACAAGCCCACGCTCGAATCGAATGGCGAACATCTCTTCCTCGTCAAGCGCGTCATCGGCATCCCCGGCGACCATATCCATCTGCGCGATGGCGTCGTCTACCGCAATGGCGTGGCGCTGAACGAGCCCTACATCAACAGCCCGCCGGCCGATCCCGAATACAGCCCGTACCGCGATGACTTCCCCGCAGTCCCTCCCTCTGAGGGTGTCGATATCACTGCTGAGTGGGCCGAAGCTCTGCCGTCCTACGTTCAAAACGGCGATCTCGTCGTCCCGCCCGGCAAGTATTTTGTGATGGGCGACAATCGTACCGTCAGCCTCGACAGCCGCTACTGGGGATTTGTCCCCCGCGCCAACATCGTCGGGCGCCCCCTCTTCGTCTATTGGTCCTTTCGCACGCCCGAGGATGAGCAGTACAAGACGTCCTTCTCCGACCAGATCGGCTGGATTCTCCACGAAACGATTCACTTCTTCGATCAGACGCGGTGGCGCCGGACATTCCACCTGATCAGGTAGCCGTGATCGACGAGTCGCTGGCTGAGCAAGCGCCGCCGCGCCGCCGCCGGTTCGTCATCACCCTGTCGCTGATCGCCGCGCTTCTGCTCGCCCTTTTTGTGCCTCCGCTCGTCAACCTCGGCCGATACCGTCGCTCCATCACCAACAGCATCTCGGCCGCGCTCGGCCGCCCCGTCGAGGTCGGAGCCATCTCCCTGCGCTTGCTGCCCACTCCTGGCATCACCCTCAGCGGATTCACCGTCCAGGAAGACCCCGCCTTTGGATACGAGCCCGCCCTTCATGCCAACTCCGTAGTTGTCTCGCTGCGCATCAGCTCCCTCTGGCGCCGCCGCCTCGAAATCAGCCGCATCAGCCTCGATGAAGCCAGTCTGAACCTGGTGAAGAGCAGTGCCGGGCAGTGGAGCATCGGCTCCGTGCTCCTCCGCGCCTCGCAGATACCCAATGCGCCTACGGCGCAGCGCCGTCCCGGCCCCACCCCACGTTTCCCGTACATTGAAGCCACAGATTCGCGGATTGACTTCAAATACGGCGCGGAGAAAAAGCCATTCTCTCTGATGAACGCCGAGTTCTCCATGTGGCAGGCCGGCAGTGGCGAATGGCGTCTTCGCCTGAAGGCTCAGCCCGTGCGCACCGATCTTGAGCTGCACCTCTCCGATGCCGGCCAACTCCGCGTCGAGGGCTCGCTCCTGCGTGCGCCCGATATCCATGCCATGCCCCTGGACCTCCACGCCGAGTGGAGCGGCGCTCAACTCGGCCAGGCCAGCCTCCTGCTCGCCGGTTTCGATACCGGCTGGCGCGGCGATCTCGATGTCACCGCCGCCATCCACGGCACGCCCGCCGACCTCAGTCTGCGCTCCCACATCGTCGTCGACAACCTGCGCCGCCAGGAATTCCAGCCCGTTTCCACGCTCGACGTAGACACCACCTGCAGCGCCCACTACCTTCGCCCAGCGCGCACCCTCGCCAACATCACCTGTTTTCTGCCTGTTTCGCCCGGACACCTGCTCTTAACCGGCAGCGTTCAGGCCGGCGCGCCCCCACATGCGGATCTGCAGCTCGAAATCAATCAGCTCCCCGTCTCGTTCCCGGTCGCCGTGCTCGGCCGCATGCGCCCAAACGTGCAGAACGTCAGCGCGACCGGAGTCGTGAACGGCAGTTTCCATCTCATTGCGGCCGAACATCGCATGCTGACCGGCGCCGCCGAAGCCAGCCGGGTTTCTTTGTCCGGCTCGGGCGGGACGTTAACCCTGCCTGCGCTCCACTTCCTCACCCCAACGCCGCCCGTGCGGCATCGCAGCGCGCCCGGTACCCCTCAGCAAAACGCTATTCTGCTCCAGTTTTTCGCCGTTCCCTTCGGCGAACCGCAGCCGCTCATCGCAGACGCGCGCTTCACGAGGACAGGATTCGCCCTGCACCTCGACGGACCTGCGTCGATCAGTCGCATCACCGCTCCTGGAGCCACTTTCGGACTGCTCGGTCGCCCGCTCCTGGCGCTTGGCTCCAAAGGCCGCGTTGAACTCAACACCACCACCGCGTCCGGCTGGCTGCCTTCGCTCAACGGCGTCGTATCCGGCCTCCTGACTACCGGGACCGTTCGCGTGCAGGGCGCGGAGCTGCATCCGGGATTTCTTCATGCACCGCTTTACGTGGATTCCGCGGACCTGAATCTCGGCCCCGATCAGATCTCATGGCAGAACGCCGCCATCCGCTGGAAGGGAATAGCGATGCACGGGTCGCTCCGCCTTCCAGCCGTTTGCACTCAGCCTACGCCGTGTGGGTCGGCCTTCACGCTCCAGGCGCCGTCTCTGAATGCCTCAGCCATCGAGTCCGCGCTTGTGTCGGAGCAACCCGGCTTCTTCGGTCAGATCTTCGCCAGTGCCTTCGGCAACGACAGCACCTCCGTATGGCCGCCCCTGCATGGAACTATCCAGTGCGGTGCCTTCGCTCTGAACCGTCTGCTGCTGCCCAACGCCACCGCCTCCGTTGACGTGAGCGGCAATCACGTCGACATCAGCTCACTCGACGCCGGCGCCCTGGGCGGGACGCTGCACGTTTCCGGCGGCCTCACCGTCGATGCCGGCATTCCTCGCTGGAACCTCGATCTCCGCCTCACCGGAGCGAAGCCTGCTGCAATCGCCACGGTCTTTCACGAGCATTGGGGCACAGGCACCCTCAATGGTGAGGCGAAGCTCTCTATGTCCGGCCTTGCTACCGAAAGCCTGGCCTCCACCGCGTCCGGCGACTTTCACTTCATCTGGCAAAATGGCGCATTTGCCCAGGTTGGTGCGGCCTCATCGCCGCTGGCGCATTTCGCTCGCTGGACAGCCTCCGGCTCTATCGCCAACAGCTCAGCGACATTGACCGGCCGTCTTGTGCGCGCCGGCCACACGGTTCCGGTGCACGGTATCATCGGCTTCGACCGTCATCTCGATCTGACCCTTCCCGGCTCTCATATAGGCGGCACGCTCGCTCATCCCGACGTGGCAGCGGCTCACTGATTCGGAGCTGCTGTTGTCAGCGTTTTCACATGAACGCTGTCCTGTACCTCAGGCACGGTCCCATCGTTCACGTCCACTTCTGTGGGGTTCTCCTGGAAGATCACGCGATACGTCATATGCGTCCGCGCCGGGATCCTCACCCAGTTCGTCACCGCGGTGTCAGCGCCTTTCACCGTCACCGGCGCAGCGGTCTCCGCGTAGCCGTCGTTGCTCAGATCGATCGCAACCATGGTCTGCTGATGCGCCTCCGCGCTGGTGAACACATTCCCGATCGAAAGGTCCGGCAGTCCGCGATCCTGATAGACCCAGTTCGCAAAAAACCACCCCAGGTCCTTGCCGCTGGTCTTCTCCAGCAGATGCTCGAAATATTCCGGCGTCGTATCCTGCGCCGGATCGTAATCCTGTAGCGCCTCCTGGAGCTGATCATTCCCGGCAAGATTGCGCAGCATCCACAGCACGTACGTCGCCTTGGTCCGGTAATATACCGCGCTCACCGCGTGCAGCAGATCCTCGCCGCCGTCGCCCGGACTGGCCGGCTCCGCCAGTGCGAGCGCCGTTCGTTCCGCATTCAGATTTTCCAGCGCCGCCGTCCGCCCCTCCGTTGCCTCAATCCACAGTGTCCCGATGAAGTTTGCCACGCCCTCGTCCAGCCATCCTCGTCGCGACCAGAACACCGCATGCGCCAGCCCGTGCGCCACGATCGGTGCCAGCTTCGTCGCATCGTTCGCGCCCATCGGGATAGCCAGCACGTCGCCCGTCTCGGCAGGTGCGTCGTCGATTTCAGGCAAGTCGAGCACGATGAAATCTCCGTGCGGCTTCTTCCCCAGCCACAGCTGCACCAGCGGCTGCGCCCGCGTGGCCGCGGTGATGTAGTCCTGCACATTCCCCGCGTCGGCATCCGTGGCCAGAACCCGTACACCGCTCGCTTCGGTGGCTTGCCTCTGCGCCACGAACAGCGATGGCGTCTCAAACCCCAGCTGCGTCGCGGGCAGGGAACAGGTGATCACTCCGGGGAACGATCCTGTCGGCATCGACACTGGCGGATTCAGGGCGACAAAACGCCCGTTCAGCAGCACGACGTTCGGGGGCTGGCCAAAAAACTCATCCGTCACCCGCAACGCCATCGTTGCCCCCTGATCCGCCAGCTTCTGCCTCCCAATCTCCGTGAACAGTTTTGCGCCATCCCCGAGCGCCTCGGGCAGGGAACTGACCGGATACCAGACCACATCTCCAAATCCCCTCAGCCCGGTAAAGTCCTCCGAGATTCGATCCCAGTCCGAAGCCAGGGCCTCCGCATCCGGTGCGCCAATTGCCGTCAGCCGCTCCGCGGTCTGCGCAATCGTTCCTCCATAGTCCACCGCCAGCGTCAGCTCCGCATGCGGAGCCAGGGCTCCGGGCAGCGCGATCGCCGCCTCGTGCAGTTGCCCCGTGTGGTCGGCGTCGCTGCTGATCGTCGCCTGCGTCAACGTCAGCTTTTTCCCGTTCAGATCCGCATTCTCAAAGTTCAGCGTCGACGACAGCTGCAGCGGGATCTCGCTCAGCGCCGTGGCTCCGTCATTCCGCAGCGTCACCCGCGCGTGGACTTCCATCGACTCCTGCCGCGGCGCCAGATGCACTTCCAGGTCCCACGCCGTGATGGTCACAGCGCTTCGCTCGGTATTCGTTACTTTGCTCGCTGTCGCGCTCGCCGGCGATGCGGCCGGTTTCGCGGCTGTACTCTGCGGCGGTCCGGAAAACAACACCTGCGGTTTCTCTGTTTGCTGCGCAGCCGCAACCGTCCCGTACAGTGCCAGAACACTGATCCATTTCCGAAGATTCAAGATCCCAGCCCTTTGCGCGTCGATGCTCTCTCCTGACGCTGTTCGTTGTTCGCAGATCGTTCCCGCCGTTGCCGCGCAGCCTCGAAGAGTACCACCGCGCCCGCCGCCGACACGTTCAGCGATCCAACCTCTCCGGCCATTGGAATGCGCAGCAGGTGATCGCAGGTGCGCCGCACCAGATCGTGTAGGCCTGCTCCCTCGCGTCCGAGAACGATTACGGTGTTGGACGTGAAGTCGAACCGGTCGTAATCCTGCGTACCCCGCTCATCCAGCCCCACGCACCACAGATTCCGTTCCTTCAGCAGTTCCAGCGCGCGCACGAGGTTCACCACCCGCGCCACCCGCAGATGCTCGGCCGCTCCCGCTGACGCTTTGATCGCCACCGCGCTCAGCGGTGCCGACCGTCGCTCCGTCAGCAGCACGCCGTCCACGCCCGCGCCTTCCGCGCTCCGCAACAGGGCGCCCAGGTTCTGCGGATCCTCCACGCCATCCAGCGCCAGCACCAGCCGCGGCTCCTCGCCCTCCAGCATATCCTCGGCATCCAGGAACGCCCGCTCCCGCACGACAGCGACCACCCCCTGGTGTGCCGTCGTCCGTGACAGGCGGCTCAGCGCCTCCCGCGGTTCCTGGCGCACTTTCACCCCAGCCTCGCGGCACAGCGCTATGATCTGCTGCAGCCGCTCGTCGTGCCGTTCTCTCGCCACGCAAACGTGGTCGAAACGCCGCGACCCGGAGCGCAGGGCTTCCTCCACCGGGTGCAGCCCGAAAAGGTATTCCATCACCCTTGAGTCTAAATTGTTGCTGCCTCGCCCAAATCTGACTGATAATGGAAGAGTTAAGCTCGGCTTTGGACGCTGCCCGCCTCAGCCGGGATTCGGGCCTCCCGGAGTGATCTTGGATTTTGCTGAAAAACTCGAAAAACTCGTTGCCCTCAGCGTCTTCCGCCCCGTTTCGTCCGTCTCTGAGGTTGACATGAGCGCAGCAGCCCTCCAGTTAGCGGAACAGGTCCGGCGCGAAAACGCCCTCGTCGTCGAGGGCCTCCGGCGCCACGACCCGCAACTTCTGGACGAGCTGATCCTCCGCTACCAGCACCGTCTCCTGCGCTATTTGCTCTACCTCACCGGCAATCGCGAGCTCGCCGAAGACCTCTTTCAGGAAACCTGGATGCGCGTCCTCACCCGCGGCTCCCAGTTCAACGGCAACTCCCGCTTCGATACCTGGCTGTTCACCATCGCGCGCAACCTCGTTATCGATTTGCGCCGTCGCCGCCCCATGGCCAGCCTCGATGAAATGTGCGAAAGCGGCGACGACGAGCGCCCCTTCGAAGTTCCCAGCCAGGAAAAGTCCCCCTTCGACCATTTCGACACCCTTGAGAGCGGCCATCTGGTTGCGGACGCTCTGCTGACCCTCGAGCCGCTGCATCGCGAAGTCCTCGTCCTGCGCTTCCACGAGGAAATGTCCCTCGAAGAGATTGCCCGCTTCACCCGTGCTCCGCTCTCGACCGTCAAGTCCCGGCTCTATCGCGGCCTCGCCGCGCTTCGCCCCCGGATGGAAGCGGCAACGCGCCACTCACCCTCGGCTTCCAGCCATCCGGAGGGACAATGAGCGGCCGCACCCGGATTACCGGCCATCTCGTGCCCGAGGTTGTCCTCCGCACTCGCCGTTCCGTGATGGAAGCCGCCTTCGAGATGCAGGCGCAGCGCGCCCGCCGGCGCCGCCACATGGGTTTCGCACTGCTCGCACTGGGCACCCTCGTCGTGCTCTTCACGCCCGCCCTGTGGAGTGCCTGGAACGACCTCGCCGCCGGGGAGCATTTCTTCGATATGCCCGTGATGCTTCTCACGCTCTCCATGGTTTTCCTTTCGGCTATCATCGCGATTCTGCTGGTGACGTGGAGGGGCGGTCGCTACGGCGCCCGCAGTGACGAATAGGCAGGATCGCCAGCCATGACACCCGAAATCCCACAGCGCTCTGAAAATCCGTCCGGCGGTTTCTCCGGAGAACTCCGGCTCATCCCCGCCTGGTCCATCGCCGGCGCTCTGCTCGCGTTTGCCGCGATGCAGTACGTCATGTGGATCGTAGTTCCCGCCCACCGCCACCATCCTCCCAACGTCCCCTTCGGCTTCCGCGTTTATTTCAACATCAGCATCAGCGCCCTTGCCGCGCTCTACGTCCTGATGGTCGGCTACATCAGTCGCGACTCTCCGCGCCGCGGCATGAGCACCACCATGTGGACCGTGGTCTGCGTCGTCATCCCCAGCGGCATTGGCGCCGTCCTCTATTTCCTGCTCCGCCAGCCGGTGCTCTCCCTTTGTCCCGCCTGCGGATGCCGCATCGAGAGCGACTACCACTTCTGTCCCCAGTGCTCCTGGCAGGTTGCGCCCTGCTGCGGCAATTGCCATCGCACCGCCCGCATCACCGACCTCTACTGCGTCCACTGCGGACACCACCTCGCCGCCGACAACCCCCCCGCCCGCCTCCACGCCTTCGCCGAGTAAGCGCGCCTGCGTTCACGGCGTGAGGCGGTTTCGAATATCAGGCTCATCGAACCGCCAATGTTACCTTTCTAACAATGGTCACTCAACGATAGTTATCCAACCATCGTAACCCCGCGATTCCACTCCACTTTTCTCTTGTATCTTGACTGATAACTGCTAACATAGCCGCACCGTTGCCCCACCTGAATGGAAAGGGTGCAGTTCCATGCGAAAGCTCATGGGGCGGCGAGGGTGTCTGTCCACCCCGTGCCTGCTTGTTTTTCTCTTTCTGCCCTGCCTCGCGGTCTGCCATGCCGGCGTCGTCTGCCCCACGCCAATAACCATCACGTCCGTCACACCGAGTCCGTGGTTCGCGGGAGGCACATACAACATCACCATCGCGGGAGCCGGCATCAGCTGCGGTGCGACGTTCGTCACCGTGCAGGTTAATGAGGGCGCGGCAACGCTCTCGAACCTGACATTTGTGAGCGCGAACGAGATCACCGCCACTGTTTCGATCAGCGCTGACGCGCCAACCGAGACTGCCTGCGTCTCGGTGCTCGTGGGGAACGATGGCCCGATCCAACCTGCCGCCGCCCCGGATGCGCAGACCAGTTGCATTCCGCAGGGGGACTACTCCGCAGTGAAAACGGTGCAGATTATCGGAGGATGCGAAGCCGCGCTCCAGGTCGCCCGCAAGGGCGGGGCAGCGATTTCCCGGGCGGATCAGAACTGGGCCGTGCTGGAGGAAGCAGGGGAAGCACACAACATCGACCCCAATCTTCTGGCTGCGATTGCAGTTCGGGAGACTGGCTTCCTAAACGTGCAGGAAACCGATGGTGCCGGAGTAGGCGTAGGCGTCTTTCAGATCACCGTGAGCCCGACATCTGGCGTCACTGCGGATGAGGCAAGCAATCTCCCTTGGGCAGCGGATTACGCGGCCGGACTGCTGGCCTCCAACATGGCGTACCTGTCGCAGCGATTTCCGGATTTCACTCCCGCGCAACTCCTCCGGGCAACTGCCGCAAGCTACAATATGAATCCTTATAAGCGTGGAAACTTCACCGGTGATCCAAACCCAATCGACAAGGGTACGGCACGCGGAAATTACGGCAGCAATGTCGTGGCTCTAATGAGTTGCTTTGAGAGGTAGCATGAAACGAACGTTCTTTACAATTGTGCTGATCTTAGCTCTGCCATGGGCCGCAGTTCGCTGTGTGGCGCAAGCCGAACCTCAGGTAAGCGGCCGAGATGAGACTTCGCTAAAGACCTTCCTCCGGAACTATGTGAGCAGTCCCGACTACGACTACACTACCACCCGCTATGTTGCCGCTCCTGTGCAACTGGAAGACAACACAACGGACATAATCGTGTACTTCACTGATCAGAACTCCTGCGGCAGCAGCGGCTGCACGACGCTGATTCTTGCGCAGATGGGATCGTCCTACAAAGTGATTACGTCGATCCCCGCGGCAAGGCTTCCGATCCGCATCCTCGATACCACGACGAACGGATGGCGCGACATCGGCGTATGGGTGCAGGGAGGCGGAATCCGCTCCGGTTACGAAGCTGTACTCTCTTTCGACGGGACCACCTATCCCAAAAATCCATCCGTAGCCCCTGCCAGGGAACTTAATCACACGGAAGGCAGGGTGCTCATCGACAAGGGCGAAGAGGGTAAATTGCTTTATTGAGGAATCATGGCGGCCATCCGGCCAAGCTGGTCCCGGCTCATCCGGCATTGGAGCATCAACCACGAAAAGCCCTATACTCTTAGGTTGCTCCGCCCGCTATGCCCATCACCGCCCTCATTGTCGACGACGAAGAGCTCGCCCGCGAAGAGCTGAAATACCTCCTCGACACCACCGGCAGCGTCGACGTCCTCGCCGAGGGCAAAAACGGCGTCGAGGCCGTCGACCTCATCCGCACCCACCACCCCGACGTCGTCTTTCTCGATGTGCAGATGCCCGGCCTCGACGGTTTCGCCGTGCTTCGCAAGCTCCTCGATCTCGGCGAGGCCGATCATCTCCCCCAGATCATCTTTGCCACCGCCTTCGATCAATATGCCGTCCGCGCCTTCGACGTCAACGCCATCGATTACCTGCTCAAGCCCTTCGATCGCGACCGCGTCCTCCAGGCCGTCGACCGCGCCCGCCTGCGCCTCCAGGAATCCGCCGAGACCAAACCCGCCGATCTCCGCGTCGATACCCTCCTGAAACTCATCGAGCAGCACCAGTCTCCCCGCCCCCACAGCGGCAAGATCGTCCTGCAGTCCGGCAGCCGCCTGCTGCTCATCGATCAGAAGGACATCTGCTTCGCCTCCATCGCCGAGGGTGTCATCTCCGTCGTCACCTCCACGCTCGAAGGCCAGTCGAAATGCCGCACCCTCGAAGAGCTCTTCGATCTCCTCGATCCCGCCGTTTTCTGGCGCGCCCACCGCTCCTACCTGGTCAACATCAATCACATCCGCGAGGTCGTTCCCTGGTTCAAAAGCACCTACCAGCTCCGCATGGACGACAAGAAAAACACTGAGATTCCTGTCAGCCGCGCGCAAACCCGCCGCCTGCGCGAGCTCTTCAACCTTTAGCCGGCGGCCTGAACCGTGGAATCCTTCTCATTGCTGCTCGCCGCTCAGCCCCTCTGTTCGCTTCCCCCCGATAAGCTCGCCAAAGCCATCGCCCTCAGCCACTGGACCACCGGCCTCTACTTTGGAGGCACCGCGTGGCTGCTCCTCGCTCTGTGGCTGCTCATCCGCGCCGGCGCGCCCATCGCTCGCTTCGCCGCCCGCTTCTCTTCGCGCTCCTGGCTGCAGGGGCTCGTCGCTTCACCCCTTTGGCTCCTGATTCTCTCTCTCCTCGATCTCCCCGCCGCGCTCCTCGGCCACCACATCGGACTCGCTTTCGGCCTCTCGGTCGAATCCTGGCCTGCATGGTTCGCCGACTGGTCGAAATCCACGCTGATCTTCATCCTCGTCGGCACCCTGGTTCTCAGCGTCCTCTATGCGCTGCTGCGCCACGCGCCGCGCCGCTGGTGGCTGTGGCTCTGGATCATCACCATCCCCGTCGAGGTCTTCGCTGTCTTTATTGCACCCCTGGTCATCGACCCGCTCTTCAATCACTTTCAGTCGCTTGCCCAAACCGATCCTGCCCTCGTCGATCAGCTGGAGCGCGTCGCCGCTCGCGGCGGCCTCCACATTCCGCCCGGTCGTATCTTCCTTATGGACGCGAGCCGCAAAGTCACCGGCCCCAACGCCTACGTGACCGGCCTCGGCGCTTCAAAGCGAATCGTCGTCTGGGATACGACCCTCCGCGAAGAAACCCCCGACGAAATCCTCTTCACCTACGGTCACGAGCAGGGCCATTACGTCCTGCATCACGTCGCCAAAGGCATCGCCTTTTCAGTTCCTGTAATCCTCTTCTTCTACTGGCTCGCCGCGCGGCTGCTCCGCCGGCTGATGCGCGCGCACGGCCCGCGCTGGCACATCGACTCCCCGGCAAGCTGGTCTTCGCTTGTGCTCATCCTCTTCCTGTACGTGCTGCTCAGCTTCCTGTCGGAGCCCATCGCCAATGCAATGTCCCGCCACATCGAGCATCAGGCTGACGTCTACGGCCAGGAAGTGATCCACGGCCTCGTTCCCGACCCTCAGGCTGCCGCCGTCCAGTCTTTCTGCGCCGACGCTCAGCTCTGGCTCGACAACCCGCACCCCAATCCCTTTGTCGAGTTCTGGACCTACACCCATCCATCCACTGAGCAGCGCGCCGAATTCGCCGCCCACTACGATCCATGGCTCCCCGGCCAGCACCCGAAATACTTCAGCAAGCAGGACGAATCGCCCCGCGTCACGGGGCCCCCGCCCCCTCTTCGATCGCCACGCGATTGATGATCCGCTGCACAAACACGATGTTCAGGTTGATGTGCCGCGCCACGTCCGGCACGAACTCGGTCACGAAATTTCCTATCGGATCGGTGGCCCATCCCGTCGCGATCCGCTCCGCACTCGGCCCCCACCCCAGCTGCTGATACGGCACGTACGTAATATCGACAGCTTCGTCGGCCACCGAGCCCACGATCGTCGAATAATTCACCATCCACCGGCCCGTATCGCTGTAGGTCCAGAACGGTTGGTACATGCAATAAGCGATCCTCCGCAACAACGGCGCGTTCGGCATCCGGTGATAATGCGGATCCTGATGATCGATCGATGGGATCAGAAATGTCCCAAAGAAAGCCCCCGTCATATCCTGTGTGAGGGCCACGCCGCTCAGCTTCGCAAACCCGGTCATACCCGGCCCGTACGGCGAGTGCGAATCTGTCGCCACCGAATACGCCGAGGTCGCTCCAATCGTCATCAGATTGAACGGGTCGATCACCCCCCGCCACGCGATGCCGGCCAGCTCCCGCGGTGTGTAGATGTGGATGGCGTTGTTCTTCAGGTAATCGTCGAACGTGCTCGTGCCTTGCTCGCAGCAGCGGCGGGCTGGCGCCACTGCGCTGCACGCATTGGCATTGCATGGTTGCGGCAGCGGGAGATAGCTCGGCTCCAGCCCCGGCATCGCACGCCCGTGATGCCGCTCCACCTCCGGGGGGAAGGTCTGCTCTTGTCCCCCACCGTCAGCGGCACCTGCGCTCACCAGTGTGCCACCTGCTGGAGCACCCGCCAGAAGGGCCGGTGCCGGTGCATCGGGAAGCTCGCTCTGCCCAGCGCACACGCCCCAGCTGGCCATCAGCAGCAGAGCGGCGCACCAGTCCCGTCTCTGCAACCATTGCCGCGCGCGCCTCTCTCCCCGGATCTCTGCCGCCATCCCTGCCCGCTCACCCTCCTGGCCGCAGCCCAATGAGATGGCTGGCGCCTCCACGTGCGAATTCTGTCTGATTCATAAGACGGATGTCACGGCCGCGGGGACGACGCGGCGTGTTGGCGCTCCCGATGCCGGCGCCACCGGTTCATCACATCCGGCCAGAACTCCAGGAACATGTTGTTCCCAACAGCTCCCGCCAGCGACGTTCCCCAGGTCTCCAGCGCCACGCCTTCGTTGGCGCTCGCCCGCGGATACCACGCCATGGTCAGCTCTGACGCGACCAGATGCCCCACGATCAGCGAGAAGTTCACGCTGTGATCGCCGCTGTCGCGCTGCGTGATCAGCATCCGCTCCGCGGCCCAGATCGTCCGGCTCCGGATGCTGCCCTCCGCTTTGCGGTAATACCGTGGATCCTCGCCATCGAGGGCCGGAAACAAGCTGCTCGAAAAGAACCGGAAACTTGCCTGGCGCAGCAGCGCCGCCCCCAGCCGCTCGCCAAACGCCGCGCTGTCGCTGCCGTAATCCGGCGATCCCTCTGTGAGCTGTCCCCAGCCGGCAGAAAGCAGCGCCGGCCCAGCCGACCATGGCCGCGCCTCCTCGTGAAGCCAGAAGACCATCTTGTCATGCGTATCCAGCCGTGGCACCCGCTCTCCCGGGTCGACGTACTGCGCCCATTTCCGTTTGGCGTACGGCGCGTGGTCAACCGCCCCTGTGGATCCCGGTGCGGGCTTTCCAGGTGGCGTCGGCTGCAAGGGCCGCTGATTTCCTGTTTGCGCGGGGCTTGAGCTCTGCCCCTGGTCGATTGCAGCGGACGGCATCGGCGCGTCCGGTAACGCCGTCCGCAACTGTGCGCGCGCCGTACTTGCGACCAGGATCAGCCCCGGCAAAATCAGGAGAGACGCATAAGTTCGGTAGCGAGCGATAGAGAAAACTCCCGTGTCCTGCAGTTTGGAGGAGAGTTATTTGGTTCGGGATGTACCGCCGCTCGGCGTTACTGTTCGGGAACACCCCCTTGCTTGCGGATTGACCCTCCTCGGGCGCCCCGGCAATATGAGTCTTGGCAGGCAACCCGGATGACCAGTCGGCCTTATAGCCTCGAAAATGCCGGACACAATGTCGATGAGCGCCTTGCTCGCATCGAAGGTGACGAGAAGCGTGTGATTGACTATCTCAACGACTACATCATCCCTCAGCTGCGCCGCAGCTCCTCGCAGGCCGTGCGCGCGGCCGCCGGTCGGCTTACCCACCCGGCGGAGCAACTCGATCGCCGTCACGGAGCCTGACACTTGCGATGATGCGCAAACTCAACCACCTCCCCTTGCTTCGTCCTGACCGGACCATCGGTCTTCTCGCTGCCGGCGTCGCAGTCGCTTGCCTCGCCGGTTGCTCGCACCGCCAGCAGACCGCGTATACACCTCCTCCTCCGCCTCTCGAATCCACAAGTCCGGAGTCGACCGCCCCCGCATCGTCCGCGCCTGCTACTCGACCCGAATATCCCGCGTCGCCCGCTATGGCTGAGGATGACGAATTCGTCGCAACCCATTCTCCGATCTTCACTGAAACCGGAATCGCCAGCTGGTACGGCCCCCCCTACAACAACCGTGCCGGTGCCAACGGCAGAATCTATAACGAGAACGACATTTCCGCAGCCCATCGCACGCTGCCTATGGGCTCTCTGATTCGCGTCACCAATCTCCGCACCGGTCAGTCTGCCGTCATGCGCATCACCGATCGCGGACCCTTCGTGGCCGGCCGCATCCTCGATCTCTCTGTCGGTGCCGCCAAAGCCGTCGGTCTCTGGCGCGCCGGCGTTGGCGAAGTTCGCATCGACGTCTACAGCACGCCCGAGCCCCTCGATTCCGGCGGCCGCTGGTGCGTCCAGATTGGCGCCTTCTCGCACCTCGGCGCTGCGCGCCATCTGCAAACGCAGCTGGAGCGCGAGTACAACACCGCGAATGTCATCGAATTTGAAGGTCCAACCGGCTATTGGGTGCGAATCCGCCCCGAGGGCGACAACCGCACCGTCGCTGTGGCTATCGCGCGGAGCCTCCGTCCCAGCGAAGGCGAAGCCTGGCTAGTTCGCCTCGACTGATACTGCCTCGATATACTGGCACCGCATTCAGCCACAATGGAATTCCTCAGCAGAATCTCCGCCGTCGATCTGCATGCCTGTGGTGAGCCGGGCCGCGTGATTACCGCCGGCGTTCCCGACGTCCCCGGCAAAACCATGTTCGAGAAAATGCGCTT
>DATJQW010000126.1:0-11735 GCA_035505395.1 Acidobacteriaceae bacterium
GTTTGCTATTTCATGATGGTCGGGCTTTCGGGCCTTTCCGGACGGCTGCGCCAATCTCCAGGTTCAGTTTCTTCTGCAGCCGGCCTCTCAACGCATTCCCTAGCTTCCCGGGAGAGTTCCGCCCGATTCGGAGGAGTTCTGATGCAAAAGCACCTTGCTACGTCACTTTCCTTCCTGCTGGTCGCTGGCCAGTTCGCTGTTCCCTCCGCAACCCAGGCGCAGGCTGATTTCTCCAGCACTGCCACACCCATCAAACACGTTGTGGTGATCTTCGGAGAGAATATCTCGTTCGATCACTATTGGGGCACCTACCCGAACGCCCTCAATCCTGCCGGCGAACCCCGCTTTGTCGCTGCGCCCGGAACGCCTGGAGTGAATGGGTTCACCTCTGCCCTGTTGACCAACAATCCGAACTACCTCAACTCGGCCAATTCGACTGGCGCCTCCAACCCCTTCCGTCTCGACCGTTCCCAGGCGGCAACCGCCGATCAGGATCACAACTACACACCGGAGCAGGAAGCTTTCCACGCCGGTCTGATGGATTCCTTCCCCGAATACACCGGCACCCCCGGCCCTCCACCGAATGGTTACAAGACCACAGGGCTGGTGATGGGGTATTACGACGGCAACACCGTCACAGCGCTCTGGAACTACGCCCAGCACTACGCCCTCGATGACAACGCCTACGGCAGCACCTTCGGCCCCTCCACCGTCGGCGCCCTGAACCTCATCTCCGGACAGACCAACGGTGTTTCTGACGAGATCAGCGCCGCCAGCAAGATAGTGAGTGACGGAAACGGCGGCTTCACGGATATCGGCGACGCCGACCCGATCGGTGACGTGTGCTCGACCACCACCGGCGCACAGATCCACATGAGCGGCCAGAACATTGGTGACCTGCTCGACGCCGCCGGCATCACCTGGGGATGGTTTGAAGGCGGTTTCGACCTGTCCATTAAGAATCCCAACGGCACCACTGGATGCAACCGCACTACCACCTCGGCCGTCACCGGCGTCACCGAAAACGACTACATTCAGCACCACGAGCCGTTCCAGTATTACGACTCAACGGAGAACCTGCAGCACGTCCGCCCCTCGTCGGTCTGGGCGATCGGTCACGATGACGGCGCTGTCCACCACCAGTACGACACCAACGACTTCTTCGCAGCCGTGAAGGCCGGCAACATGCCCGCCGTCAGCTTCCTCAAGGCTCCTGGCTATGAAGACGCTCACGCCGGATACTCCGATCCGCTCGACGAGCAGAACTTTGTCGTCAACGTCATCAACTTCCTCATGACCACGCCGGAGTGGTCTTCCACCGCGGTCTTCATCAACTACGACGACTCCGACGGCTGGTACGATCATCAACTCGGCCAGATCATCAACCAGTCCACCACCGCCGATGACATGCTCACGGGCAACGGCCAGTGCGGCAATGGCACCGACACCGCTCTGCCGGGACCCAGTGGCGCCCAGCACGCGCAGGGACGCTGCGGTTACGGCCCGCGCATTCCTATGATGGTCATCTCCCCGTGGGCGAAGGCCAATTATGTCGATCACACCCTGACCGACCAGTCTTCAATCATCCGCTTCGTCGAGGACAACTGGTTACACGGGCAGCGGATCGGGGACGGCTCTTTTGACGCCGTGGCCGGCTCCGTCGACAGCATGTTCGACTTTACCCACCTCAACATGCGCGCGCCCTATCTGCTCGACCCCGTCACCGGCGAGCCGATCGGCATACAGCACTCCTGGTAGTCTTACTCCGTCCGGCTCTTCGCCTCGATTCGCGAGGAGCCGGGCGCTACCTCTCTTCTCATCTTCGGGCCACAATAGGAAGGAATGTCCACTCGTATCCCTTCGTCCCGCCGCGATTTTCTGCGCAACGCCGGGTTCGCTCTCGCCGGCCTGCAACTCAAGCCGCCAATCGCCCCTGAACGATCCCAGCCGGCACTCGACCCATCTACGCTCGCGCCTTTTGTCGATCCCCTCCCGCTCCCGCCTGTCGCTCAGCCCTCCGGCCGCCGTCCCCATCCGCACCATCCCGGCGAGACGATTCCCTGGTACCGCATCGCGGTTCGCGAGCGCCTCGTGAAAATCCACCGCGACCTTCCGCCCACGCGCATGTGGTGTTTCGGCGACAGCTTCCCAGGACCCACGATCGAAACCCGCAGCGCCGAGGCGATGATCGTCGACTGGGAAAATGAGCTCCCCGCGCACCATTTCTTGCCCATCGACCATACTCTGGACGGCGCCGGTCCGGGCGTGCCCGATGTGCGCGCCGTGGTGCATCTCCACGGGGGGCGGACTCCGCCGGACAGCGACGGTTACCCGGAAGACTGGATCGTTCCCGGCCGCACCCAGAGCTGTTTCTATCCCTCAGCACAGGATGCCGCTCTGCTCTTTTACCACGACCACTCGATGGGCATTAACCGCCTCAATATCTATGCGGGCATGCAGGGGCTCTTCATCGTCCGCAACTCGCGCGAGGACGATCTGCATCTTCCCTCGGGGCAATATGAGTTGCCCCTGATGATCGCCGATCGCCTGCTTACGCGCGACGGTCAACTGCTCTATCCCGTCTCGCCCGATCCCGCTCGACCCTGGGTCCCGGAAGTCTTCGGCGACGCCATGCTGACCAACGGCAAGCTGCTGCCCTATCACGACGTCGAGCCGCGCCGTTACCGCCTGCGCCTCATGAACGGCTCCAATGCGCGCTTTTTCCGTTTCGAATTGTCGAACCGCGCTTCGTTCCAGGTGATCGCCAACGATCAGGCTCTGCTGCCGGCGCCGGTACAGGTGCGACGTTTGCCGCTGGCCCCGGCTGAGCGAGCCGACATCGTGGTGGACTTTGCCCCCTTCGCCGGTTCCAACGTCCAGTTGGTCAGCGATTCATTTCCGGTCCTGCAATTTCGCGTGGCGAAGACCGGCACGGAGGACACGAGCCAGGTTCCCGCGGTGCTCAACAAATCCTTCGCGCGGCTGCGCGAGTCAGAAGCGGTCCGCAGCCGCCGCCTCACGCTCGACGAGCGCCTGGACAAGGTTCAGCAGTCGATGGGGATGCTGCTCAACGACACGCCATGGAGCGCGCCCGTCACGGAGAAGCCGGTCATTAACACCACTGAAATATGGGAACTGGTCAATCTCACCGAAGACGCTCACCCGATCCACCTGCATCTCGTGCACTTTCAGATTCTCGATCGGCGGCCCATCGACACCTTCGATTACGGTGCGAAAGGCATCCTGCGATTCACCGGACCGGCGCAGGCGCCGCAAGGTCTCGAATCCGGATGGAAAGACACCGCGCGCGCCGATCCGGGGATGATTACCCGCATTATCGTGCCCTTTGAGGGATACACGGGACGCTATGTCTGGCACTGCCACATCCTCGAGCACGAGGACAATGAGATGATGCGGCCCTACGAGATCGTGCCCTCGTAAATCGAACTCCGCAACGGTCGAGTCGTCGCGTGCTGTTCCGGAGGCCGCTGTGTCTGAAGGCGCCGATGGACATTATTTCTTGCCGCGCTTCATGTCTTCCATCAGGATGATGGCCTCGGCGATCTCGCGGATTGGCCGGCGTCTCTGCCGGCTCTGCTTCTGCAGCATCAGATACGCGTTCTCTTCGTCGATCCCCAGCTCCCGCTGCAGGAGACCCTTGGCCCGCTCCATCACCTTGCGCGTCTCGAGCTGCTCGGCCAGTTGCGATTTTTCGTACTCGATGCGGGCCAGCTCCATCTCCGCTCCGACCAGGTAGCCGATCATCGTAATCAGACGGATCTCGCGCTTCGAATGCTGATGTTGCTCGCGGTGCTGGACGTTGATCGCTCCCACCAGCTTGCCCCGGCACAGAATCGGCACCGCCAGGAAAGCTTCGAAGCGATCTTCCGGAAGGCTGCCAAAGACGGCAAATCGCGGATCAGCCCATGCGCGCGAGGCAATGGCCACGGTTTGCCGGTGCTCGGCCACCCATCCCGTGACGCCCTGGCCCATCTCGACCACCAGCCGGTCCACTACATCCTCGTGCGGATTCTTCGAGGCGCGCAGCACCAGCTTGTCCTTGTCGAGTACATAGAGGAAACACGAGTCGCAGCGAACCGCCGCCGTGACCATTTCGATGACGCGCTCCAGCACCTCGTGGAACGGATCGGCCGCGGCCATCCGGCTGCCGATCTCATGCAGCAGATCGATATCGCTGGTTTCTTCGCGCCGCGCTGCTTCGTTCAAGCTCTCGCTCCTCACCGGCCCCCGAACGCGCCAGGCTACGCCGATGTGCGGTGCGCTGGAGGAATCTCTGCCTGTAGCCTACCTTGTTCCCAGACACTCCGCACCACAGCCGCTCACGGCCCTTTCGCCGCCCTGGTTCCCGCGGGCACAGGCGAGGTTGGCGGCGGGTTCACGACGGTCAGATACTGCACGATCAGCGAGATCCTCCGGTTCGAAGGATCGAGAGGATTCGAAGGCACTCTCAGCTTCTGATCCGCATACCCCCGCACCTCCGATACCTGATCCTTTCTCAGACCCGAATCCTGCATTACCCGTCGCGCCGCGTTGGCCCGGTCCGACGAGAGTTCCCAGTTTCCGTACGCGCCCGTCATCGAATAGGGCTGCGCATCCGTGTGCCCCTCGATCGCGACCCGGTTGGGAAGTCCACCCAGCTGTCCCGCCAGCATCTCCAGCAGCTCTTTCCCGTTTGCGTTCAGCGTGGCGCTGCCGGTATCGAAGAAGGTCCCGTCTTTCGTCTCCAGCAGTTCGATGCGCAATCCTTCCGGTGTAATGGTGATCTGGATCTGGTTCTGCAGCGCTTTCAGATCGTTCATCTTTCGGATCGATTCCTCGATCTTCCTCTTCAGCTCCGGTATGTTGTTTTCGGTGATCGCGAGGTTCTCGTTCGACCCCGACTGGTCCGTCCCCATCTTCGTCGCTGTTCCTCGCGGGTCGTTAAAGTAACCCGCGACTGCCTGGCGGATCTTCTCGCTGGTGTTCATCAGCCACAGCACAATGAACAGCGACATCAGCGCGGTTACAAAGTCGGCGTATGCCACCTTCCACGCTCCGCCATGGTGGCCGCCGTGTCCCGAGTTCTTTTTGATCAGAATGATCGGTTTGTTCTGCGTTGGGCTCATGCCGGTGCCGGCGCCTCCGCTGCCGCCGGTGCGCCATGGTTCCGGCAGGCATCCTCGACTTCGGAAAACGATGGGCGAACGTGGGCGGGAATCGCGCGCCGCCCCACCTCGATCGCCACCACCGGCGGCTGGCCGCGAATAAAGGCCAGCATCAGTACGCGCAATACATAGAGATAGGCGTGTTCCTCCGCGCTGGACTTCGCCATATTCTGGCTCACCGGCCCCACCAGCCCGTAGCACAGCAAAATACCGAGAAACGTCCCTACCAGCGCCGCGGCGACCTTGTGGCCGATCTCTTCCGCCGGCCCACCCAGCGCGCCCATGGTAATCACCACCCCCAGTACCGCGGCCACAATTCCCAGCCCCGGCAACGAATCCGCCATGGTGGCCAGCGCTGTCACCGGCTCTTCGCTGCTGTGGTGCTGCACCTCCATGTCCAGGTCCATCATCTGGTCCATGTCGAAGGCCTCCACGCCTCCGGTAATCACCATGCGCAGCGTGTCGCAGACGAAGTCGCGCGCGTGATGGTCGTGCACAAAGTCAGGATAGGCTTTCAGGACCTCGCTCTCTTCCGGTTTCTCCACGTCCGCTTCGATGGTGAGCATGCCTCCGCGGCGCGCCTTCTGCAGCAGTTCGTACATCATCTTCAGCGTGGCCAGATAGCGGTCCTTGCCAAACTTCGATTTTCCGGTGAAGACGCCCAGCGCGCCCGCCGCAACCTTCTTCAGAATGCGCAGCGGGTTCGCGATCAGCAGCGTGCCCGTTCCCGCCCCGCCGATAATCAGCAGCTCGGCCGGCTGCAGCAGCACCGCCAGGTGACCGTGCTCCATCAGATAACCCGAGAGCACCGCGCCAAACACCACAATGATGCCGATGATCGCAAACATGCTTCTCTTCTGAAGTCCGCTGGCAGCACCGCGCCGGCGGTCCGCGCCAGTACACGCCTGCTCCCCTCATCGGCGGATTCGCTGATGGCTTCAATGCCTGATCCTCCTGCAATTGGGTAAACTCCCAATATGGCGCTCGTCTTCACCACCTCCTGCATCGAGGATTCCACCGCCCTCTTTGCCCACTACAAAAAACTCGCCGAGCGCGCCATGGCTCAGGTCTCCGATCAGCAGTTATTTACGGCCATTGACCCGGAGGCCAACTCCATCGCCATCCTCGTCAAGCACATGTCCGGCAACATGCGCTCCCGCTGGACGGATTTTCTGACCACCGACGGTGAGAAACCGACTCGCCACCGCGATTCTGAGTTCGAGCAGCCGCCGGCATCGCGCGCCGAACTTCTCGCCCTCTGGGAATCGGGCTGGGCCTGCCTCTTCTCGGCGCTCCAGCCCCTCACCGAGGCGGATCTTTCCCGCACCATAACGATTCGCGGGGAAGCCCACTCCGTGATGCAGGCTATCAATCGCCAGCTGGCGCATTATCCGTACCACGTGGGGCAAATTGTCCTGCTGGCGAAACATTTTGCCGGCGATCGCTGGCAGTCTCTCAGCGTGCCTCGTGGCCAGTCGTCTGAATTCAACCGCAAGGTGCTCTCCGGCGAAGCCAGTCAGCGATAGAAGCCATTCGGGCGACGCATCCTCCCGAACCGGGTCTCATACCGCCGCAAAGCGCCGAAACCAGTCAACCATTCAGCAGTAGTTCCGAATCGCGGCTCCAGCCACGAGGGCCTCTCCGCACTGGAGAGGCCCTCGTGTTTTTGGTAGCCGCACGCTCTCAGGGTTCCTGCAGCGGGAATCGCGCCAGCACCTCGTAGCGCGAGCCCTCCGGCTCGGGTAACGACTCGAAAAGCTGAAATTCTTCGGCGAGGAATTCTGCGGTCACTACCGGACGGTTTTGCTTCATCGCACTCCGAAGCGCCGCGAATGCCTTTCCCGCGTCGCGCCCTTTGCAGCGCGCCAGCGTGATGTGCGGATGGTACTCACGCAGCTCCGGCTCGAAGCCGCATGGTCGTGTGGCCGCCAGCACGCTTTGCTGCAGCGCGAGCAGTTGCGGCGTCAGGCGCACGCCGGCATGGAAAATCCCCGCCCTTGCGAAGAATCCCAGGCCATCGATGCGCACCAGAACCGCCCGGCACTGGACCTTCTTCATTTGGGCGGTCACGCAAGCCAGCTGCTCCTCGCTGGCTTGCCCCAGAAACTGTAGCGTCACGTGCCGGTTCTCTGCCCGCGACCAACGCAGATTCAAGCCGGATAGCCGTTCGCGCACGCGCTCCAGTGTCGCCGTTGTGGCTTCCGAATTAAGAGCGATTCCCACAAACAGCCGCATCGCCGATTCAGGATACCGCGCGCATCACGCGGCCGCGCTATGTCAGCAAATAACATGGCTCTTTCGCCAGGACTGTTTTGGACGGAATTTGTTCCCGATGATAGTGTGCGGGGAAAATCGGACGGGCAAAAATGAAGGGGCGGGTCTGAGCCGCAGCTAAGCCACGTCGGAACGTCCGGTTTCCTGCTTGTCATTCCAGTTCGACAACCACAACCCGCGCCGCCGCGTCACCTGAAGCTGCTGGTGGCCGAAGGCGACCTGATATTCGCCGTCGGGAAGATCTGCGGGAGCGTCGAGCACCTGAATTCGCGAGTACACGTGCTGGAAAGCCCCGGTTCCGTTCTCCGAACGAACCGTCTCTTTCCAGGCAAGCAGGACACAGGCGGATTCACGATCCATTCCCCGCAACCAGCCCCTTAATCGAACCACGCTGCGCATCGCACCCCCGGAGTTTCAGACGAACCGGTTTCGGATGCCACTCGGCCCAAACAGGTTGTCGTATGGCACAAAAATCCCTCTTGTGTGGACCGGAAAACCCCCGTCGAGTAGCTCCGCAGGATTAGTCGGGGCCCGCTGCCTGGATTCGATAGCAGTTACCGGCAGCCGCCTCGTCCGAGCATCGTTTGTGGTTACCGGCGATATGCAGCCCTGGTCCGGAAGGCAGCTTTTTAGCGCTGCCATGGTGAATACTGGTCGGAGTTCCAAATCGAGTCTGAGGAAAGAGGCTTCGTGCGGATCAGCAGGAGGGGGAAGATTGCGCTGGCGGCGGGAGTGATCTGCGCAGGTGGGTTGCCGGCAATCGGCCAGCAGAAAGCCCTGCCTGCATCCATCGAAATCAGCTCAGGTTGGCAGCTGCAGGATGCCGCGAAGGTTCCCGAAGCTTCTTCGGTGGTCTCTCAGCCCGGCTACCAGCCCGCCGGATGGTATCGCGCAGCAGTTCCCGGCACGGTTCTCACCAGCCTCGTCGACGATGGCGTCTACCCTGATCCACTCTACGGCGAGAACGATAACCTGATCCCTGAAAGCCTGAACAAAACCGACTACTGGTATCGGACCACCTTTACCGTGCCGGTCGCGTACGCTCACCGGCAGGTCTGGTTGCACTTCGACGGCATCAACTATGCCGCAACCGTGTGGGTGAACGGAACCGAAGTCGGCTCCACTACCGGCGCATTCATTCGCGGCCAATTCGACATCTCCAGACTGGTCCGCCCCGGCCAGACGGCTGCGCTCGCAGTGCGCGTTTCTCCTCAGCCGCATCCCGGCGTGCCCCACAACCACACCATCGCCAACGGCGTCGGCAAGAACGGCGGCATCACCGCCATCGACGGCCCAACTTTCCTCTGCACAATCGGCTGGGACTGGCTCGACGCCGTACGCGATCGCGACACCGGCATCTGGCAAAGAGTCTGGCTCTCGGCCGAGGGTCCGGTCCGGATCGAAAATCCCCTGGTCACCACGGACCTTCCCCTGCCCAGCACCGAGTCAGCGGACGTAACCGTCCAGGCGACCCTCGACAACACCTCAGACAAGGAGCAGAAAGGCGAGATCATTGGCGGCTTTGGCGATGTGAAATTTTCGCGCAAGGTTGAGCTTGCGCCGCACTCGACCCAGCTCATCGACTTCGATCCGAAGACCACCCCGGCGCTGCACCTCCTCAATTCGAAGCTTTGGTGGCCGAACGGTTACGGCCCGCAGAATTTGTATACGTTACAGTTACGGTTTGTGAGGCACGGCCGCGAGTCCGACCGCCAGGAGACCACTTTCGGCATCCGCAAAATTACCTACGGCGGACAGGATGCGCTCACCATCTCCGTCAATGGCGTGAAGATCTTCATCCGCGGCGGCGACTGGGGCCTGGACGAAGCGATGAAGCGCATTTCCCGCGAGCGCCTCGACGCGCAAATCCGCCTGCACGCCCTCGCTAACCTGAATATGATCCGCAACTGGGTCGGCCAGAGCACCAGCGAGGACTTCTACGAACTCTGCGACAAGTACGGCATCCTCGTCTGGGACGAGTTCTTCCAGCCGAATCCTGCCGACGGCCCCAACCCGGACAACCTCAGCGTCTACCTGGCCAACGTCCGCGACAAGATCCTGCGCTTTCGCAATCATCCCTCCATCGCCCTCTGGTGCGCGCGCAATGAAGGCTATCCGCCGCCTGAGATCGATGCAGCGCTCGAGAAGATGATCCCCGAGCTCGATCCGACCCGCCTTTACCAGCCGAGTTCCACCGCGGGCCGGGGAGTGATGTCCGGCGGACCCTACGACTGGCGCGAGCCCGCGGCTTTCTACGTGCCCGATGCTCCCTTCAAGACCGAGACCGGCAGCATGTCCGTCCCCACGCTCGAGTCCATCCACGCCATGATGCCGCGCAGGGACTGGGAGACCATCGACAACGACTGGGCCATGCACGACTTCGCCAAAGGCGCCCAACACGGCGACATCTACCCTTCCATTCTGGCCGGCCGCTATGGCCGCATCGCCAACCTCGCCGATTTCGTCCGCAAGGCCCAGCTCATGAATTACGAGGCCTTCCGCGCAATGTACGAGGGGCGCAATGCCCGCCTCTTCGCCCCCGACACCGCCGTGATTACATGGATGAGCAATCCCGCGCAGAACAGCTTCGTCTGGCAGATTTACGCGCACGATCTGGAGCCGAACGCCTCCTTCTTCGCTGTCAGGTCGGCCGGTGAGCCGATCCACATCCAGATGAACGAGGCCAACGGCCGGCTGGAAGTCATCAACAACCTGCCCACGCCCATCACCGGCGACACCGCACACCTGACCGTGTGGACATTCAAATCGGGTGGCTCGCCAGGTGAGCTTGAGGCCTCGCTGCGGAGAGACACGCCCGTGAACGGCCCACCCGTCACGGCCATCGATCTGGGCCCCACACCGCTGCCCGACGGCCTGTCCGCGATCTATTTCGTGGAATTGCAGCTCAATGACGCGCAGGGCAACGTCATCTCTCACAATCTCTACTGGAAGCCGAATCCAGCCCAGGGCGAAGACCTCACGCCCCTCAATCAGCTGCCCACCGTCACGCTTCAGGGCTCGGTCGCACGCCACGACGAAAAGGGCCGGCTCCGGCTCACCGTCACCCTCACCAATCCCACCATCACCATGGCGCTGATGACCCACCTGCAGCTTCGCCGGAAAATCAGCAATGCTCGCGTGCTCCCCGTCTTCTACTCGGACAATTATGTTTCGCTCGCGCCCGGCGAGAGCCGCACCATTAATATTGATGCCGCCGTAACCGACCTCAACGGCGACAGCCCCGTGGTCATGGTCGACGGATGGAATGTCGAGGTCGCCCCAGTCACGAATCCCGACTCCGCTCTGGAGACAAACGTCGAGGCCGAAGTGAGCCACTGGGCCGCCACCGGTCTGCCCATGATTCTGGATGGCCTCCGGTAGCGCGCTCAGGCGGAAAGCGCATCGAGCAGATTCGGCGTGTCGTTGCGCGTATTGCCGACAGCCGTGCTGACCTTCCACGCCGACATCAGCGATGCGTCGAGTGGCCGCAGCAAATCGACCGGAGGACGCCCGCCATCTTCTCGGCGCAGCCAGCGGTCGTAATCGCGCGGCTGCAGGATCGCCGGCATCCGGGTGTGTATCCCCGCCGCCAACTCGTTCGCCTCGGTCGTCACGATCGAAAACGATTCCACGGCCGCGGCTCCCGGCTCGCGCGGTCGCCAGCGCTCCCACAACCCTGCCAGCGCCAGCGGCTCCCCGCTCTTCAGCCCGAACGCCCACGGCTGCCTGTTTCTCGCATCCACCTTCTGCCACTCGTAGTAACCGTCCGCCGGCACAAGGCACCGCCTTCTCGTGAACGGACCGCGCCACATCGTCTTCTCCATCAGGCTCTCGGCCTTCGCGTTGATGGTGCTCAGCCCCAGCTTCGTCGGATCCTCGCACCACGATGGAATCAGCCCCCAGCGCATCAGGCGCACGGTACGCTCCGCGGTGTCACGATGTTCCACGATTACCGGCTGCATGCTGCTCGGTGCGATGTTGTAGCTGGGCAGGAGCTCCATGGTCGGCGGGATCCATGCGCGAAAGGCGTCGGCGATGCGCTGCTTGTCGGCACGGCGAAAATAGCGGCCACACATGGCGGAGATCAGCCATCATTCTACGGCGGCCCGCCCTGCCACCATCCGGCAGGCTCTCAACAGCCTTGCTGCAACGGAGACCCTGCTCCGATGCCTCCCGTCCTGCTAGTAGACTGAAAGAGTCGGAGAGGTGGCCGAGTGGTTGATGGCTCCGGTCTTGAAAACCGGCATGCCCGAAAGGGTATCGGGGGTTCGAATCCCTCCCTCTCCGCCAGCAAGG
>DATJQW010000127.1:0-12700 GCA_035505395.1 Acidobacteriaceae bacterium
GGTGTGCGCCTCGGCGGCCCGAACAGCCCGCAAACCGACGGTCCCTGGCACGGTTACACCTGGGGTCCGGCGTTGACTGTCGGCGGCGGCCTTGATTACGAACTGCCTTTCATGGACCATCGTTTCGCGCTGCGCCTCTTCCAGGCGGATTATCAGTACTATCACGTGGACTTCGGTCCTGAGGCCGTCGGCAGTGGCGGCCGCGCGAATGTTGATTCCGCTCGTCTGAGCGCCGGAATTGTGGTGCACTTCGGCAGCATCGTTCCTCCTCCTCCGGTCGCTTATGCCTGCTCCGTGAACCCGAGCTCGGTTTTTCCGGGTGAGCAGGTCACCGTCACAGGTACCGCGACCAATCTCAATCCGAAAAAGACCGCCACCTATAGCTGGAGCGGTCAGGGCCTGACCGTGGGCGGCACCAATCCCACCGCGACCATCGATACCGGCAGCCTGCAGCCCGGCAACTACACCGTCTCTGGGCATGTCACCGAGGGCAACAAGCCGGGCCAGTCGGCCGACTGCACCGCGCAGTTCACAGTGAAGCAGTTTGAGCCTCCGACGATCAGCTGCACCGCCAATCCGAGCACTGTCAATCCGGGTGAAAGCTCCACCATCACCTGCAACGGCGTCAGCCCGCAGAATCGCCCGCTGACCTACAGCTACTCCGCATCGGCTGGGTCGATCAGCGGAACCGGCACCACCGCCACCCTGTCGACCACTGGCGCGCCTTCGGGCACCATCACGGTCACCGGAACGGTGCAGGATGACAAGGGTCAGACCGCCTCGGCGACCACCACGGTGGATGTGCAGGCTCCGCCTCCGCCGCCTGCTCCCAAGACGCAGACCCTTTGCTCGATCCAGTTCAACCACGACAAGCGCCGTCCGACCCGCGTCGACAACGAGGCGAAGGCTTGCCTCGACGACGTGGCCCTGAACGCACAGCAGAAGCCGGATGCCACGCTGGTGGTGGTCGGTAACTCGGCTCCGACCAGGACGCCGCGCACCCGCTGGGAGCGTGAGCACTGGCCGACCGCCGATAAGCTGGCGGCACAGCGTGCGGTGAACACCAAAGCCTACCTGGTTACGGAGAAGGGCATCGATGCCAGCCGCATCCAGGTGCGCACCGGCACCAGCGGCCAGAACGAGGTCGACGACTACCTGGTTCCTGCGGGCGCCAACTTCGACAACGATGTGCCGGGCACGACGGCGGTCGATGAGAACGCCGTGAAAGCCCAGCCGCGCAACCCGGTGGCGCGCCATCACCACCATCACCGCAAGGCGGCTGCCACGGCGCCTGCGGCGCAATAACCACGCATCACGGACGAAACAGGGCTGGCCGGATTTCGGCCAGCCCTGATTTTTTGCCCTGCCTTCCGTCGGCCCTCCGCTGCTTCCTCCCCGGCGACCGGCCATGATCTTTCACCCCGCGAAGCCGCAGAGGACGCGCGCAGAGGCCCGGAAAGCAGATACCATAGCCTTAGCGATCCTGTTTGCGTGCGGAGCATCCCTCCGGAGTTTTGTTCCGTCGCCCATTGGAGATATGAGAAGCACCCGGCTGCTGTTGTTCCTGACGGCTCTTGCCGTCCTCGCCCCTGGTTTGTACGCCCAGGCTTCCCCCACCTCGCAGGCGGCATGGGCCGCCATTGGCCCCGACGGCGGCGACGCGCGGCGCTTTGCCTTTGATTCTCACGATCCCCGGCACATCTACCTCGGTACGACGGACAGCTGGATCTATCAGTCCGCCGATGGCGGCTCGTCCTGGTCGCGGCTCGCAAGGCTCAGCACTCAGGACAACCTGGTAGTCGACAGCCTCGTCGTCGATCGCTCCAATCCCCGCACGCTGTTTGCCGGCGTATGGGTGATGGACCATCCGGACGGCGGCATCTACATCAGCCACGACGGTGGCCGCTCATGGGCTGAATCGCGTGGGATGACCGGTCAGTCTGTCCTCGCTCTGGCTCAGGCGCGTTCCAATCCGAATGAACTGGTCGCCGGCACTCTCCGCGGTGTCTACCGCAGCCTGGACAAGGGCCTCCACTGGCGCCAGATCAGCCCTCCCGGCAGCGCTGAGATTCATGAGGTCGAGTCCATCGCCATCGATCCCTACGATGCCGGGATCATCTACGCCGGAACCTGGCATCTTCCCTGGAAAACCATGGACGGAGGCGCCACCTGGCGCAGCATGAAACAGGGCCTCATCGTCGACTCTGACATCTTCTCCATGATCGTCGACCCCTCGCGGCCCAGCGTCGTATATCTCAGCGCCTGCTCCGGAATCTACCGCAGCGACGACTTCGGCGACGACTTCCGCAAGGTGCAGGGCATTCCCTCCAGCGCCCGCCGCACCCGCGTCATCACCATGGACCCCTCGGACCGCAACATCGTCTACGCCGGGACCACCGAGGGTCTCTACAAGACGCGTGACGGCGGCAAAAACTGGACGCGCACGACTGGGTCGCAGGTCATCGTCAACGACGTCTACATCGATCCTCGCAATCCTCAGCATGTGCTCCTCGCTACCGATCGCGGCGGCGTGCTCGCCAGCGAGGATGGGGGGATCACCTTCGAAGCCTCCAACACCGGCTTCTCCCAGCGCCAGGTTGCCGCTCTGCTTGTCGACGCAAAGGATCCCGGCACCCTCTACGCCGGCGTTATCAACGACAAGACTTACGGCGGCGTCTTCGTTACCACCGACTTCGGGAGAAGCTGGCGGCAGCAGAGCGCCGGCCTCGATGGCCGGGACGTCTTCATGCTCGCCCAGGGAGCCGACGGCGCGCTGCTGGCCGGCACCAGCGACGGCGTGTTCCGCTGGAGTGGCTCTGCCTGGGCACCATCTAATTCCGTCGGACTTCTCAATGCTGCTGCTGCGCCTCCCGCGCCGCGGACTCGCCGCAATGTCCATGGCCGCCGTGAAGAACGGCATTCCACACGGCGAACCGACGATCCATCGCTGCAGGGACGCGTGACGGCGCTGGCCGTCTCCGAAGGCACCTGGTTCGCCGCCACTACGCAGGGAGTCTTCCGCAGCACGAATGATGGCCAGTCGTGGCAGGGGCCGGTGCTCGGCGATTCTGATGCCGGAGTCTTCTCCGGCGCAGGGAACTACGTTGCCATCACCAGTTTCGACAGCACGGTCTACGCCGCCCGCCGCAACGGAATCGTGATGTCTGTGGATGGCGGCGTCCGCTGGGAACCGGTCATTTTCCCCTCCGGCCTTACCGCGATCGAGGTGCTGGCAGCGTCTCCTGATGGAACCCTCTGGGCTGGTGGTCGCGAAGGCCTCTTCTTCACCACCGATCGCGGCCGCACCT
The DNA here is from genome assembly GCA_035505395.1 of Acidobacteriaceae bacterium. Classification (GTDB taxonomy): domain Bacteria; phylum Acidobacteriota; class Terriglobia; order Terriglobales; family Acidobacteriaceae; genus Palsa-343. The sequence goes on from DATJQW010000127.1 coordinate 3,309, forward strand.
GGACGAAGCTCAGCCACCTGCCCCTGGTGGCCATCAACAGCCTCGTTTGGGATCCTTCCATGAAGCGCGTCATCGTCACCTCCCGCGAGAGCACAGTGATCTTCGCCATCGATCCGCGCGATCGAACCTGGAAATGGTGGAATGCCGGCTGGAACGTCCATTCTGTCGCCTGGTCCGGTGGCCGGCTGATGGCTGCTTCGCTCTTCAGCGGTATCGTGGCTCAGCCGCCGCTGGAAACCGCGGCCGCCGGCGGTGGTATGGCGCAGAACGCGCAGCGGTAAGCCGCGGCCATGCTGGTCCGCGACGCGAAACCTGAGGATTTTGCGGACCTCTACGCGCTCGATCAGGCTTGCTTCGTGCCCGGCATCTCCTGGTCGCGTGCTGAGCTTGGCTATTTTCTCCGTTATCCGGGTAACATCTCCCTTGTCGCGGAGGATGAAAGGGGCAAAATCGCAGGCTTTGCCGTGGCCGGAACCCGGCGGCGCGGGGGATCTCCGCAGGGAAGGCTCATCACCATCGACATCCATCCGGAGTTGCGCCGCCGCCGTATCGGCCACACTCTGCTGCTTGCCCTGGAAGAGCGGCTTCTTGCGGTCGGTGTGGCCAGCATGCGCCTTGAAGTGGCCATCGACAATCTTGCCGCAATTCAGTTCTATGCGCAGCACGGATTTGAGCGTAGCGGCCGTATCCCCGGCTATTACCTCGGCCGCATCGACGCGCTGGTGATGGAAAAGCCCCTTTGATCGAACCTCCTGCCATCGAGGCCGCGGCTACAATAAACCTAATGCCCCGCATCAGGATGAAACTGGCTGGATGGGCTGCGCTTCTCGTCTGCGCGACAGCTCCGGCCCTGGCGCAGTCCGTCAAGGATCTGCCCAAACCCACCGATTACGTCAGCGACTATGCGCACGTGATGTCCCCGGCGACCATCGCGCAGCTCGACCAGCTTTGCAGCGAAGTGGATCACGAGGCGCACGCGAAGATCCTTGTCCTGACCATTAACACCACGAACGGCGAACCCATCCAGCAGTATGCGGTGGATCTGGAGGATGCCTGGAAAGCCGGCTACAAGGGCAGCGACCGCAGTGTGATCCTGGTGCTCGCAGTGCAGGACCGCAAGCGCTTCATTGAGACGGGCTACGGGCTCGAAGGTATTCTGCCTGACGGCAAGGTCGGCGATATCGGCCGCCAGATGGTTCCCATGCTGCGCGCCAACGACTTCGACGGCGCTGTGACCCTGGCTGTCGATGAGATGTCGCAAATCATCGCGCAGAATGCGGACATTCAGCTCAAGCCCCTCACGCGTTGGGGCGCGAGTGTGCAACGGCAGCCGCGCGCCAGCCTCGGCCGGATCGTCGGCGGCATTGTCTTCCTCATCCTCGTTGCGGTCTTCCTCCTCTGGGCGGGCGGTTCCGGGCTGCTCGGCTTCCTGCTTGGCATGTTCTTTGGCGGGGGTGGATGGGGTGGAGGCGGTTTCGGGGGCGGTGGCGGCGATTTTGGAGGCGGCGGAGGCGGGGGTGGTGACGGTTTCGACATCGGCGGCAGCGGCAGCACCGGCGGTGGCGGAGCGGGCGGTAGTTGGTAACATCGATTCAAGTCCCAACAGGACAGGAGAAGTGCATCATGATGCGTCGTGGTCTTTGGATTGCTGTCGCCGTCGTCGCGGTGATCGTGCTGGCGGGTCTGCTGGTCGTCGGCAGCTACATCACCGCGCAGAAGCAGATGGTCGCCAAGCAGGAAGCCATCCACGCGCAGTGGTCCAATGTGAACGTGGTGCTGGAGCGCCGCGCCGATCTGATTCCCAACCTGGTAGCCACGGTGAAGGGCTACGCTCAGCACGAGGAAAAGGTCTTCGCCGACGTCGATCAGGCGCGCGAGGCGCTGCTCGCCGCGCATGATCCGCAGAGCAAAATCCAGGCAAACGGCCAGCTGGACGGCGCGCTTGGCCGCCTCCTTGCTGTGGCTGAGAACTATCCGAACCTGAAAGCCAACGAGAACTTCCTCGAGCTTCAGGATCAGCTCGAAGGCACCGAGAACCGCATCGCTGTCGAGCGCCACCGCTACAACGATGATGTGCAGGACTACAACACCTTCATCCGCCAGATCCCCAACAACATCTGGGCGCGCATCGGCGGCTTCCAGCCGGACAACGACTACTTCCAGGCTTCGCCCTCTGCGCAGCAGGCGCCCCAGGTGAAGTTCTAGCTCGAAATCAGAATCCGCAAATCCCGCAGGTTGTTTCCGGTCGGCCCTGTCACAATTGAATCGCCGAGCGAGGTAAACAGGGTGCACGCGTCAAAGCGCGCCAGCGTCACCTCGGGATCGAAATGGTAGCTGCGCGCCCGCGCCACCGTCGTTGTATCAGCCACTGCGCCCGCTGCTGGGCTGTTCCCGTCCACGCCATCCGACCCCGCGCTCAGCACCGCCAGCGACTCGCCATGGTAGTGCGCCAGGTCCAGCGCCGCCGCCAGCGCGAACTGCTGATTGCGCCCGCCGCATCCGGGATGATCCCCCAGCTTCACCGTCACCTCTCCGCTCGAAAGCAGACACAGCTTTTCATGCTCGCGCCTTAGCTCGTGGAAGCGCGCCAGGAGGTATCGCGCCGCCTCCGCGTAATCCCAGTCGTCGCAGGTGTTGTCGATGACGACCTTGTACCCCAGGGTCTGCGCGTGATCGCGCGCCGCGTTTACGAAATCGTGATTCGACAGCAGCGTGTCAAACTGCGCGTGCTCGAAGGCCAGTGCGGCCTTGTGCTGGTCGGACGGCGCGCCTGAGGCTGCGGGCTGATTGCGATAAAGCTGCTCGAAGAACTCACGAACCGCGGGCGGAAATTTCTCCAGCAGGTGAAACCGGTCCAGGATCTCCGCGCATTCTGCGAGACTCGAGTAATCCGGCAGCGTAGGCGATGACGCGACCGCCGCCAGGTCCTTCAGCGGAACATCGGCCAGCAGCAACGACAGCTTCGTCGCCTCCGGCGCGGCCAGGGCAAGACGCCCGCCTTTCACGGCGGAAAAGTACTTCCGCACCGTGTTTATTTCCGTGATCGTTGCTCCGCTGGCCACGAGGGTTTCGTGGAACGCGATCGTGTCGTCCAGGGAAATCTTCTTTTCGCGCGGCAGTTCCAGCATCGCCGAGCCGCCCCCGCTGATGAGAAAGAAAATGAACGTGTCCTTCTTTGCGTGCCTCAGCAGCGCCAGCGACGCGCGCGCCGCCGCCAGCGAATCCTCGTTCGGCAGTGGATGTCCGCCCGCATAGTACCGAATGTGCCGGTTCCGCTTCTTCGGGATATCCGGCGCAGAGCATACACCATCAAGGTGCTTCTTCTCCGGCAACCGCTCCAGGAGTGCATCCAGCATCGAGAGCGCAGCCTTGCCGAAAGCGATCGTAAAAAACTGCTTGTATCCGTCCAGCGGCTGCGTGATCGGGGGCAGGCGCGGCGAAGGGTGCCGCACCAGCGTCCGCCCCTCGAAATGCAGATGCCGGTCGAACGCTTTGGGAATATCGCAGGCCCGCAGAGCTTCGTCGAAGATCTCCCGGGCAATGCTGTGCAGTTCTTCCGGATTGCTCATTGGCTGCCGAGGCGCGGGAATTGCCGCTGCGCCCACGAGCGGATTGCGTTCTTCATCTCGTCCAGCTTACTCCCTCCTCGCTGACCAGCATGACCCGTTGCCCCGTCGCGCGGCGCAAAGAAGTGATCCGCATCGGCCACCCACACCAGTTTCTTCGGCTCTCGCGCCAGCGCCACCGCAGCTTCCACCTCCGCCGCAGGTCCGAACTGATCCCGCGTGCCGCTGACGAATAACTTCGGCTGGATGCAGCCGCCCAGGAACTCGTAGTGATAACTGCGCCCTTCAGCGCGCACCGGCAATCCCAGCGCGGTCAGCCCGTGCACCCGCGTGTCGCCGCAGCAGGCCTGCAATCCCACCCACGCGCCAAACGAAAATCCGGCAAACAAAATCGGCCGCGCATATTCCCGATCCAGCCATTCCAGCGCCGCACGCACGTCCTCCTGTTCGCCCCGCCCGAAGTCATGCTCGCCCTCGCTCAGCTCCGTTCCGCGGAAATTGAAGCGCAGCACCGGCAGCCCGAAAGTCTGGAACGCCTTCATGGCGTGGTACACCACCTTGTTGTGCATCGTTCCGCCGCCCAGTGGGTGCGGATGGCAAACCAGCGCTGCGTACTCGGCCGTGGGCGCGCCCGCATTCAGCAGCGCTTCCAGCCGCCCTGCCGGCGAGCGCAGATCGTCAATTGTGCGGAGCGACGCGGCGCCAACGTGTGTCTGGGTCATCTCCTTTTCATTCTACGAACAGCCTCTCGGGTATCCTGATCCTTCGCCATGATCCTCGATCCCGTTCAGCTCACCCGCCGCCTCGTGGACATCGAGTCCATCACCTACAACGAGGGCGCCGTGGGCGTGTTTCTGGCGGATTTTCTCGCCGGGCGCGGCTTCGCGGTCGAGAAAATGCTTGTCGAGCAGCCGCCCGAGAGCCGCTCCACCAGCGAGCGCTGCAACGTCTTCGCCTGCGTGCCGGGCCAGACACCCGACGTTGTGCTCTCGACACACATGGATACCGTCCCGCCTTTCATTCCTTCCAGCGAGGACAACGAATTCATTTACGGCCGCGGGTCCTGCGACGCCAAGGGCATCATCGCCGCGCAGATTGCCGCTGTGGAGCGTCTCCGTGATGAGGGCGTTCGTGCCGGCCTGCTGTTCCTCGCCGGCGAGGAGCGCGACTCTGCCGGCGCCAAACTCGCCAATCAGCACGCTCCCGGTAGCCGTTTCCTGATCAACGGTGAGCCCACCGACAACCGCGTCGCTCTCGCCTCCAAGGGCACGCTGCGCGCCGTCATCCGCGCTACGGGGAAAATGGCGCACTCTGCCTATCCCGAGCTGGGCGAGAGCGCCACGCACAAAATGGTCGGAGCCCTGCGGCGCATTCTCGAAATTCCTTTGCCTACGCTCGAAGGCATCGGCCCCTCTACGCTGAACGTCGGGATGATCCACGGCGGCCATGCTCCCAACGTCATCGCCGATGCCGCTGAAGCCCAGGTGCTGGTGCGGCTGGTCGGCCCCTCGCACGAGATCCGGCGCGCCATCGAAGACGCCGTCGTCGGCCTCGCATCCGTCGACTTTACCCTCGAGATCCCCTTCCAGCGCATGCGCTCCGTCGAAGGCCTGCCCACCATGGTCGCCGCCTTCACCACCGATATTCCCTGGCTTGGCAACTGGGGCGAGCCGGTGCTGCTCGGCCCCGGCTCCATTCACGTCGCACACACTCCGCACGAGCGCCTCGCGAAGAGGGAACTCTTCGCCGCCATCGATCTTTACGTGCAGGTCGCGCGCCAGCTCGCAGGCGCGCTACGCTGAGAGCATGGCTCAGCCTTCTGCTGCCCCGCAAACCCGCAACCAGCTCGATCAGGCATCCTCCACCTACCTGCGCTCGGCGATGCACCAGCCCGTGAGCTGGCAGGAGTGGGGTGAAGACGCCTTTGCGCTCGCCGGCCGGCTCGACAAGCCCATCCTCCTCGACGTTGGCGCGGTCTGGTGCCACTGGTGTCACGTCATGGATCGCGAGTCGTACGAGGATCCCTCGCTCGCCGCCACCATCAACGAGCACTTCGTCGCCATCAAGGTCGATCGTGACGAGCGTCCCGACGTCGACGCTCGCTACCAGGCCGCCGTGCAGGCCATCGCCGGGCAGGGAGGCTGGCCGTTGACTGCGATTCTCACTCCCGACGGCAAGCCCTTTTTCGCCGGAACCTATTTTCCCCGCGAGGACCGCTATGGCCGTCCGGGTTTCGAGCGTGTGCTGCTCACTCTGGCCGAGGCCTGGCGCACGCGTCGCGATGAGGTAGTTGAATCAGCGTCGAGCGTCATCGCCGCCATCGAGCACGGCGAAACCTTTTCCGCGCGCGGCGAAGGCCTCTCGCTCTCCATCGTTGACAAGCTCGTGCAGTCCGCCGTTGGCCAGTTCGATCACCGCAACGGCGGCTTCGGCTCGCAACCCAAATTCCCTCATCCCGCGGCGCTCGACCTGTTGATCGATGTAGCCGCCCGTACCGGCAACGAAGCCGCGAAGACCGCAGCGACCGTCACGCTCTCGAAAATGGCGCGCGGCGGCGTCTACGATCAGCTCGCAGGCGGCTTTCATCGCTACTCCGTCGACGAGCGCTGGGTCGTCCCGCACTTCGAGAAGATGCTCTACGACAACGCCGGCCTCCTCGGTAATTATGTCCACGCCTTTCAGAGCTTCGTCGAGCCCGAGTTCGCCGCGGTCGCGCGCGACATCCTGCGCTGGATGAATGAGTGGCTCAGCGATCAGGAGCGTGGCGGCTTCTACGCCTCGCAGGACGCGGACATCTCCCTCGACGACGACGGCGACTATTTCACCTGGACGCGTGACGAGGCCGCCGCTGTTCTCGCCGGCGATGAGCTCGCCGCTGCCGAGCTCTGGTACGACCTCGGCGACCTCGGCGACATGCACCACAACCCGAAGAAAAACGTTCTGCACCGGCGCTTTTCTCTCGAAGAAACCGCGCAGCGCCTCGGCCGCCCCTCTGTGGACCTCCAGCGCGATCTCGACTCGGCGAAAGCGAAGCTATACGCCTCGCGATTGCAGCGTCCCACGCCCTTCGTCGATCGCACTATTTACACCGGCTGGAACGCCATGGCTATCTCCGCGTATCTCGACACCGCCCGCGTCCTCGATCTCGATGCGCCGCGCGCTTTCGCGCTGAAATCCCTGGATCGCATTCTCGGCGAGGGATGGGATTCTGCCTCCGGCCTCGCGCACGTCATCGCCTACCCGGATCAGCGTGGCCCAGTCACGCGAGTTGCCGGCGTCCTCGACGATTACGCGCTGTTGGTGCACGCCTGCGTTGACGCATGGCAGGCCACCGGCGAGTTCCGTTACTACACGACCGCCATGCAGATCGCCGAGTCCATGGTCGCGAAGTTCTACGATTCCGAGAATGGCGCCTTCTTCGACACCGAACAAAATTCCGGCGACAAACTTGGCGCTCTCGCCGCCCGCCGCAAGCCTATGCAGGATTCTCCTACTCCGGCCGGCAACTCCACGGCTGCCGCCGCGTTGCTCCGGCTCGACGGCCTCAGCGGCCGTGCCGATTTCCGCTCGAAGGCTCAGGATACGCTGGCAGCCTTTGCCGGTGTCATCGAGCATTACGGCCTCTACGCCGGCAGCTACGCCCTCGCGCTCGAGCGCCTGCTCCTGCCGTCCATCCAGGTCGTAATCCTGGGGGAGGGAACCGCCGCGCGCCGCCTCTCAGCCATCGCCAACGCTCGCTACGCGGTCAACAAAGCTGTGATCGCCCTGCGCCCCGATCAGGTTGCGGCCGACAATCTTCCGCCCGTTCTCGCTGAAACCCTCCCGAACCTTCCCCAACTTGCCTCCGCCGATAGTCAGGCCGTCGCCCTCGTCTGCCGCGGCACATCCTGCCTGCCGCCCGCCGCCTCCGCCGACGAGTTGGTCGAGCAGATCAACTCAGCGCTCTGAAGAAAATCAACAAGTATCCGTCAGCCAGGAGAAAGGACACGCCGATATGTGGAGAAACCCGGGGGCAGCGGCCACGCAGATCATCCTCAAACGCTTCGGTCTCGCAGCAGCCGCGATGCTCGTAACCTCCTGCTGCTGGCCACTGCTGGCACAAGCTCCCTCCCGCCCCATCGAGGCGATAATCGGGTCAGGAGCCATTGAGATCATCTCGGGCAGCTCCATCCTCGATGTGCAGATCGTCGAGGACAACGTCGTTCGCGTCCATGTCCGTCCCGACGGACAATCTTCCCCGCGGACACTGGTTCTCGACCCCGATTACCGGCCGCCCGCCTGGGTCCGGACGTCCAGTGCTGACGGCGCGTATGTCCTTTCCACTGTCGATCTCTCCGTGCGTATGAAGCAACACAGCCCCTTCAGCATCACCATCGACGATCGCACCGGACATCGCCTGCTCGAGAGCGTCGATCCATTTCGCGAGGCACAGGATCGTGGCGTCGCAATGCTCCACGACCAGGGCGACACCTTCTACGGCATCCACGGCATCGGCCTCAGAGACACATCCCTCGGCATCACCCGTAATTCCGGTGGCCCGGCTGTGCAGGGCATCCAGGGTAACAGCGGCGGTCCGTATATCTTCACGGTGAACTACGGGTTGCTCATCGACTCCGACGGTGGCGAGTTCACCACTGCTCCTGGCCGCCTGACTTTTCTGCATGGCTCGCGCGCCGATGTCGAGTACTTCGTCTCCGTCGGGCCGCCTCTGAAGACCATAGCCAACCTTTCGCGGCTGGTGGGTCCGCCGCCGCTGCCGCCCAAATGGACCCTGGGCTTTCTCAACAGCCAGTGGGGCTCCACGCAGAAGGAAGTCGAGAATATCGTTGCCACCTATCGGCGCAGGCAGATCCCCATCGATGGATTCATCCTCGATTTTGACTGGAAAGCCTGGGGCGAAGATAACTACGGCGAATGGCGGTGGAACAGCACGTCGGGCCCCGGAAATGTCGACCCCGATAAATTTCCGGATGGGGCCTCCGGCGTCTTCGCAAAGACCCTGGCCGCGGAAGGGGTTCATTTGGCGGGAATCCTGAAACCGCGCATTCTCCTCACGGTAGCCGGCAATCCCAGTCAGCCCACCGAGGCCGCGGCTTACGCGACCGAGCATCACCTCTGGTATCCGGGTGAACCGCCGATGGCCGACTATTTTTCGCACCGCATGGCGCGCGATCTCGACTTCAACGATCCGCTGACCCGCACCTGGTTCTGGGATCATCTCCGCCCCGCCTTCCGCGCCGGCATGGCCGCATGGTGGAACGACGAGGCCGATGTCAGTTACAAAACCATCTTTAACAACTTTCAGTTTCTGAATATGGGCCGCATGCTCTATGACGGCCAGCGTGCCGACTCTAACCTGCGCGTCTGGTCCATCAACCGCGCCTTTTATCTGGGAGCCAGCCGCTATGGCTATGCAGGCTGGTCGGGCGATATCGTCACCGGTTTCCCCAGCATGGCTTTTCAGCGGCGCCGCATGCTGGCCGCGCTCGATACCGGCGAGTTTCACTGGAGCATGGATACCGGTGGATTTTTCGGCCATCCTTCGCCGGAAAATTATGCACGCTGGGTTGAGTTCGCCGCGTTCGTCCCCATCATGCGCGTGCACGGTGATCTCGACGAGAAGCGTCAGCCCTGGGTTTACGGGCCTACTGCCGAAGCCGCCGCGCGCGATGCTATCGATCTGCGCTACCGGCTGCTCCCCTACATCTACTCCTATGAGCGGCTTGGCGCTGAGGGCGATGATGGCCTGGTGCGCCCGCTCTTCTGGGAGTTTCCGCATGATCCGGAATCCGCCGGTCAGAGCGGCGAATGGATGTTCGGCGACAG
>DATJQW010000128.1:0-10354 GCA_035505395.1 Acidobacteriaceae bacterium
CCAGGGTGAAAGTCACAACCTATAATCCTCATCACGGCTCCTTCCTTCCCGTGAAGCTCTGGCCTCCACAACACCAAAGCCTAACCGGGATTCGAGGGAGCCTTCCGGCTTATTCAATCAAGCGAGCCTTCCGAATTCGTCGCGCCCGCATTTGCGCGCAACAACCAATTCAGCCGCGAGTCGAATAGCCTGCCCTGAGCGAGGGTGCTCGAGCACCCGAGTCGAACGGGGACCTGCATTTTGTCGCCCTCCACCCCGGTCCAGGCTTCCGTAACGCCGGTGATCCGTTCAGAATTCTGTGCTTACACATGACAGCCGTGCGCGCGCCAGCCCCCACGGACGGAACTCCTGTCGCGGTTACACTGCCTGACTCATCCCGAGGCGTGGCATACTCAACCGCAGCACCCCATGAGCATCGGATCAAAGACGGAATGGACAGCTGCCGACCTGTCCGGGGAATTGGAGTTCACGATTGTTCGCCACGAAGGATCCCTCCAGAGGATCGGACGATGGGCGGTTGTCGTGCTGCTACTCGTCCTCGCGTCGAGATCTTCGAATCTCCTGTGGCGCTCGTTGCTCGCATTCGGCACGCTGTGGCCCATCGCCGACTGGCTTCAAGGGCACCAAACTAAATTGCTTGTAAGCGCACAAGACATAAGCGCACGTGGAAACCTTGGCCGCCTCGTGCGCACGACAATCTCCGTAGTGACCGCCGACCTGCGGTCTATTGAGTACGCCGCAGGCGAAAACGAAACTCCCGGTCTCTACGCCATCCGCAGGTGGGGTGGGCGCACCCTCCTGGTGCCGGACCTGGACGAGGCGGCCTGCCGTGATATTGTCAGCCGCATCACTGATCGATTCCCCGAGATCGGGGCGGATCGCGACCCGGGATCATTACTCTACTCTGAAAGCAGTGACCCCATAGTTCTCGGTCTCGGCAACAATTCACGCCCCTGACATGAAGGGCGAATCGCGGGAATTCAGAGAACTGAAGTATCAGCAAGTCGATCCCCTTCGTGGCCTTTGCATCCGGGCACGACCTCAGAGCCCGCCCTGAGCGACCCCGAGCTTCAGCCGGCGGAGTCGAACGGGTGCCGAAAAAGACCCCAAAAGAACCGGGCTTCAGCCCCCGCCGGACATTGTGCGCGAGACTTCCGCAATGCCGGTATCACGTCCAGAACGCTGCGTCGGTGAGTGATTCGGCGATTTGGCGACACCGCGGGTGAATCGTTGCACCGTGCGTCCTCTGTCGCGGCGACGTGATGCGTCTCGACGGGTCCCGGGAGTTCGGCTGACCTATTCTCCTCTTGACAAATATATATATGTAGAAATATAGATATTGCGCATGGTAGACCGATCCGAGTCTTTTCTGCCCCTGAAACCGCAGTGGTTCCATATCCTGCTGTCGCTGGCAGCAGGAGAGCAGCACGGATACGGGATCATGCAGGACGTGCTGGGGCGGACAACGGGGAAGGTTCGGCTGTGGCCGGCCACCTTATATGGATCGCTTAAGCGGCTCATCGAGGCGGAGCTGATTGAGGAGTCGCCGCGGCGTCCGGCGCCGGAAATGGACGATGCGCGGCGGCGTTATTACCGGCTGACGGCGCTGGGGCGGCGAGTGCTGAACGCAGAGTGCGAGCGGCTGCAGGAGCTGGTGGATGCCATTCATACGAAGCGGCGGACGGTGGCGGAATGACGATGGCGCGGCGGTTGTACCAGAGGATGGCGGAGGCGTTCCCGCACGAGTTCAAGCTGGCGTTCGGCGAGGAGATGCTGCGCGACGGCGAGGATGCGGTCGAGCAGATTGCGCAGCGGCGCGGCCTTACCGGGTTGCTGCCGCAGATGGCGGACCTGGCGGTGCGTCTGCCCGTCGAATACCTGAGCGAAATGCGGCGGGATCTCCGCTATGCAGCGCGGGCACTGGCGAAGTCTCCGGGATTTGCGCTGGTGGGGATTCTGTCGATGGGCCTGGGCATCGGCCTTGCCACGAGCATTTACAGCACGGGGTGGCAGTTGCTGAACCAGCCGCTGCCCGATGCAGCCAACGCCTCGAGGCTGGCGATGGCCGAGGCTCCGGTTTCGTACATGTATATCGAACGCTACCGGGAGCAGAGGAACCTGTTCAGCGGAGTGGCGGCTCTTGAGACCGGCATTCCGTTCAATGTCGGCGGAAACAATGGCACGAAGCCGCAGAGGGTTTTCGGGCAACTCGTTTCACCGGATTTCTTCGCCGTGCTGGGCGTAAATGCCGAGCAGGGGCGGATGCTCGATCCGGTACTGGACGGGGCCAGCGGCACAACGTCGGTGGTTCTCAGCGACCGGTACTGGCGCAGCTATTTTGGGGGTGCGGCGGATGTTGTGGGGCAAACGCTGCGGCTGAATGGGCAGAATGCGACGATTGTGGGTGTTGCGCCGCGAGGATTCGACGGAGCAGCAACACTGAGCCCATCCGATGTCTTTGTGCCGGTGACGGCGTCAGCGGCGATGGCGCCGGAATTGGCAAACGATGTCCTCCACGCGCCGCATGTGCGCCGCTTTGCTGCGCTGTTTTGCCTCGCGCCGGGCGTGACCCTGGACCGGGCGGAGGCAGCGCTGGACGGGATTACCCGGCGGCTGGACAAGGATGATCCGGCCGCGCCGCCGCAACAGGACAAGGCGAAGCGCGTGGTGCTGATGCCGGCAGGGACGCGCGTGCCGATTCCTCGGAAGATGCTGCCCGTGCTCGACGGATTCTATGTGGTGCTGTTCGCGTTGATCCTGGGAATCGCCTGCATGAACCTGGCCACAATGCTGATAGCGCGCGGCGCGAACCGGCGGCGTGAACTGGCGATCCGGCTATCCATCGGGGCGAGCCGGTGGCGTCTGGGGCGGCAGATGATCAGCGAGGGGATGCTGCTGTCCCTGCTCGGCGGGGTCGCGGGTTTCGGGCTGTCCGTGGCGCTCAACGCGCTGAACGCGCAGGTGCCGCATCCGGCGGGAGCACCGGTGTCGTCGGCCATGGGCGTAAGCTGGCACGGAGCGCTGTTTGCGTTCGTGGTGGCTGTGATTTGCGGCATCGCCTTCAGCGTGGCGCCGGCCGTGCAGACCACGCATGTCGCAGTGGGCCCGGCCCTGAAACAGGGCGCGGCGGCGCAGTTGGCCGGCTATCGCCGCTTCGGCCTGAGGAATCTGGCGATCGTCGGCCAGGTGACGGGATCGATGATGCTGCTGCTGATCATCGGTTTCCTGGCAATCGGCATCGGTCGCGGGGCTGAGGTGGGACCGCGTTTCGACGTGCGGCGCATGATCCTGGCCTCCTTCGATCCGGTGCGCGATGGATACACGCCGGAGAAGGCGACGGCGCTGTTCGCCACGCTGCCGGAGCGCTTGCGCGATTCGGGTGAGGTGGGACGGTTCGCCCTGGCGGCACAGCCGCCGTTCTCGGGCAACGACGAGACGGATGCGAATCTGCCGCTGGCGGCGGACGGGGCGTCAAAGAAGATCGCGGTGGTGGCGAACGACACCGTCGGTGCCGGCTATTTTGCAGTCCTCGACGAGCCGCTGCTGGCGGGACGCGAGTTCACGGAAGCAGACGAGCGCACAGCGGGAAGTGCCGCGACCGGCGCCGCGACGCCCGTGATCCTGAACGCAACCGCGGCGCGGAGCTTATTCGCGAAGGAGAACGCGATCGGCCGGAGGGTCCGCAACGGAAACCAGGTGTACGAGGTAATCGGAGTCGCGCAGGACCTGCGCACGGGACTGGGCATGCAGTTGCCGACAGCATACCTGCCGTTGACGGCGCGGAATTTCGCTCAGCCGGGACCGAGCGGGATCACGCTGATGGTGCGCACCGGCGGCGGAGCCGATGCCGTGGCGGGAATCCGAAGAGCGATGGCCGCTGTCGATCCGAAACTGACGCTGTTCGATGTCCAGACGCTCGGCGACTATCTGGAATTGAACCGCTACGCGATGAAGACGGCAACGCGGACCTACGGCGGCATGGCGCTCTTCGCGCTGCTCCTGTCGGCGATGGGACTGGCCGGGGTTACCGGTTATGCGGTGGCCCAGCGGAAGAAGGAGATCGGAATCCGCATGGCGCTTGGAGCACGCAAGTTGCAGGTGCTGCGGCTGGTGCTGCGCGAGGGCGCGACGCTCATTGGAGCGGGGATGATCCTGGGATTCTTGGGAGCCATGGCGCTGAGCCGGATCCTCTCGGCAATGTTGACGGTGTTCGCACGGGCGTTCCAGGTGGGCGCGGGCGATCCGCGCCTGGTGGTGGGCGTCCCGCTGTTGCTGGCCGGGGTGGCTCTGCTGGCGTGCTGGATTCCGGCGCGGCGCGCCGCGCAGATTGATCCGCTGGAAGCGCTGCGGCAGGAGTAAGCAGGCAGCCGGCAACCCGAGAAAGGCGAAGCATGAAACCACACAGAATGGTCGTCGCTTTCCTGCTGGCCGTCCTGGCTTGCATGGCCTCGGGACAGTCCCGAGCGCGGAGCAACGACGCGCCTTTGCCCAACTCCAGCGATCTGATGCAGCGCGCCCTTGCCAACGAGGCCAGGCTGGCGGCCGAGCAGGAACGCTACGACTGCCGCGTCACTGACGAGGAAGCAGAACTCGACAGTAAGGGCAAAGTGAAAAAGTCTGACGTCGAGATCCACGAGCAGTTCTACGTCAACGGGGTTGAGGTCCAGCGGTTGCTGGCCAGAAACGGCAGGGATCTGACGCCCGGCGAGACGCGCAAAGAGGACGAGCGCGTGATGAAGCAGACGCTGAAATACAGCGATCCGTCGACGGCCAGGAAAGAGACCGTCAGGCAGAACAGCGAGATGCAGAACATTCTGACCGCGATGATGCTTATCGACGGCCGTCGCGAACAGGTGGACGGACGCAGCGTGCTTTTCTACGTTGTGGTGCCGAATGCGAGATTCCACGCGAAAAATATCGAACAACGATTCGCGCAGGCGATGCAGGGGACGATCTCGATCGATGAGGCAACCGGCGAGCCGATCGATATCAACATCCGGTCGACAAAGGATCTGAAGATCGCCGGCGGCGTGCTGGTGAGTCTGCACAAGGGATTCTGGCTGCACATGCACGATCATGCGCAACCCGATGGAGTCTGGCTGACGGATCTGGTGGAAGGTTCGGGAGACGCGCGGGCAGTGCTGTTCCTGCACCCATATTTCCGCTTCGAGGAGACGACCGGCGATTGTCGTCTCTATACAGCGACGGCAAAGCAGGTGGGGCAGGCGAAGACGCTGAAACAACAGTGATGCTTAACGCCGCCTTTGGTCTCAACTTTTGCTATCAGGGCAACGCACTCATCGAGGCCCCCCCACCGACCATCCCGCAGCACAAATCGAATTCCGCCCTCCGCGCGCCCTCCGTGGTGAAAGGCATGCACCCCTCTGCGCCGCGCACCACCCCCAGACGCATGGCCCTGTTCATCCGCCTCTTACTTGTGCTTCAATGGGAGCCCTGCTGAGCAACGAGCCCTCCGTCCAACCGCCCGTTGCCATGCCGCATCTCCAGTCATTGCCTGAGGGGAGGCCGCTATGCCTGGGGGACCCCTTTGTTCTGTTCCCAATCTGCTCCGCGCCGCCGGGCTTGCCGCCCTGCTCGCGACGCTCTGCGCCGCCCAGGCCCAGCTGGCTCCGCCCTCGCCCAACGCCGCCACCGCCGCGTCCGCACTCGCGCCTGAAGCCGTCTCCCTCGATTTCGCCATCCGCACCCGCAGCGGCAAGCCCGTCCTCGACCTCAAACCCTCCGATCTGCTCCTCACCGACAACGGCCTTGCCGCCGACCTGAAGAATCTCCGCCTGGTGAAGGGAACCGGCAGCCAGGATCAGACCGTCACCCTGGTCTTCGATTCCCTCGACGTCGCCCCCGCCCAGAACGCCCGCAAGCTCGCCGACAAAATCCTGTCGCAGTTTCCCAAAACCGGCTACACCTTCGCCGTCATGGAGATTGCCGGCGGCTCTCAATCCAAACCGCCCACTGCGCCATCCACCCCCGGCGCTCAGGACACCAGCTTCCTCTTTCCCTCGGAGTTCCCGCCCCGGCGTGCAGCCTTATCGGGTCCTCCCGGGCTCCGCCTGGTCGAGAACTACACCACCGGCCGCGACCTGCTGCGGAGAGCGATCGCCCAGGCCGCCAATGGCGATGCCGTCCCGCCCGCCCTCGCGCAGGATCAGCCCAGTCTCTCCGCTGCGAACGATCCCGATCCGCCCAACCCTGGCGCGCTGCTGCGTTCCGCCGTCGAAGACTCGCAGCATCCCGGCGACGATGCCGGCGCCGGCTCGTCGCTCTCCGCGCTGCTGGCCCTGGTGCGCAGCCAGGCGCCCATCCCCGGACGCAAGCTGATCGTCTACTTTTCCCAGGGCCTCCCGGCCGCCGACTCCGGCAACACGGTCGATTCGCTCATCGCAGAGGCCAATCGCTCTCAGATCTCCATCGTCACCGTCGACCTCGAGCCCGGCGGCCGCGCCGCCAGCCACGCGATGCTGAAGGCCATGGGCCCCGATCCCGCCGCTCCGCTCAGCGCCCCCGCCGCGGAGCCGCCCCTGCCTGCGCTCGCCGCCGCTACCAACGGCGCCTTCTTCGCTTCCGGATCCAACAGCAAAGAGCCGCTTCGGCAACTGCGCGACGAGCTCACCGACTATTACGAGGCCAGCTACACGC
The DNA here is from genome assembly GCA_035505395.1 of Acidobacteriaceae bacterium. GTDB lineage: Bacteria > Acidobacteriota > Terriglobia > Terriglobales > Acidobacteriaceae > Palsa-343. Next base: position 6,658 of record DATJQW010000128.1, read on the forward strand.
CCAGCCTCGCCAGCGATGACGGCAAGTTCCATCCCCTTGTCGTCCACGCCCAGCGCCCCGACCTCGTCGTTCGCACCAGCACCGGCTATTTTGCGCTGCCACCCGATGGCGGTTCCGGCGCGCGCCTCTACGAAGTGCCGCTGCTGGCCGTCCTCGCCGCCCCGCAATCGCCCGCTGAAATTGCCTTCCGCGCGCAGGTCCTGCATGTCGGCGAATTCTCCGGCAGAAATACCGGCGAGCTCGTCGTCGAGGTGCCCATCTCCCACCTCCTCGTGCGCACCGACGCCGACACCAACCTGCTCTCCGTGCACCTCGCCATTCTCATGCGCGTTCGCAACGCTCACGGCGACGTCCTCCAGAGCTTCAGCGAAGACATTCTGCGCCACACCCCCGGCAGCGATGCCCGCCTCGCCTCAGCATGGGGTCAGGATGCGATCGTGATGCAGCGGCCGTTTCCCGCCGCGCCCGGCGATTACACCCTCGAAGCCGCCGTGCTCGACGAGTTCGCCGGCAAAACCGCCGTGCAGCGCGTGAAATTTACCATCGCCCCGCCCCGCCCGCCGATCCTGCTCAGCGATCTCACCCTGGTGCGCCGCGTCACCCCGCTCGGTCAGGATGCCGATCGGCTCGAGCCCCTGCGCTACAAGAGCGGCCGCATCATCCCCGACCTCACCGATGTTCTCCCGCCTGGCACCGATCGCCTTACCTTCTTCGTTCTCGCCCACCTCGCCGGCGAAGCGCAGCCGCGCCTGACTCTGCGCATCCTGCGCGACGGCCGCCAGGTCAGCACCATTCCCGCCACGCTCGCGCCCGCCGCTGCGCCGACTCGAGGCGAGCCGGCCACCGAGGATAACCTTCTTCCCTGGCTCGGCACCCTCCAGACCAGCGCGCTTCCGCCCGGACACTACGAAGTCCAGGCCATCCTCAGCGAGAACGGCCAGACCGCGACCGCTTCAAGATCGTTTGTCGTCGAAGGCCCCGCAGCCGCGGCCGATGCCTCCTTCACCGCCGTCGCCGCCAACCCCGATCTCGCCACCGACTCGCCCGCCGAACGCCGTCTCGCCGAATCCGCCGCCCTCGGCAGCACCAGGTTTTCCATCAGCATCCCCGCCAACCCGCTCCCGCCGCCCACCCCCGCCGAGCTCCAGGCTCTGGTCGACTCCGCCCGTCAGCGCGCGCTCGCCTGGACCGACTCGCTGCCCAACTTCCTTTGCGTTGAAACCATCTGGCATTCCGTCTATGCGCACTCCAGCCGCTCCTGGCAGCCCATGGATACCGCCGTCCAGCTGGTGCGATATATGGATCACGCCGAAGATCGGACCCTGGTCGAGCTCAACGGCAACCGGCACCGCTTGCCCGTGCAGGTCGATTTCGCGCACTCCACCGGCGAGTTCGGCGGCGCCCTCCGCGGCATCTTCGATCCCGCGGCCCAGGCGCAGTTCACCTGGCAGGGCGCGGATTACCTCGATGGCGGCCTCGTTCAGGTGCTCGCCTACAAAGTCGTCCTGCGCAACTCGCTCTTCGCCGTCACCAACGGCGGAGACAGCGCCAACGTCGCCTACCACGGCCTCGTCTGGATCGATGCCGCCACCTACAACATCCGCCGCATCACCGAGACCATCGAGAATCCTCCTGCCGAGGTGGGCGTCCGCGCGTCCAGTATCTCCATCGACTATGCGTGGATGGCCATCGACCACCACGAGTACATGCTGCCGGTGCACGGAGCGCTGAGCGTGCTGCGCAGCGGCCATCGCCCCGAGCTCAATCAGTTCACCTTCACCGACTACCACCGCTTCGGCGCGCACGTGCGCATTCTTCCCTCAGAACCCATGCGCGCCCAGACCGCCGCACCCCCCGCCCCCAGCGAATAACCCCCGCTCCCCAACCCGTAATCCGCAACCTGTCACCTGTCACCTGTACCCTGTCACCCGCCCGGCTGCCCCACCCTTGTCCGCACCGCAAACCGTCAACTGGGGACTTGGGACTGGCAACTGGGGACTAACTTCCCCCGGGTGCCGGGTTGCCCCACATCTGCCCGGTTTTGGCAGATGTGGGAGAGCACGATCCCCCCGCTCACGCCGCATCCACCCCATGCCGAATCGCCAGCAGCGTCACATCGTCCACCACCGGAGCCGCGCCCGCGAATCGGCGCAGGTCATCGAGACACGCCGAGACGACGGTGGCCGCGCGCCCCGTCGATTGCCGTCCGACGAGATGCATTACGCGATCGACCCCGTATTCGCCGCTCTCTCCCGCGGCTTCCGATAGACCATCCGTATACAGGAACAGCAGGTCCCCCGGACACAGCTGCAGCCGCTCCGGCGCAAACGACGCCTCGCGAAACATGCCCAGCGGGAATCCCGTCGACTCCAGCAGCCGCACCCCGCCCCGCTCCACCGCGATCACCGGCAGATGCCCCGCGTTGAAGAGCTCCACCGCGCCGCCCGCCCGCGCGCGCCCGCAGACCAGCGTCGCGTATCGTCCGCCCAGGCTGCTGTCGCACAAAAAGCGGTTGATGTGCACCACGATCTCCTCCAGCGGCAGCCCCATGCCGATCAGGCTGCGGAAGAGCGCGTGCAGCTGCGTCATGCGCATCGATGCCGCCACCCCTTTGCCCGACACGTCGCCGAGCATGAAGAAGAGCTGCTCATGGCAGGGATAAAGATCGCAATAGTCTCCGCTCACCGGCCCCAGCGGCGCGTAGTGATAGCTGGTCTCCCACCCGTGCACCGCCAGATCCGCCGGCGGCAGCAGCCCCCGCTGCAGCTCCGAGGCCAGATCCAGATCCCGCTGCAGCGCCGCGCGCTCCAGCTCCGTCAGATGGTCGAGGCAAAAGCGAAGCAGCGGATCGGCCAGCAGCCGCTCCCGTTCCACGGTGTCATGGCAGCTCTCGCACAGCCCGTACGTGCCGGCAGCAAATCGATCCAGCGCGGAATCGACCTCGCGCAGCAGCGCTTCCAGGTTCGCCTCGCCGGGCGTGCGCTCGAGGACAGTCTCCAGTCGGTGCTTGCGCTCCTCCAGCTGGCTGCGCAGAAAACTCATTTCGGCGGTTGCCATTCGGGTATCCTCGGCGGCCTTGATTAGCGGGTTTGAATTACGGTGTCTTTCTGAATTACGGTGTTTTTCTGAACTACGGTGTTTTTTTGATTCTCCCCACCCCGCCGCCGCTCCAGGACATTTTCACGGCCGCCCCCCATCCACTTTCCCATACCACCCCCGCACCCACCGCCCCACCCTTGTTCCCACCGCAGACAGGGTGGGTCCCACCCAGACGTGGGAGAACCACACTGGCAACCAACAACCGGGGACTGATAACTGGGGACCGGGGACTGGCAACTGGGGACCGTCAACTGGGGACCGGGGACTGGTTCCCCGCGCGCCCCACAACCCGGCCCCAGCGAACTTCAGCCGAGTCGCACTGCTCTGCGCGCCGGAGGCGCACCGATGATTAGCCCAGCACTTCAGGGCTGGGAGAGGAAGAGGAGGAAACACGAGTCCCGGAGGGACGACGCTCTCCGCCGACATCCCCACCGATCCACCCCAAAGAGAAAAAAATCTGTCATCCTGTCGATAAGCCGAAAGGCCCTGTCAAGGACAAGGAGGGGCGGAGAGCTGCGGGAGCAGCCCGCGTGGCGAGGTTTGTGGAGACCAGAGCCATCGCGGAGAACCTCATCCCTCAATCAACTGCGGTTGAACG
>DATJQW010000129.1:0-14078 GCA_035505395.1 Acidobacteriaceae bacterium
CGCTGTTCGCTGACCGCTGTTCGCTGCTCTTTTCCATCTCGTTCATACGTGCAATCACCTCCTTGTCGGCGCGGGGGAAGAGCGGACTCGGCTCGCCGAGTTTCGTTCCCGGTTTCAGCCCGCCCCACTCCAGGCTTCTCAAATCTGCTTTCTGAATGTTCCCCAGCCCCAGCTGCGCCCAGACCTTCGCGGCCGCATCCGGAATCACCGGGTACACCAGCGCGGTAATGATGCGGATCGCCTCTGCTGCGCTATACAGTACTTGGCTCCGATGCGTCTGCTGAACTTCGTCCGGAACGCCCGATCCCTGTTTCCATGGTGCCTGCGCAGTCAAGTAGATATCCACCTGAGCAACGAGAATCCAAATCGTCTCAAGCGCGCGAGAGAAATTCAATTCATCAAATAGCCGACCAGACAGTACTATCGCCTTCTCAGTCTCGATCGTGTCCGGTTCATCCGCCCGCTCCGGCACTACCCCGTCAAAATATCTACCGATCATCGCCAGCGTCCGGCTCACCAGGTTCCCATACCCGTTCGCCAGATCGGAGTTATACCGCTGCACCAGCGCGTCGAAGCTGAAGCTCCCGTCCTGCCCGAAGACAATCTCCCGCATCAGGAAGTAGCGCAGCACGTCGGCTCCGAACTTGTCCTGCTCGGACTTCGGCAGCTCCGGCTTCAGCGCGCCAAAGCCCTCCAGAATCGTCTCCGCGCGCACGATGTTTCCGCGCGACTTCGACATCTTGCTCTCTTCAAAGAGCAGCCAGCCGTGCGCCACAATGCTCTTCGGCAGCGGCAGCCCCGCGGCCATCAGAAACGCTGGCCAGTAGACGCAGTGGAAGCGGCTGATCTCCTTGCCCACGATGTGCAGATCCGCCGGCCAGTACCTGTCGTATTTTGCGGTGTCGCTGCTGCCCCACCCCAGCGCCGTAATGTAATTGGCCAGCGCGTCCATCCACACGTAGACAACGTGTTTCTCGTCGCCGGAAACCGGTATGCCCCAGCTGAAGCTCGTCCGGCTTACGGAGAGATCCCTGAGCCCGCTTTTCACGAATGCGATGACCTCGTTGCGCCGCGTCTCCGGCTGAATGAACTCCGGATGCTCCTCGTAGAACTCCAGCAGCCTGCGCTCGAAGGCCGACAGCTTGAAGTAGTAGTTCTCCTCGTTCACCGTCTCGGTGATGCGGCCGCAGTCCGGGCAGGGCGCGCCCGGCGGAACGTCCACGTACGCCTCGTCGGAGACGCAGTACTGCCCCGTGTACGACCCTTTATAGATGTACCCGCGCTCCTGCAGCAGCGCGAAGAGCTTCTGCACTGCCTGCTTGTGCCTCGGCTCGGTGGTGCGGATGTAATCGTCGTACGTTAGCCCCATCCGGTCCCACAGGCCGCGAAACTGCGCCGACACCTGATCGGCAAATTCCTGCGGCGTACACCCGGCCTGCCGCGCCGAGCGCTCGATCTTCTGCCCGTGCTCGTCCGTCCCGGTCAAAAACCAGGTGTCGATGCCCAGCGAGCGCCGGCGCCGCGCAATGGCATCGGCCACAACCGTGGTGTACGCATGGCCGATGTGCGGACGCGCGTTGACGTAATAGATCGGGGTGGTGAGGTAGAACTTTTCAGCCATGGGCAGGGAAAAGCGCGCTCCTTGCGCGCAAAATCTCGATTCTCCTCCAAAAATGGTATCAGGCAGTGCCGCACCGCCTCGCTCTCCTGCCGCTCCTGCGGCTATATACCTCATGTCCGGCGATGCCATCCTGAAAGGCAAAAGCTCCAGGCGTGCCTGAGCTCTGTGCTCTGAGCTCTGTACCTTGTACCCTGTTCTTACCGTGTACTTCACACTTCAAAAACAGCTTGCGGAGCGCCTGCGCGCCGCGCTCCGCACCCTCTACCAGATCGAAGTCGAGAATATCGTGCTCGAGCAGCCGCCCGATCTCGCCTTTGGCGAGGTCGCCACGCCGCTCGCCTTCGAGCTGGCCCGCAAGCTGCGCAAGGCGCCGAAGAAAATCGCCGAAGAGATCGTCGCCGCTCTTGGCTCCGTTCCCGGATTCGCCGCTTTCGAGGTCGCCGGCACCGGATACATCAACGCCCGCCTCGACCGCGCCGCCGCCGTCCAGTCATACGCGATCAATCACGCGCCCGCGAGCGAGTGCACGGCCGGCCAGGCCCATGCGCTCGTCGAGCACACCAGCATCAATCCCAATAAGGCCGCCCACATCGGCCACCTGCGCAACGCCATCCTCGGCGACACCTTCGTGCGCCTGCTGCGCGCCGCTGGCTACCAGGTCGACGTGCAGAACTACATCGACAACACCGGCGTCCAGGTCGCCGACGTGGTCGTGGGCCTCACGCATCTCGAAGACCTCAATCTGGCCGGCGTCGAGGAGATCATGTCCGAGCTCGCCGACTCCGGCCAGCGCATCGATTTCTATTGCTGGGACCTCTACGCGCGCGTCTCGCAGTGGTACACGGCCGACCCGGCCCTCGCCGAAGCCCGCAAAAAAATTCGCCTCGATACGCTCCACGCCATCGAAGCCGGCGGCAACGAGACCGCCAGGATCGCCGAGCTGGTCTCGACAGCCATCCTCCGCCGGCATCTCGAAACCATGCTCCGCCTCGGCATCGAGTACGACCTGCTCCCCCGCGAGAGCGAAATCCTCCACCTCCACTTCTGGGACCTCGCCTTCGAACAGCTGAAAGCCAAAGGCGTCCTCTACTTCGAGACCGAAGGCAAAAACAAAGGCTGCTGGGTGATGAAACGTCCAGGTGCTGCGCGCACGGCGGACGCGCTTCGCGAGTCTTCTGCAGATGCCGAGGACGAAGACGCGCAGGATTCGGCGACAGCACCGGACGAAAACGCCAAGGTTATCGTCCGCTCCAACGGTACCGTCACCTACGTCGGCAAAGACATCGCCTACCACCTCTGGAAATTCGGCCTCCTCGGCCGCGACTTCGCCTATCGCCCTTTCTTCCGCTACGCCGACCGCGAATGTTGGATCTCCGCCGAAACCGGCGCAGCAGACCATCCGCACTTTGGCGGCGCGCAGGCCATCTACAACGTCATCGACTCGCGCCAGTCCGATCCCCAGGCCAACGTCATCGAAGCCCTCCGCGGCCTCGGCTACACCGAGCAGGCCGCGCACTACACTCATTTTTCCTACGAGATGGTCGCACTCACCCCGCGCTGCGCCCTCGAGCTCGGCTACGACGTCTCCGCGGAAGACCAGTCCCGCCCGTACATCGAGGTCTCCGGCCGCAAGGGCTTCGGCGTCAAGGCCGACGACCTCATCGACAAACTGATTGCCGCCACGCGCGCTGAAGTCGACTCGCGCCATCCCGAGCTGTCCGAAGCCGAGCGCGATCGGACCGCCCGCGCCATCGCCGTCGGCGCCCTGCGCTATTTCATGCTGCGCTACACGCGCAATTCCGTCATCGCTTTCGACTTTAAGGACGCGCTCAGCTTCGAAGGCGAAACCGGTCCCTATCTGCAGTACGCTGTCGTGCGCACGCGCAGCATCTTCCGCAAGGCCGGAACCACCCCCGAAGAAGCGCTCGCCTCGCTCTCCGGCGTGGACGTCGCGCCGTATCTCAGCGGCCCCGGCGCCGAAGGCATCTGGGAAGTCTGTCTCCGCGCCGGCAAAACCACGCTGCTGCTCGATCAGTGTATCCAGACCGCCGAGCCGGCGTATCTGGCGAAACATGCCTTCCAACTCGCCCAGGACTTCAGCAATTTCTACCGCCTCCACCACATCCTCAGCGAAGAGGACCCCGCGCGAAAGGCGCTGCTGCTCGCGACGGCCGCGGTGGCGCAGCGCGAACTGATCCGCTCCCTCGCCTGGCTCGGCATCAGCGCGCCAGAGGTGATGTAGCCAGAGCAGGGCACAGGGTGTAGCTTTTAGGTTTTGGCAATGCGGTTTCGAGTTTGAAGGAAAGTGGCCCTCCGTTCGATGAAGCGCTCTCGATTTTGTCTGCTGGTTCTCAGTGCATTCGTCGGTTGGCTCGCTGCCTCTTCCGCTCTGGCCGCCACGCACGTCTCCATCGCTCCCATCCCTGCGCCCATCCGCTCCGGCTACTTCACGGTCACCATCAACGGGCGCACCACCGCCGTCGTTCACGCCGTCTCCAGCTATTACCTGCTCAATTTTGATTACGACGGTCCCGCCACGGTCTCCGTCCGCGCACCCGACGCGCACTACTGGGATCGCGGCGTCGAGATCCAGCCCATGCGCTACGGCATCCGCCCGCGCCGCAGCGGCGCCGTCATCACCTTCCGCATCCCCGGTCCGCAAAACGGCCCTGTCAAGCTCTCCATCGCGCGCCCCGGCGATCACTTCGCCGACTCGCAGATGCTCTTTCTTTTCGGCAGTCCGCCCGACAACTCCGGCATCACTGCCTCCACTCCCGACGTGCGCTACTACGGCCCTGGCGTGCATCGCGAAGCCATCGACGCCGAATCCGGCGACCAAATCTATCTCGCCCCCGGCGCGGTTCTCTTCGGTTCGCTCAATTTCTGGCAGGTGCACGACGTCCATGTCTTCGGCCGCGGGCTCGTCATTTACGACGGCCCGCAGAACCCCGACGACGACACCGGCTGGATGCACAAGCGCGACTGGCACTGCATCGTGATGGACCACGCCAGCAACATCGAAATCGACGGCATCACCTGCATTGTGCGCAGCCGCACCTGGCAGATCCAGATGGAGAACTCCCGCCGCATCGGCTTCTACAACGTCAACGTCATCGGAGGCAGTCCCAGCAACGCCAATCAGGATGGCATGGACTTCATCGGCACCAGCGACGCCACCGTCCGCGACTGCTTCATCCGCGCTTCCGACGACGACTTCGCCATCATGGGCAACTGGAACGGCTACACCCGCGACGCCATGATCGAGCCCGGCCCGAGCGTCGCCAACCTCACCATCGAAGACAGCGTCCTCTCCACCAGCATCTCCAACACCGTCCGCTCCGGCTGGCCGCAGAAGACCTTCGAGAGCGCCAACATCGTCCTGCGCAATCTCGATGTCATCCATTCCGGATACGGCGCCTGCGTCGTGCCCTTCTCGTTCTTCGAGATGTGGACCGATCCGGAGGGTGTCGAGACCCACCTGAACTACCGCATCAGCGACATCCGCCTTGAGGACTACTACTCGCTCTCCCAGATTCGCCAGCCGAACTCCAGCGTTCGCGGCGTCACCTTCTCCAACATCGCGGCGATGGATGGACCGCCGATGGTCCCCTCCGTTCTCTCCGGCAACGTCAGCGGAGTGGCGCTCGACGGCATCCGCACCCTGGGCGGCGTCGCGGCAACGAATTCCGATGTCCCGCTCGAAGTCGGCAGCCAAGCCGCCGAGCCGATCTACGAGCCCGGGCCTGTCGATGCGAGCTTCGACTACGCTCCAGCGCTCGTCCGTCCTCGCGAGCCCGTCATCTTTCGCGTCACCGCGCCCGTGGCAGGCTGGCATTATCAATGGCTCTTCGGCGATGGAACGGCTGCCGCCGGGGCGACCGTCCATCATGCCTTTTCGGATACAGAGGGCACGCTGCTCGACGGCTCCGGCCGTTTTCGCGTTCTGCTGCGCGCATGGAGGCCCGGCGCCGGCGATGTTTGGGCCTCGCGGCCGGTGGTGGTGGCGCGCCACGCGCTCGCCGCCGTCGATGCTTCCGCCGCGCTCGCTCCCGGCCTGGCCTCAACGACCGCGGGGCAGGGAACTGTCTGGGAAGGCTGGCTGCGCCTCCCCGCCGATGGCGGCTACACTCTGGATCTGCTCACCAGCCGCGTCGCCACATTGCAGATCGATGACGTTCCTGGTGCGCACAGCCCACCGTTGCGCATGCAGGTCTGCGGATCGCCCGGTGATGCTGTGCAGCCGACGCAGCTCAGCGCAGCGCTACGCGCCGGCCTGCACCGGATTCGCATCGAACTGAGTCCAGGCGTTGAGAATGCCGCAACGGGTTCGGGCGGTGAACCGCTGCTCTACTGGCAGGGTCCGCAAACACCCCTCGCGCCCATCCCCGTGAGTGCGCTGCTCCACGCAAGCGTGCCGCCCGCTCACTGAGCGCTAATCGTTCATCGCTGGTTTGTCTTACTGGTGCAGGAATCTGTCTTTCGGCTGCATCCGCGGAGCCATCGGAATGCCCTCGTCCGACCCGGGGCTCACCCGGCCCTGACTGTCGTTCATCGGCTGCAGGCCGTCGGGCCCGGCGGCCGTCGGCGAGCCGGGCACCGGAGGATTGCCGCTCGCGACGGATGCAAATTCCGGATTCGGATGCGCGACGGTGGTCACGTCGGAGACAGATTCAAAGCGGGAGTGCAGCTTGTTCACCCGTCCCGTCTCGCAGCCGGTCAGGGTCAACGCGCCCAGGGCCAGTAAAGCGCCCGCTGTCAGGAACTCCCTCAGTGATCTCATAATCCTCCGAATTTTGCGTGCGAGCGCCGTGCAGCCTCGCCGGGGACGTCGCAGAAATTCTATCCTGCTCGAGCCTCATTCTTCCATCGTGGCGCGGATCGCTGAAAAATAAGGCTCCGGCAGCGGACATTTCTTCATCTCGCGATCCACCACCACGTGCACCGTCTCGGCTTCCGCCAGCACCGCCGCCCGGTCGTCGCGCCGCGCCAGCAGGCGATACGCAAAGCGGATCACCGAGCTGCGCAGGCCCGACACGCGCGTCTCGATGGTCACCTCGTCGTCGTAGCGCGCCGGCGATTTGTACCGGCAGGTCGCCTCCACCACCGGCAAGTGGCAGCCGTCGTCGATCTCCATCTGCTTGTATTCGAAACCGAGCTGCCGCAGCAACTCCACGCGGCCGATCTCGCACCACACAAAGTAGTTCGCGTAATAAGCCACGCCCATCTGATCGGTCTCCGCATAGCGGACGCGCACCGTAGTGCTGGAAACAGACATAGTGGCTATCTTACGAAACGCAGGCGAAAAGACGGCAGGTTAGGTCGCCGCGATCAGTAGGGGATCGAGTGAGCGTCGGCGAGCGTTCCCGGCAGAGGAGCCGGCGCGCCCGCGGCCGAAGCTGACATGGGCGCCACGGAGGCGGTGCTGACCGGAGCCGCGTCATCCTTCGGACCCAGGCCGAGCTTGATCAGCGCGCGCGAGTCGGGAACCAGCTTCGTCTGCCAGCCGTGATCGGACTGATACTTCTCCATAGCGGCTTCCGTGGTGGCATCCCACTCCCCCGAAGCTGGCCCGGAAAGATAATGTTCGCGGATCAGCGCGTCCTGGATTTCCTTCGCGCGCTCCGGATCGATCTGGCGCTGCCCGCGCACTTCGTGAGCGTGACGGCGCAGGTGATGATGGCGGGCGTGGCCCGAGGTAGCCGACCGGTGCGTGCGGGTCGCGAACGAGGGTGTTGCAATCAGCAATGCGCCAAGCACGATCGCCTGGCAGGCACGGAAAGAAAACATAAGCTGCAACCTCAAAGAAATCTCTGCCTTGGCGGTCTTTATTGCTGAAGGGTACAGGGGTCCTGGTTAAAAATCAACCAAAACTGAAGGGCCCCCGAAACTTTCGGGGGCCCGCTTTCCCGGACTTGGATGCAGGTTCCGGATTGGAACGTCTCCTGCGGCTTACGGCAATGTGCCGCCGACCACGTTGTTCCCGTTACCCGGGTTCTGCGGATCCACGATGTCGAACACCACATCGTCGCCCGAATGCAGCGCGGAGATCATCTGCTCGAACTGCTGCACGTTGTCCACCGGGTGCCGGTTGACCGAAACGATCACTCCGCCCTGGAAGTCGCCCACGCCGATTTCGTCGGCGAACGAGCCCGCCTTTACCGACTGGATGAGCACACCGTGCAGCCCGGCCGGCGACCCCTGAGGCAGGTCGGCGACGGTGATGCCCAGCTTCGCCGGCGCAATCTGGGGATTGTTCTGGTTCCCGTTCCCCTGACCGCTCTGGGCGCTGGCCTGAGCCGCAGCCTGCACCTGATCCCAGTCGCCGATGGTGACGGTGGCATGCATCTCCTTCCCGTCGCGCAGGTAACCGATGTCCACCTGGTCGCCCGGCTTGTGGGAAGAGATGATGTTCACCAGCTCGTCGCTGTCGGTGATCGGATGGCTGTCGACGCTTATGATCACGTCGAGCGGCCTGAGCCCGGCCTTGGCGGCCGGCTGCCCGGGATCGACGCGCTCGATCAGCACGCCCTGCTTATAGCCGTACACCCGCGCCACAGCACTGTTGGCATAGGGGCTGAAGCTGATGCCGATGCTGCCGCGCACCACCTTGTGGGTCGGCCCGATCAGCTGGTTATAGACGTTGATCACGGTGTTGGACGGCAGCGCGAAGCCGATTCCCGCATTCTCGCCCGACTCCGTATAGATCGCCGTGTTGACGCCAATCACTTCCCCCGCCATATCGATCAGCGGACCGCCCGAATTCCCTGGATTGATTGCCGCATCCGTTTGCAGGAAGTGCTGGAATTCGCCTGCCGCACCCTGCTCGACGGTGCGGTTCTTCGCCGAAATAATGCCGGCGGTTACGGTGTGCTCCAGCTGGAACGGCTCGCCGATGGCCATCACCCAGTCGCCCACCTGTGTCCCGTCTGAATTGCCCATCTTCTCCACGGGCAGCGGCGTGTCGGTATGAATCTTCAGCACCGCGAGGTCGGTCTGCTTGTCCACGCCCACCACCTGCGCGGGCCGCCCCTGGCTGCCCTCCGGGTCGCTGGCCAGACGCACAAAAATGCGGTCCGCCTTATCGATGACGTGATTGTTGGTGATGATGTACCCGCGCGGATCGACGATGAATCCGGAGCCCAGCGACTCCCGCTCCTGATCGCCCTCATCCGGCGAGCCCATCCCCGGATTCTGGCCGCCGAAGAAGCGGTTGAAGAAGTCCTGCAGGCCGCCCTGGGGATTCTGATCGTTGTTGTCGTCGCCGTTGCCGTCGTCCCCCGGTCCCTGCTGGTCGGGCCCCTGCCACGGCTGCGCGCCGTGCGGGCCATGGTGCGGATTGTGCTGATTGGGCAGAATCTCGGTGTTGATGTTCACCACCGCCGGAGCGGTTTCCTTCGCGATCCGGGTGAAGTCCGTGGACAGATCGCGCGGAGCCGGAACCTTGAGCGGAGCCGCATCCGAACTGTTGACCGCCGACTCCTGGCCGCGCACGTTGTTGGCTACTACTGAGCCGACCAGAATGCCGGCCGTGAGCGTTGCCAGGATGGTAAAGGCCGAAGCGAGACGGTTATAACGGAACCGCTCCAAAAGGGATTTCATTCGGGTTCGTACCTCGTCAATTTCTTCAATATGCCGGTGAAGCGGTCCACTTCCAGTATAGAGCTTGGCAAATCAGGCGGATTGACGCCGGCAAACTTCAAACGGCGCCCTCGCCTCCCGGCTTCGGGTGCTCTGGTTTGCTGTTAGACGCACGTCTGCGTGCCACAGTTACGCTCCGTCCATTGGGACTCGCTGCCTTAACTGAGTGGGACGCCTTCGTGGGCCGTAGGTTGCACGCCCGCGGGGATAAATTCGGTAACCGCGATTCCCGCGAGGATCAGCAGCGCGCCTGCGCTCCCGCGCCGTCCCAGACCCTGCCCGAGAATGACAAACGACGTCAGCCACGCAAACACCGGCTCCATTGCCAGGATCAGCGCCGTGTGCGTGGCCGGGAGCCATCGCTGCGCCCACGACTGCACTGCGAATGCCACCGCCGTCGCCAGCACAGCCGTTATCCCCAGCGCGATGAACAGCCGCGGAGACCAACGGACCCAGGGATGCTCGAACAGCGGCAGGCTGACTGCCATAAACACAGCGCAGAAACCGATCTGCAGGATTGCCAGTTGCTCGAAGTCGACGCGCGGCGAGCAGTGCGCCAGCGCCAGAACATGGAGCGAGAAACCCAGAGCGCAGCCGAAAGTGAGCAGATCGCCCGGCCCGATGGTGCTGAAGTCGAAGGTTGCGCCCGCCGGCGTGGTCAGCAGCACGATCCCGGCAAACGCCACCAGCGCTCCCAGCCATGCGTTCCAGCGCGGCGCTCCCACGTGGCGCACCCGCAGCCACGGTATAGCCGAAAGGAGGGGCACCAGCACGACCACCATCCCCGTGATGAACGCCGACTTCGACGGCGTCGTCAGCCGCAGCCCCGCGGTCTGGAACTGATATCCCATGGCGAGGCAAAATCCCACCCGCGCTCCGCTGCCCAGCGCGCGCCGGTCCATGCGCCCGAAATGCCCCCGATAGATCAGCGCCAGGCACCCGAACGCCAGCATCATGCGCAGCAGGTTGAAGAGCAGGGGAGAGATATCCGCGAGCGCGCTCTTGACCAGGACAAACGTCGAGCCCCAGATGAAAACCACCGCCAGCAGCAGCAGGTGCGCGCGAAAAGAGCGAGGTTGTGGGGTGGCCGGCGCGAACATGATCTCAGATTCGGAGCATACCTTACGCTCGCCACGCTTTCCCGTGCGACCGCTTCCGTTTGCGCTCTGGCGCCGGAATCGTTATCGCGCGCCTCCTCAGCCTTCTTTTGTCCGGGCCGTTTCCGCGTCGCGAGTGGACTGCGCCTCGGCCGCGTGTTGCGGCCGGTCAATCTCTTCCACCACGCCATAGACTCCGATGATCGCGCCCGACTCCGAGAACCGTGGTCCTCCGCGCGAGCGCATCCACGTCCACCCGCCTCCCGCCTTTCGGACGCGATATTCCACGTCGATCGGGAGCCCCAGCTCGAGCGTTTGCTGAACTGCCTTCCGGGTACGCGCCCGGTCCTGGGGATGCAGCATCCGCATCCACCCATTCCCCATCGCTTCCCCGAGCGGCTGCCCGGTGTACTGCTCCCAGCGCGGGCTGGCCTCGATCACTTCTCCTTTCGCGTCCAGCACCCAGGGAACATGCGGCCCCAGTTTCATCATGTGGCGAAAATGGTCTTCGCTCTCGCGCAGCGCCTCTTTCGTGCGCTTGTGGTCGGTCACGTCCATCACCGCTACGGATATGCCCTGAACCTCTCCGCCGGCATCCACCACTGGCAGGTACGAGACCATCAGAGTTTCGTTTCCGCCATCCCTGGCCGGTTTGGTGATCTCGACACCGGTGATGGATTCTCCCTCGAGCGCCCGCCGCAGAAACGGTTCGGCCCGCGCGAATATCAGCGGCATCACCTCGGCCACCTTGCGGCCCAGATGCGCCGCGGCCGGCAAGCCGTTCATTCTCGCCAGTTGCCGGTTCAGGCTGCGGTAACGCAGCTCCCGATCGAGGAACGTCAGGCCCACCGGTGCGCCGTCGTAAATCGCCTGCAGCTGGGCCAGCCGATTTGCCGGGAGCCCATGCAGGCTGGCCGGCGCGTCGCTGTCCTGCGGCGACAACGCCGTTGAAAGGCTCTCCCACGGACCGCGTGCCAGCACAGCATCGACCTCTTCTGCCGGTACAGGCCGCCCGTAATGCCATCCCTGCGCCAGGTCGCAGCCCATCCAGAACAGCTTCTCCGCCTGCTCCCGCGTCTCCACCCCCTCGGCCACCGTCATCAGTCCCAGGCTCTGCCCCAGTCCGATCACCGCGGCCACGATCTCCCGGCTCTCCCGCTGCTGCATCATCGACTGGACAAAGCTCTGATCCACCTTCAGCTCATCGAAGGGCAAAGCGTGCAGGTGCGTCAGGCTGGAGTAGCCCGTGCCGAAATCGTCCAGCGCCAGCCGGCAGTCGAGCGCCTTCAGCGCCAGCGCAACTGCCGCTGCCCGCGCCAGATCGTCCGCCAGCGCGCTCTCCGTGATTTCCAGGGTCAACCGGTCCAGGGGAAACTCTCCCGCCCGCGCGGCTGCTTCCAGGCGGGCCGGCAGATCCTGGTCCAGCAGCTGCGTCGGCGACAGGTTGAACGAGAGCATCAGCGGGTTGGCGGTGATGCGCGCGCAGGCAAATGCCCTGCTCAGGATGACTTCTGTCAGCCGGTCGATCAGGCCGCCCTGCTGCACCTGGGGAATGAAATCGCGCGGCAGGATCATTCCATACCCCTCGCGATTCCAGCGCGCCAGAACCTCGAAACCCGCTAGCTGCCCCGTCCGCAATTCCACCATGGGCTGGAAGAAAGGGAAGAACTCATCTGCGTCCAGTCCGCGGCGAATCTCGGCCTCGGCAAATGGCATGCCGACACTCTACGCCGGGCCGCACAGCGAAGTCATCATCCCACGCGCACGAAAGCCATCCCGGGCAGCGTCTTACGCCGCCTGAATGGCCCGCGGCTCAGCTGCGCAGCCTGCCGTCATTGCGATCGCAGTACCAGCCGGTCGTACAGGCCGCCGACAATGGCCCCCACAATGAGCGTGGCCAGAACGATGTAGCCCGCTTCAATCAGGAGCAGATCGCGCGGCAGTTTCGCAATGCCATACCAGCTAGCGGCGGCCACGGCTCCGGCAAGCAGCGCCGACATCAGCACCCCCTGGAGAACGCCTTTGCGATGCCACACCGCCAGGAGCCACGCGACGCCGTAGGCAAACAGCAGACAGATGGCCAGGGTCAGCACATGCGGCGCAAGCTGCCATCCGATCTGTTTGACCTGCGCATGAGTCAGTCCGGCGGCGTTCATCCACCGCGTGCGGAACAGATATTGCGAATGCCAAATGGCTCCCACGCACCACGCGGCAAAGCCGGCGAGAACGATGGGGAGGTGGTAGATCTGCTTCGTCTTCACCTTCACTTCGCCCGGTGTGGAAGCTTCGGCGTCAATGGCATGGGGCAGGCACGCCCGCCCGCACTTCAGGCGCTCCGGCCAGCGCGTGCAGTCGCACAGACGCAGATCCGGAGTTCCATGCAATCCTGTCATCGCTGCGTGCCGGGCATCGATGCTGACGGAGGCTTGTTGTTGGTTTTCGGGGCATGCCACCACTCGCCAGCCGGAATATCGCTTGTAAACCTCACGGAGCCACAGGGCGGGGGGAAGCAGAATCAGGGAAACAACGACGAGGCAGAGCACCAGCCAGATGAGGAAGAGCATGGCGCACCTTCTTCCAGCTTGGAGTCTGCCCCCTCTGTCGACCCTTCTTCAGTGATCTCCGTCACGATTGCCGGATGATGAACTCCTCCCGCACGAAGTTCCTGCCCCGCTCTTCTCCCAGCCGCGTTGCAAAGCGGCCCGTGTGCCGAGCCCGGGCAGGATGACCGCCGTGCAATATCCGGACCGCAGCAAAACCCTACTCGGCCCTCAATGCGTCCACCGGATTCACCCGCGACGCCCGCCGTGCCGGCAGATAACTGGCCAGCAGCGCAAATCCTCCCAGCACCGCCGCCGCGCTCGCCAGCGTCGATACATCCCAGGCCTTCACGCCAAACAGCAGACTTCGCATCAGCGCCGCCGCGGCCACCGCGCCGCCCAGCCCCAGCACAATCCCCACCGCTGCCAGCCGTCCCGCTTCGCGCAGGATCATCCCCTGCACAGCGCCGCGCTCGGCGCCCAGCGCCATCCGCACCCCGATCTCTCCGGTCTTCTGGCTCACGACATACGACAGCACGCCGTACACGCCGACCACCGCCAGCACCAGACCCAGCGTCCCCATCACGCCGGCCAGCGCGGCTACCACTTCATACAGCAGCAGGCCATTGGGCGAATAGAGCGCCTGATGCAGTGTCGTCACCTCGAATAACGGCAGCCCCGCCGCTATGCCGTGGATCGCCTCTTCGATCGCCGGCGCCATCGCCCCGGGATTTCCCTGGGTCCGCACCTCCAGGGCCAGCAGCGTGTTCTGGGAAAAATGCTGCAGGTACGGCGTGTAGAAATAAGCCTGCGTCTCCCCGTTCAGCGTTCCGTAGCGCGCATCGCCCGCCACCCCCACCACCTGCATCGGGTGACCGGGATCGCTCGCCATGGTGAAATGGCGCCCGAGCGGATCCTGGTGCGGCCAGTACTTCTCCGCCATCGCCCGGCTCACGATGGCCACCGAGGGCCCCTGTGTGTTATCCGCGTCGGTGAAACTCCGGCCCTCCACCAGGGGAATCGCCAGCGTCCGGAAATAATCCGTCCCGATCGCGTTGTTGTTGATCACCGGCGGCACTTGTCCCGGTGGTGGCGTGTTTCCCTCGATGGTGACCGTCTCCGCTCCGTTGTCGATCAGCCCCATGGGAATCGACTCGGCCACGGTGGCCGCTACCACCCCCG
>DATJQW010000130.1:0-11921 GCA_035505395.1 Acidobacteriaceae bacterium
GCGGCCAGCGGCAAGACCCTGGTGTTTTCCATTCTGGTCAACGACCGCCAGCCCTCCGGCCCCGCCGCGCGCAATGCCATGGACAAAATTGTGACGGCCATCGCAGCGGCAAACTGAGGTCGAGGTGTAGCGTGAAGGGTCGAGGGAGCAGGGAAGTGATCCACAAACTCGCGATTCTCTCCGCCATCGGCCTGGGCGCGCTGCTCGCCGGCTGCGGGCCATCCTATGCGCCGTCGAAGCCGATCGCCCAGCTCTCGCCGCAGGAGCGCAGCGGCTACGCTGTCTATCAGCAGGATTGCGCCAGCTGCCATTACGCCGACCACACCGGCGATCTGCACGGGCCGGCTCTCTTCGCCATGTACCGGAAACAATATCTGCCCAGCGGCGCGCCCGCCAACGACGACCGCGTCTCCGCCACCATCATGAACGGGCACGGCATCATGCCCGGCTACGCGAGTCAGATCAGTCCGCAGCAGCTCCAGAACCTGCTCGCCTATCTGCACACGCTATGATCGGTTTGGCGTCCTCGCACCGCGCGCGCCGTTTGATCGATGAGTCCTGACGAGAAATCCAAATTGCTGCCTGGCATGGCCGCTGTCGGCCTGTGGATGTTCTTTCTCTGCCTGATGGGCCTGCTCGGCGTCAGCACCCACAAGCTGCCCCACGTGGTGCTGCTGCTCTGCATCGCCTTCGCCGCCGGCGGACAGGGCCTGCTGATGTTGCGCCGCTGGGGATGGGCGCTCACCCTCGCCACCGTCTTCCTCTCCGCGCTCTACGGCATCTGGGGATTCTTCCGCTACCACCAGTTCCCGCTCCTCTTCATGATCATCGTCAACCTGCTGCTCTTCTTTTACCTCGTGCGCCCCGAGGTTCAAGAGCGCCTGCGCTAGACCCTCCGTGCCGTTTCAGATCCCACTCGAGCGGACACTCCTCGCATCGCGCCACCCGCCCGCAGTGCAGCTTCCCGATCTGCACCACCAGCGCGTGAAACTCGTTGTAGTGCCGCGCCAGCTCCTCGCGGCTCTCTCGTTCCCGGTTGGGCGCGAACGCTGCTTCCGCCAGCTCCTGCACCTCCGTATACTTCGCCTTTTCCGGGACGAGCCCGTGCCGCGTCGTCAACCGGCGCAGATATTCGTCCACCACCATCGCCGGAGCGCCCAGCGCGTAGAGCAGGATCGCGTCTGCCGTCTCCGGGCCAACGCCGGGCAGAGCCATCAGTTTCTCGCGCACCCGCGCAGCGTCCTGCTCCGCTTCGCGCCGCAGGGCATCCATCTCGCCGCCCGAATTCGCATTCAGAAAGGCGACGAACGCCTTGAGCGCCGCGGCCTTCCGCATCATGAAGCCGGAGGGCCGGATCAAAACGCGCAGTTCCTCTTCGCCGATTGCGCGCAGCCCCGCGACCGACAGCGCCCCGCGCGCTTTGAGATTTTCGATGGATCGCTGGACGCTGGTCCACGCCGTATTTTGTGTCAGATACGCGCCCACCACCACCTCAAACGCGCTCTTTGCCGGCCACCACTGCTGCGGGCCGAAGCGCTCCACCAGATGCTGATACATCCTGCGCAACCGCCTCGCCGCGGCACGCCGATCCGCGCCCTCGCCGCTCTCGCCTGTCCCGCGTTTTCGCCTGTTCCCGGCCATCTCTCCGATCTTAAAATTCCGTGAATCTCCTTCGCTTGCCATGGCGGCGATCCCTGCCTCTTTATGGCCTGTGCTGGTGCATAATGGCTGCAGGGGCCGACCGTCCGCCGTGAACCTGCCCAATTCCATCACGATGGGCCGCATCTTTTGCGTTCCGGTCCTCATCTGGATGCTTTCGCCGCATTTCCCGCACAGCGGCTGGCATGGCGAGCAGGAAGTGATCGCCTCGCTCTTCTTCATCCTCGTCTCCATCTCCGACGGGATCGACGGATATCTGGCGCGCAGCCGCGGCCAGATCACCACCATGGGCATGCTCCTCGATCCCATCGCCGACAAGCTGCTGATCACTTCGGCCTACGTGGCGCTGGTCGAGTTCAATCCCCACGTCGTCAAGCCGTGGATCGTCGTCGTCGTGGTCGGCCGCGAATTTCTGGTCAGCGGCCTGCGCTCCATCGCCTCCACCGAAGGCTTCACCATCGAGGCCAGTGACGTCGGCAAGCTGAAGACTGTCATTCAGATTGTTTCGGTCGTAGCGGCGACCCTCGACCGCGGCTGGCTGGGCTGGCACTTCGGCTGGTTCATCGTCCCCGTTCACCTCATCGCCGTGGTTGGTATCTACTACATGGCGGGCGTCTCTATCCTTTCGGCCGTCGATTACTTTGTGGCCTTCTGGCGCAAGATCGACAAGGCGACCGCAACCAGGCGCCGCACCGACAACGAACTGGTGCTGAGCCGGCGCAAAAAAGCCGCGGCACCCGCCGCTCATAACGCCGCGCAATCGTGATTCCAGTCGGCCTGCCGGCAGGATGAGCAGGTTCCTGGCTCTCCGCCGCACATTGCGCATCGTCCAAAACAGGGAACTCATCCAACCCAGCAGGAGCGTTCATGGATAAACCTGAGAATCCCCAGTTCCAGGACCCGGCTAATTCCTCCACTGACTCAGAACCGCTCGCCAAACCCGAACCCGCTCACGGCCGCTTCTCGCGCCGCGCTTTCCTTGCGCAACTGGGAGCCGCGGGTGTCGCGGCCACGGCAACTCCGCTGGCGGCTGCAGCGCAGATCGAAACTCCCGAAACCCAGGATCAGGCCGCCGCACCCGGCGCTGTGCCCGTCACGCTGACCGTGAACGGCCGGGAGTACCAGCTCAGAATCGAGCCGCGCGTCACCCTGCTCGACGCGCTGCGCGACCGTCTCCAGCTCTTCGGTACCAAGAAAGGTTGCGACCACGGACAGTGCGGCGCCTGCACGGTGCATGTCAACGGCCGCCGCGTGAACTCCTGCCTCAGCTTCGCCGTCATGCACCAGGGCGACCGCATCACCACCATCGAAGGCCTCGCGCAGCACGGCCAGCTCAGCGTGGTGCAGCAGGCCTTCGTCGACCACGACGGATTCCAGTGCGGCTACTGCACGCCGGGCCAGATTATGTCGGCGTCGGCGCTGCTCGCCGAGCCCATCGGACCCTCCGATGACGAAGTGCGCGCGGCCATGAGCGGCAATATCTGCCGCTGCGGCGCCTACAACAATATTGTGGCCGCGGTGCAGCAGGCGCGCGGCAACCGCAACCCCAGCGCAGTCTAAGGAGCTCGCCGATGCAGACTTTTCGCTACTCTCAGGCCCGCTCTGTTGAGGGCGCTGTGCGCTCCGGTGGAACCTTCCTCGCGGGCGGCACCACCCTCGTCGATCTGATGAAGCTCAACGTGCTGCAGCCGTCCGCCGTGGTCGATATCAATCCTCTGCCGCTGGCGCAGGTCGAAGCCCTGCCCGGCGGAGGGCTGCGCATTGGCGCCATGGTCCGCAACAGCGACCTCGCCAACCACGCCACCGTGCGCGAGCAGTACGCGGTGCTCTCTCAGGCGCTGCTCTCCGGAGCGTCGCCGCAGCTGCGCAACATGGCCACCACCGGCGGCAATCTGCTGCAGAAGACGCGCTGCTACTACTACCGCGACACGAATTACCCCTGCAACAAGCGCCAGCCCGGCTCAGGATGTTCCGCCATCGACGGCTACAACCGTATCCACGCTGTGCTCGGCGGCAGCTCGGATTGCGTCGCCACCCACCCGTCCGATATGGCCGTGGCCATGATGGCGCTGGAAGCGACAGTGCACACTCAGAGTTCGCAGGGCGAACGCTCCATCGCGCTGGATCAGTTTTATCTTGTGCCTGGCACGACTCCGGACAAGGAGAACGTCCTGCTCCCCGGCGAGCTGATCACGCACGTGACGTTGCCCGCATTAGCAGCCGGAACGCGCTCGCATTACCTCAAGCTCCGCGATCGAGCTCAGTATGAGTTCGCGCTGGCATCGGCCGCCGTCGTCGTGCGCCTCCACGGTCGCCGCATCGAGCGCGTGCGGGTCGCCTTTGGAGGTGTGGGCACCAAACCCTGGCGCTCGCCCGAAGCGGAACGCGCGCTGGAGGGCCGCGACGCCACCACGGAAAACTTCCGCCGCGCCGCAGACGCCGCCATGGCCGATGCGAAGCCGCTCCGCTACAACGGCTTCAAAATCGAGCTCGCCAAACGCGCCCTGGTGCGCACCCTCGAAACCACCACGCAAACTGCCTGAGGAGCCTCGCGCATGAGCACACCTGGCAATTCCATCATCGGCGCCGCCGTCTCGCGCATCGACGCACCGGCGAAGGTCAGCGGCAAGGCGCAATACGCGCTCGATCATCCCCTCGACAACGTGGCTTACGGCGTCGCCGTTCCGAGCACCGTCGGCAACGCGCGCATCGCGAGCATCGATACCTCCGCCGCCGAGCGCATGCCCGGTGTGCTGGCGATCCTGCACCACGGCAATACCGAGCCGCTCTTCCGCCCCGCCGAACAGCTGGAACACAGCCGTGCGGGCGAGATCCGTCCACCTTTCGAGGACGATCAGGTCTACTACTACGGCCAATTCGTCGCGCTGGTCGTGGCCAGTACCTTCGAGCAGGCGCACGATGCCGCCTCCCGCGTCCAGGTTCACTACGACGTCAGCAAGCCCGCGGTGCTCCTCAGCGATGCTCCGCCGCCGCAGGGCCCTCCGCGCATTCATTACAGCCGCGGCGATGCGGATCAGGCCCTCGAGAGCGCGCCGGTCAAAATCGACGAGACGTACGTGATTCCCACCGAAACGCACAACCCCATGGAGATGCACGCGACCATCGCCTCGTGGCAGGGCGACAAGCTCACCCTCTACGCGAGCACCCAGGGCGTTGTGAATTATCAGAAGGTGCTCTCCGAAGTCCTGGGCACGCCGCTTGAAGACATCACCGTGATTTCGCCGTTTTGCGGATCGGGCTTTGGCGGCAAGCTCTTCCCGTGGCCGCAGTCCATGCTGGCCGCCGTCGCCGCGCGCCGCGTGCGCCGGCCCGTCGCGGTGCAGGTGCCGCGCAGCCTCATGTTCACCACTGTCGGTCATCGCCCGCTCACCCAACAGCGCATGCGCCTCGGCGCAACCCAGGACGGCAAGCTCGTCGCCATCCAGCATGACGTGCTGCAGCCGACCTCGATCGTAGATGTCTACGTTGAAGGGTGCACCGGCGTCACCACCATGATGTACGACTGCGCCAATGTCTCCGCCAGCCAGGATCTCGTCCGCCTCAACATCGGCACGCCCACGCCCATGCGCGGCCCCGGCATCGTGCCCGGGCTTTTCCCACTGGAATCCGCGATGGACGAGCTGGCGATCAAGCTCAACATGGACCCCATCGATCTGCGCCTGAAAAATTATGCCGATCAGGATGAAAGCTATTCGCCCCCGCGTCCCTCGTCGAGCAAGCACCTGCGCGAGTGCTATCAGACCGGCGCGGAGCGCTTCGGCTGGTCGAGGCGCAACCCGAAAGTGGGCTCCATGCAGCGTGGCAACGAGATTCTCGGCTGGGGTATGTCCTCGTCCACCTGGCATGCCGGCCGCGGCTCGGCGACCGTTCGCGTGCGTCTGAACGCCGATGGAACCGCGCGCGCCAGCTGCGCCACCCAGGACATCGGAACGGGAACCTACACCATCTTTGCCCAGGTCGTCTCGCAGAAGACGGGCATTCCGATCGACCGAATCCAGGTCGTCCTCGGCGACAGCTCGCTGCCCAACGGTCCCACCTCCGGCGGATCCACAGTCACGGCCACGGTTCTGCCGGCCATCGCCAGAGCTACTGAAGCGGCAGTCAACCTTGTGCTGGATGCCGCCACCAGAACGCCGGGTTCGCCCTTCTTTGCGCAGGATGCCTCCAGCGCGCCCAAACTGGCCATGACCAACGGCCGCGTTCACGTTGCAGGCCAGGCTCCGGAAAGCGGTGTTCCTTTCGAGCAGATTCTCACCACCCGGCGCATCGCTGCGCTCGACGGCGAGGCCCGGACCGCTCCCGATCCTGCCGACGAACACAAGTATTCGTCCCACTCCTTCGGCGCGCAGTTCATGGAGGTCGCGTTCGACCCCGGCATCGCCCATCTTCGCGTTACCCGCGCGCTCACCGTCATCGACGCCGGCAGCATCATCAATCGCAAAGCCGGGACGAATCAGATCCTCGGCGCGGTGGTCATGGGCATCGGCATGGCCATGTTTGAAGAAACCATCTATGACCCCCGCAACGCCAAGCCGCTCAACAACAATTTTGCCGATTACCTCGTGGCTACCAACGCTGACGTTCCCGAACTCGAGTGTGTCTTCGTCGAGTACCCGGATTATCATTTGAACGAGTACGGCGCTCGCGGCATCGGCGAGATTGGCCTGGCCGGCGTCGCCCCCGCGCTCATCAACGCCATCCATCACGCCACCGGCGTGCGGGTGCGCAGGCTGCCCTTCCGCGTCGAGGACGTTCTCGGCAGCGAAACGGCGAAAGTGATCTGAATGATCGAGCTGAGGCATATCCTCGATCTGGCAACGCGCGCCCGCGCCGCCGGTGAAGAGATTTGCCTCGCCACCGTGGTCGCCGTCGAGGGCTCGTCCTACCGCCGCCCCGGCGCTCGCATGCTGATCACCTCAGCCGGACACCGCGCCGGCACCATCAGCGGCGGATGCCTCGAAGCCGAAGTGATCAAGAAGGCCTGGTGGCTCACGGCCCAGGGCCCATCCCTCCAGCGCTACAGCAGCTTCTTCGATGACGACGGCGATATGCCCTACGGCCTGGGCTGCGGAGGCGCTATTGTGGTCCTGCTCGAGCGCGGCCCAGCGGTCGAACGCGTCCTCGAAGCCCTCGAACGCAGCGTTCACGAGCGCACAACCTCGGTCATTGTCTCCAGGCTCGACCCCGCGCATCCCGGAACCGAGCTGATCGCGAACGAAGCCGGCGAGACGCTCTGCTCGCGCGAGCCCAATACCGAAGCGCAGACCCTGGCGCACGCGGCCCTGGCGTCGCGGGCTTCGCAGCATCAGGCAAATTTCTTTGCTGAGCTGGTCGAGCCTCCGCCCGCGCTCTTCGTCTTCGGAGCCGGCGACGACGCCCAGCCGCTCGTGGCCTTCGCCTCGCAACTGGGCTGGCACATCTCCGTCGCCGACGGCCGCGCTCATCTCGCGCGCCCGGAGCGCTTTCCTCAGGCGGCGCGCGTTGGCTCCCTGCGCGAAATTCTGGACGCGCCAGGTCCTCACGATGCCGTAACCGTCATGACCCACAGCTACGAGCAGGATCGCGAGATTCTCCGCGCGCTGCTGCCCTGCCGCCTGCGCTATCTCGGCATCCTCGGCCCGCGCCGCCGCACGCGGCATCTGGTCGACGCCCTGGCGCCGGAACTGGGGCTGCCGCCTGAAGTCTGCATGGAGCGGCTGCACTCGCCCGTCGGTCTCGACATCGGCGCCCACTCGCCTTCGACGATTGCGCTCTCCATCGTCGCCGAGTTGCAGGCTGTTTTCGCCGGCCGCGCCATCCCCACCATCGCTCCGCGCCATCCCGTCCATGTCTGACCCCGCGGACGAACGGGACCCCGCTCATCGCGTAGCCGCCGTCATCCTCGCTGCGGGCGCGTCCTCCCGCCTCGGCCAGCCGAAGCAACTCCTGCGTTTTGACGGCGAGTCCCTCCTGTGCCGTACGGCGCGGCTCGCCAGCGCGGCCGGCTGCGCGCCCGTCTTCGTGGTGCTCGGCTGCGCCGCCGAGCAAATGCGCCGCGAACTGGCGGGCCTGCCCGCGACCGCGCTCGTCAACGAGAACTGGACTGAAGGCATGGGCTCCTCGCTGCGCTGCGGCATGGCCGCCGCCGCTCTCCATCAGCCGCCACTCCACGCCGTCCTGCTGCTGGTCTGCGATCAGCCCCGCCTCACGGCCGAACATCTGCAAACGCTGCTGGATCGCCACGTCCACGGAAAAGCGCCGATCACCGCGTCGTTTTACGGGCAGCGCGATGGCGTCCCCGCGGTATTTGCCAGGGCCCTTTTTCCCCAACTGCTTGCCTGCTCAGGCGACCGTGGCGCCAGAGACCTCATCCGTACCCACGCCGGCCGGATTCAGAGGCTTCCGTGGCCGGGGGGCGAGCTGGATATTGACCGTCCTGAGGACCTGGAGCGGTTCCCAAACCGCTGAGGGATCGGGGCAATCCTCAGCCCAAAGTGCCTATCTTATGGGTAGTTTTCACTACACGCACAAATTATTTACCACAACAAATCGATTTCGATTTCCACGGGTAACCTTCCTCTCTGAGCTCAATCGCTTGTTGCCAGTCGTTTATTGCGCGGACTACCATACCAGCCAGTTCAGTGAGGTTCTCGCTGTTGGGGCGCCTACCCGAGCCAAAGCCATGTACTTCCCTCAGAAGCTGCTGTTTCTAACCCATCTCACCAGCGTGCGGAGTGACCCTATATGGCGTGGTATGCCTACTGCATAACCGAACGACAAGCCTTTCCTGAGCTGCTTCGTCACCGGAAACCTATTCCGATGGAAGCAGTTACGGGAATCCAGGGAAATCAGGTCTTTCTTTACCCAGCCAGTGATCTCGCCGTTATCGTCAGCGAATACTCCTCTTCAGAAACCCTCACCCAGCACGCCGGCGTGGAACATGCCCGCGTGATCTCGGATTGCTTCAAGACCTCCACCGTCCTGCCCTTCCGGTTTGGAACCGTCTTTGCAGACGACGACGCCCTGCGCCGTTCGATCCGCTCCAATCAGAGGCAATTTGTCACCAATATTGAGCGCCTGCGCGGCAAAGCCGAAATGCACCTGAAAATCGTGCTTGACGATTGCTGCCGCGAACAGGTCCGCCGCTATAGCCCGGAGCCCGCGGCCACCGTGGGACGCGCCTACCTTTCCAATCTGCGCGAAAACGCTGCCCTGCAGCGGGAGCGCCAGACCAAAGCCCGCGCCGTTACCGTGCAGATGCACCGCATGTTCATGCCCCTGGCGGAAGAAGTCAGCTGCCGGCGCATGGAATCGGGCAAGATGCTGCTCGATATCGCGCATCTGATCGACTCCGGCGGCGTGGAACGCTACCAGAACAAGTATTCCAGTGCAGCCATTCTCATGAAGGATTGCCAGATGCAGCTTTCGGGCCCCTGGCCTCCGTACCACTTCGTCCACCGCCTGACCCACCACTCCACGGCAGCTTCAGCAGCCGCCGGCGTGTTGCGCCCTGCGGCGAACCTTGCGGCATCTGCTTAGCATCCCATCCCGTGAAGAAAGAAAAGCCCCGGCGGACCCACGAACCACCGGGGCTTTCATGGAGGGCTGCAAGGGGCGTCAGCGTTAGCGCGCGCCCCGCGCGCCTCTGCGTAATAGACGCGCCTGCTCGCGGAAGGTTTATGTCCCGCTGTGGAACCTGAGCCGCGCGATCCTGCCGTTTGCCCCCCACAACATCTCTCTCCGCTCGCGCCGGCCCTTGCAGGAGCGGCGTTTATCATGGCAAAGACATGACGAAGCTCGCCTTCCTCTTCCCCGGACAGAACTCTCAATACGCCGGCATGGGCCGCGATCTCTATGGAAATTTCGCCGTCGGCCGCCGCACCTTTGACGAAGCCGACGATGCGCTCGGCTTTTCCATCTCAAAACTTTGCTTCGAGGGTCCCGAAGAGCAGCTCAAGCTCACCGAGTTCCAGCAGCCTGCCATCTGCACCGTTTCCGTCGCGGCGCTGCGCGTGCTGGCAGAGAAGGGAATCGCGCCTGCGCTCGTCGCCGGTCACTCGCTCGGCGAGTACGCCGCCAACGTCGCCGCTGGATCGCTCGCTTTCGCCGACGCGGTCCGAACCGTTCGCCAGCGCGGCCGCTTCATGCAGGAAGCCGTGCCCGCGGGCCAGGGAGCTATGGCCGCAGTCCTCGGCCTCAGTTCAGAAGAGACTGCGAGCGCCTGCGACGCCGCTGCGGCGGAAATGCAGCTCATCGTCTGGGCTGCCAACTTCAACTCACCGGAGCAGACCGTCATCTCCGGCGAAGCTCCCGCCGTGGAACGCGCCGCCCAGCTATGCAAAGACCGCGGCGCCAAACGCGTCGTGATGCTTCAGGTCAGCGCGCCCTTCCATTGCGCCCTCATGCAGCCCGCGCAGGATCGCCTCGCTGAGCTACTGCGCGCCATCGACTTCGCCACGCCGCGCGTCCCTGTTGCTGTGAATGTCGATGCAGCGCTCGTGACCGATCCCAGCCAACTGCGCGACGCGCTCATCCGTCAGGTCACCGGCACGGTGCGCTGGGTCGAGTCGCTGCGGCTGCTCATGGCGCAGGGCCCGCTGACCTTTGTTGAAGTTGGCCCGGGAAAGGTGCTCAGCGGCCTGATGCGCCAGATCGACCGCAGCCAGACCTGCCTCAACGTGGAAGACCAGGCCAGCCTCGACAAAACCCTGACAGCGCTCTCCGGAACGCTAAACGCTACACCCTGAGCGCTAACCGCTGTTCTTCCTCACGACGGCCCCGAATACAGCTCCACCGGCGAGAAGCCGATCGTCTTTGTGGCGTCGTCCACGCGCAGGAAAATCGGCGTGGTGCCGCCGTTGATGTCCACTCCGACCACGACGCCGTTGCCCACATGCCGCGCAATGATGACCCTGTGGCTCTTAATCACTCCGTAGTCGCTCGCCGCGCCCCAGTCCTTCTGGAACTCCTGGAAGTTGTACGGCTGGTACTGCTGCGCGTGCTGCTGCCAGTTGGGATCGTTGTTCCAGATGCCGAAGGCCTTCTGCAGGTCGCCGCTCTCCACCGTGTCGAGGAAGCGGCTGATGCGATGATCCGCGGGCCAGTGCCAGAACTGCCACGGTACCTGGAGGAACCACAGCCACGTGCCGATCCCGGCAACGATGACGATCACAATGCCGGCCACCGAAAGATTGTGAAGCAGGCGCGCCCGGCGCGCATTGTAGGCAGGAGCATCCAGCAGGGTCATTCCGCGCAACTCCTTTTTCGACGGGTAGGATGCGAGAAAACAGAGCCTTCCCCTCTATTCTGACACCGGGAAGGCCCGGTTGGTTTCAGAGCGGCCGAGCAGCGGCCCCAAATCACAGCGAATAGCGGTTGCGGTCCTGGTCGGCGCGGCGCTCGAGCGCCAGCTGAATGAGCCGGTCGATGAGCCTGGGATAGGGGACGCCGGAGGCCGCCCAGAGGCGCGGATACATGCTGATGGAGGTGAATCCAGGCAGGGTATTGATCTCGTTGACGAAGATGCGGCCGCGAGCGCCTGGCTCCATGAGGAAGTCGACGCGGGCCAGACCGGCGCAGTCGCAGGCGCGGAAAGCCGCGACGGCCATCTCGCGGACCTGCTTCGTCTGGGCGCGCGTGAGGCGCGCGGGGACGACGAGATCGGAGCCTTCGCTGAGGTATTTCGCCTCGTAATCGTAGAACTCTTTAACGGGAACCACCTCGCCGACGACGGAAGCTTCGGGCGCGTCGTTGCCGAGGACGGCGACCTCCAGCTCGCGGGCTTTGGTGCGCTGGCCGCCCACTCCCTGCTCGACGACGATCTTGCGATCGAACTGCGCGGCTGTCTCGATGGCGGGGCCGAGCTCCTTGCTGTTGTGCGCCTTGCTGATGCCGACGGAGGAGCCGAGGTTCGCGGGCTTGACGAAGACCGGGTAGCGCAGAGCGGACTCGATGCGGGCGCGGATTTTTTTCGGCGCCTGTGTCCACTCGCCGCGCAGGAACGTGACGTGTTTCACGATGGGGAGCTTCGCTGAGGCGAAGAGGCGCTTCATGACGTCCTTATCCATGCCGGTAGCGGAGCCGAGGACGCCGGAGCCGACGTAGGCGATGCCAGCCAGCTCGAAAAGACCCTGGATGGTGCCGTCTTCGCCGAAGGTTCCGTGGAGGACGGGGAAAATGACGTCGACGGCGAGGACGTGATCGGGGCTGGGAGACGCGACGGCGGAGGCGGGCTGCTCGAAGGGGACGAGGGCCTGGCTGGG
>DATJQW010000131.1:0-5376 GCA_035505395.1 Acidobacteriaceae bacterium
GCTGTTGATCTGCAGCACCATCACCGTGACTTCCGGATCGGTCATGTAAGTCCGCAGTTTGTCCGCAATCGCCACTTCCAGATCGTGAGGCGTCCGTCCGGCGGCCTGCACTTCCCCGATCAGCGGCAGCGAGATCTTTCCATCCGATCGCACCGGCAGCGTCTGCGTCAGGTCCGGCTCCTTCCACACATTGATGGCGAGCCGGTCGTCGGTGCCGATCACATACGTGTCGTTGTGCGGCTTCTGGAGGGAGGCTGTATCCGCCGCCACGGATGCGGCGGGCGTAGCCTGAACTGATCCGTCAGATGTCTGCCCCTGCAGGAAAGCCCCCTGAAACACGATCAGAAAGCTCACGCTCAGCAAACGGTACGACTTCATCTTCATCGCTCCACTTCGGTCGGGTGCACCCGATTGCATCGGCGCCCGGTTGCTCATCCTGCTGCGGTCGCTGAACCCGGGCCTGGCGTCCATCCGCCGCTTCGCGACGGCAGAGAATGCACTGCGGCCTGGACCGGTCCAAACGCGGCAGCCAACTTTCCCGGCTTCACCGGTTCCACATCGCAGGCGTCGATTTCAACACCCACCGACTGCGTCAGCATCTCCACCGACAGAACCAGCCGGCAAAGGTTCTTCTTGCGGACCAGAATGCCTTCGATCCCCTGCAGGGAACCTCGAATCACTCGTACCCGCTCGCCGCAGCGCAGAAACGGATGCGGCTCCACCCGGAAATCGCCCTCGACCGTGCGCCGGATGGCTTCGATTTCGTAGTCGGGGACCGTGGCCATCCGCTCCCCGTGAGCAAGAATCATGTGCACGCCCGGAGTGCTCACCACCGGCAGCCGCCGGTCATGAACTCCGCGCACAAAGACGTAGCAGGGAAACAGCGGCAGCGAAAGCATCTTCTGCCGGTCTTTCCAGCGGCGCAGGGACTCATACAAAGGCAGAAATACCTCGAACCCCTTGCCGGCCAGCGTCTCCGCCACCACCTTCTCGTGCTGATGCCGCGTATAGACAACCCACCAGGCAGGCATCTGGGCCATTTCGGCTTGTCTCATCGTCTCCATTGTCATTTCGGTCTGCCGCCTCAGCGTCTCCCGGAACTTACCGCCGGATCGAATTTTGACCATAGCTTCGCCCTGTGAGCTACAGAGCCCATTTCCGTTTCGTCGTTCCGGACTACGAGCGGCGTACTGGAGGAGCCTGGTTCCAGAGGGGAGATGATTGGCTCACACCGCGTCCGGCCCATCCTGGAGTTTGAAGGGGTAGGTCGCAAGCATATTCGCCTGCGCCTTTCACGTCATTAATCCCCGGCAAACTCCTCCTTCTTCGTCATCTGTCGCAAAAATCGCGAATGGGCAATTCTTACAGCAAGGCTGACGCTGCCGGCGTGGCCCGATCGGGGAGTTGATCGGACAACCCAGCCTCGACAGAGAACCTCAGCAGCAATCTCACCGTTAAGTTCCACAGGTAGTGCAAATCTAAGTTCAACCAGCGTGTTTGGCTCAAGGACCTGAGAGGTGTGAATCAGAACACCCGTAATGCTGATGTTCTCCATCACACCCTCTCGCCACTCCTGCTCCCCCCGCACCCGATAGCGAAGTCCAGTGCCGATCGGGTACCGTCGCGCTCGCGCAACTTCACCCTTTGAGCCGATCAGCGCTCGATTCGGTTCCATCCCGTCTCCTTCCAGCGTGTGGGGGAAATTAAAGATCGCAATTTTTTGCAAGAATGGCGAAACCTGAGCCTATTCGGAGACGGCCATCGCTTCAATGGCCCGACAGTACCATTGTCATGTGCCCATGTAGTTCTATTCCCGCTGGAACTATGGAGAGTTACCCGCGCGCGGAGAGCATGGTGACCAGGCGCACCACTGCCATGCCAAACGTATGGAAACGAAGAGGATTCACCTTCAGATGTGCAGGAAAAACCCGCGCCGCGCAGCCCTCAGGAACTGCTTTCTGTCAGGCGGTGATTCACAGCGAACAGCGCCAGCTCAAGGCGATTCGAAACCCCGAACTTATCGAAGATATTGCTGATGTGGTGCTTCACCGTCTGCTCGCTGATAGCGCAATGCTGTGCAATCTCCGGATTGGAGTATCCGGCGACCACCAGCGTCACGATTTCAAACTCCCGCGGGGTCAACCCGAAATCCCGCGTGCGCGGCTTGGTCTCCGTCGGCGCTACGCTGCGCAGCGCTTTCACCAGATCGGATACGCTCTCCCGGCCGACCCAGTACTGGCCTGCCATCACGCAGCGAATGCTCTCGATCAGCCGCTGGGTGGTCGATTCCTTCAGAACCACGCCATAGGCCCCGAGTTTCAGCGCCTGCACCACCTGCGCCTTCTCGATCGAAACCGTCAGCAGCAGCGTCCGCGCCGGAATCTGCGACGCAGCCAGCTCGCGCAGGACCTCCATGCCGTCCCGGCGCGGCATAGCCAGATCGAGAAGGATGATGTCGGCCGCCGTCGTGCGCGCCATATTGAGCAGCATCTCTCCGTCCGCTGCTTCGCCCGCTACTTCAAAGCCTTCCTCTGCCTCCAGCAGTCTGCGCAGCCCGTCCCGAAACAAGGTATGATCGTCCGCGATCAGGATTCGAATAGGCCGAGGGGTGGGGCTGCTCTTAACCAAGGTAGCCATTCTTATAGGTCCCTGAGCGACCGCCCCCTACACCGGACGGCGCCTGTGGTTTTGGTCTCGCGCGCTTTTGGCAGCGCGCCCTTGCAGACGGCTCCCCACCAGAGTAACACTAGTTGATTCAACATATTGCTAATTTCGTTACTGGCTTCTCCCCAGGCCCCGGGCCGGACGCCCAGCCGCTCGATTTCCGCCATGGTTAATTTTCGAACACCCCGCAAAAATGCAGCTTGACGCGAGGTTTCACCCAGCCCATAATCTGGAAGCTTAGCTGGTCCCCCCTGGCTAATTGCATTGAGGCGCGCCGGCTGGTTCGCGTGGCGGCCGGCCCGCAGGACCGCTTCATCCTCTCCGGGCGATCGCTGCAATCGACGGCGAAGCCCCGACGGCGCTCTGCGGTTCCGGTCGATGCTTCTCTTTGCCGAAGGTTTCCATGTGGGGTATGGAAAAAACCAGGGCTCTCCGAGCGCAGTCGAATCTCGCGTCCTTCCTGCCGTTTGGCAGAGCTCTCTATCGCGAGCAGGCCATTGCTGTCTGCCGCCTCGCCGCCGCCCTGTGCTTTGTCGTTATCTTTCCCCTCGTGGAACCGCTGGCCGGATCCCACCAGCTGGCCCTGTCCCTGATTCTCTTCGGCTATGCCATGGTCAGCGTCGCCATCCTGGCGCGGGTCTTCGTCAGCAGGGCGATGACTGCTCCCTTCCTGATCTTCGTCCACTCTTCTGACCTCCTTTGGCCCTCGCTGATCTGCCTGTTCACCGGCTGCGCCCGCAGCCCGTTCCTGCTCCTGTTCATCTTTGCGCTGCTGGCCACGCCCTTCCGGAAAAAATGGCTTGAGACGCTTCTGGCCGCTGTCTTCAGCGCTCTCATCGTGCTCCTCGAGTGCCTGTTTGCGGTCACGCCGGCCTTTGCCCACCTGCAACTCGTCAGAGGATCCATTCAGTGGGGATCATTCGCTGTCAAGGTTGCGATTTTCCTCATTCTCGGCGGCTTCCTGTCCTATTCGGCATTCTGGGCCGAGCGCGAGCAGCTCGCCTATGCCACGCGATCCATCCTGCGCCGGCTTCGCGCCGGCTCAGGGATTCAGGCGAACCTGCGCGAGATTCTGCCTGCCATCCGTGACGTTTTTGAGGCGCGCAAAGTCGTTCTCGTGCTGCGCAATGCCTCGAGCTGGCGGGTATTCCAGTGGGGCGCCGGCGCCGACGAGCAGCGATCGGAAACCCCGCAGAACATCCCCTATGCCGAGGTCGACGAACGCCACTTCCGCGAGCTCCCCTCGGCCGTCTGGGCCATGGCCTGTTCCAGGAAAGGCGCCGGTAACAGTCTCCTCGCCCTGGACCGCCAGGGCCACCGAGTTCCCGCGGACCCCGCGGCGCTGAGCCTGAACGGCTTCGCCGGAGAGCCGCTGCGTTCTCTCCTGATCACGAATCTGCAGTTCGGCAGCGAATGGTCCGGACAGCTGTTTCTTGTCGACGCCCCCTGCGCCGCAGGGCAGGAAGCCTGTCTGCACCTCCTGCACCAGCTCGCCGATGAGGTCGGAACGGCTGCCTACAGCTTTTATCTCTGGCAGCACACCAGCGCGCGCGTCCGCTCCATCGAGCGACAGCATCTGGCCCGCGACCTTCACGATGGCGTGGTCCAGTCGCTGATCGCGACTGAGATGCAGCTCGATCTGCTGCGCCGCCAGAGTGTCCAGCCAGGAGCGCTTGGCCTCTCTCCCGAGGTTCTGCTTGGCGCTCAGAATGTCCTGCGCACCGAAGTCACGAGATTGCGCCAGCAGATCGACCAGCTGCGCTCCAGCACGGTCGCCGGACCGCTGTTGCCGCGGCTGGCCGAGATGATCGAGCACTTCCGCCAGGAAACCGGCATTGCCACGGTATTCAGCTGCGACGTGCGCGAGGAGTCGGTTCCCGGCCGGTTCTCGGCAGAAGTGCTCCATATCGTGCAGGAAGCCCTCAGCAACATCCGGCGGCACAGCGGAGCCCGCAAGGTGGAGGTGCGTCTCAGCTCGCATGAGAATACCTGGGAAATCCTGGTGCAGGACGATGGCTGCGGATTCGATTTCAGCGGACGTCTGTCTCTGGCGCAACTGGAAGCCAGCCAGAAGGGGCCGCGGGCAATCCGCGAACGCGTACACTCCGCGAACGGAGAGCTGACCCTCGAGTCGTATCCGAACCGGGGCGCTGTGCTGAAAATCCGGCTCGCCTCGAACACCTGACAGACCTGCCGGCGCCGCACTCAGCGCGCGGAGCGATCCCGAAGCACGCGAAACGGACGAATCAGGTAATACAAAGCATGGAGCCATGGCGGCAGCGCAACCACCGCGCGATCGTTTTTGTTGGGCCGCAGAATATCTGCCGAAAGAAATACCCGCACGCGGTCGGGCAGGTCCAGAAGCTGCAGATTGTATGGGATTCGGCCGGCCGGACCAATTCCCGGCGATTCGAACAGGTTCTCCGCGAAATGCTTCGCGAGCCTGCGAGCAGAAGATACCCGCTCCAGCCTGCGCAGAATGGTCGCCGGAACCGCGGCCCCGCACACCCGGTGCGCCAGCAACACTCCCAACGCCAGTGCGCGCCATAATCCCAGGCGCTTCCCCTCGCGCATCGTCGTCTTCCAGTCCAGCTCCGGCGACGCGGCCAGCAGCTGCGCCACATCGCAGATCCACACCATCTGCGACCACGTATGCCGGCTGCCGTGCATGCAGAGCACCAGCAGCGTCTTCTCGCGGCTGAGATCCGGAAC
>DATJQW010000132.1:0-5064 GCA_035505395.1 Acidobacteriaceae bacterium
CGATTCCGCAATCGGAACCCAAGCTCGATCCCATTTCATTTCGGGAAACCGCGCCACCGCCAACCAGGGACTGGCATCCTCACCCCGTGTTCCTCAGCCCCGCCGCGATCCCGCTGATCGTTCCCGCGATCGCGCGATTCACCTCGTCCGTGTCTTCGCCCGCGCGCTTCCGCCGCAGCAGATCCACCTGGATCAAACTCATTGGGTCCACATACGGATTGCGCAGCAGAATCGATCGCGCCAGCACCGGATTAGCCTCCAGCAATTCCTTCTGCGCGGTCACCGCCAGCACCGCCGCGCGCGTCCGCTCGAACTCTGCCTTCAGCATTCCAAACACGCGCTCCCGCAGCCCCGCGTCCGGAACCAGCGACGCGTACAGCGACGCAATCCCCAGGTCGGCCTTGGCCAGCGCCATCTCCACATTGCGCACCACGTCGACGAACAGCGGAAACTCCGCCATCATCTCTTCCAACAGCCGCGCTCCGCCCGGCCGCTTCGCGTATTCCTCCAGCGCCGTACCCACCCCAAACCACGCCGGCACAAGCAGCCGGCTCTGCGTCCACCCAAACACCCACGGAATCGCCCGCAGGTTTTCGAAGCTCATCTGGCCCTTGCGCCGTGCCGGCCGCGACCCGATCCGCGCGTGCTCCAGCTCGCTCACCGGCGTCGCTACCTCGAAGTACTCCAGCAGCTCTGTATCGCCGAGGATCCGCTCCCGGTACAGCCGGAACGAAATCTCCGACAGCTCCTCCAGCGCCGCCTCCCACTCCGGCCGCATCACGCCGGACAAATGCGCGCCCGGAATCAGCGCGTTCGGCCGCGCCAGCGCATCCAGCGACGCCGCAATCATCAGCTCCAGGTTCCGCTCCGCCAGCACTACATCGGAATATTTCCAGTGCAGCACTTCCCCCTGTTCCGTAATGCGGATCTGCCCCTCGAACGCTCCCACCGGCTGCGCGTAGATCGCGCGATGCGTAGGCCCTCCCCCGCGTCCCACCGTCCCGCCGCGACCGTGGAAGAGCCGCAGCCGCACCCCGCACTCCCGCGCCACCTCGTGCAGCGCCCGGTGCGCGCGGAAAATCTCCCACGTGCTGGTCAGCATCCCGCCGTCCTTGTTCGAGTCGGAATACCCCAGCATCACCTCCTGCGTGTTGTTCCACGAGGCCAGCAGTTTCCTGTATCCCGGCGCGCTCCACAGCTCGCGGCAAATCGCGGGCGCATTCCTCAAGTCTTCAATCGACTCAAACAGCGGCACCGGCATAAGCCCGGGGTCCCCAGCGAACTTGCTCGCTGGGGTGGTCACTCCCGGATCGTGCCCGCTCCCCGCCACCTCCACCCCGCCCAGCCGTGCCAGCCACACCACCGCGGTCACGTCCTCCACGCTCGACGCGCCGCTCACGATGTAGTGCCGGATCGCCTCCGGGCTGCATCCGGCCTTCACCTCTGCGATCGCGCGAAAGGTCTCGATCACGTCCCGCGTCTCCGCGCTCAGCGCCTCCGGCGTCTGCGTCCCCTGCTGCGCGCACCATGCCGACGCTTCTTCAAGAGCCTTCCTGTGTACGCGCGCATGTTGCCGGATATCCAGCGTGTGCAGGTGCAGCCCAAACGTCCTCACCATCACCAGCAGCGGATCAATCAGCGTCTCCGCCAGCCGCAGCCCCTGGTTCGCGGCCAGGCTGCGCCGCACCACCCGCAGATCCTCCAGGAAATCCCCCGCCGAGCAATACCCCGGCATTCCTGCCAGCCCCGACTCCACCGTCTCCGGGTCGTTGCTCGTCTCGCCCGCCGTCTTCAGCAGCCGCGCGCGCACGCACACCAGATACCGCCGGTAGGTCTCGAACTCGAAGCGCGCGCCGAAAATCGCGTCGTCGCTCAGGTGCAGCTCCGCCTCAAAATCCTTCAGCCGCGAGCGCAGCTCATCGCTCACCGGCAGCTGCTGCGCCGAGGTCGTCAGCAGATCGATCGTCTGCTGCAGCCGATCGTCGTAGTGCTCCAGCAGCCGCGTCCGCGCCGCCGCAATCGCCGCCCGCGTCACCTCCGGCGTCACAAACGGATTCCCGTCCCGGTCTCCGCCGATCCACGACCCAAACCGCAGCAGCAGCGGCAGCTCGGGCAGCTCCAGCTCCACGCCGTATTCGCTCTTCAGCGCCGCCCGCACCTCCTCGTACAGCCCCGGCAGTGTCTCAAAGATCGACACGTCGTAGTAGTCCAGCCCCATCCGAATCTCGTCGGTCACCTCCGGCCGCCGGCTCCGCACCTCATCGGTCTGCCACAGCGACGTGATCTCCGCCGTCAGCGCCTCTTCGAGCGCGGCCAGCTCCTCATCGGCCACCGGTATCCGGTCCAGCTGCTCGAGGAATACCCCCATCCGCCGCCGCTTCATCAGCACCGTGCGCCGCGCAATCTCCGTCGGATGCGCCGTGAACACTGGCACCACCAGAATCCGCCCCAGCCACTTCAGCGCCTGCTCTGCCGAGATCCCCGCCTCGCGCATCGCGCGCAGCGTCCCGCGCAGCTCGCCGCGCTGCGCCTCGCGCCGGTCCGCCTCGCCGCTGATCTGCAGCGACAGCCGCCGCCGCTTGCGGTGGTTCGTCTCCGCCAGGTTGATCAGCTCGAAGTAAAACGCAAAGGCCCGGCTCAGCCGGTACGCCTCGTCCACCGGCAGCGTGTTCACTCCCAGCACCGCCATCTGCATCAGGTCTTCGGCCTCGCGCGCGCGTCCCTGCGCCTGCGCCTCGCGCCGGCGGATCGCCGACTGCCGCAGCTCTTCCACCTTGCCGTACAGCTCATCGCCGGCCTGCTCGCGCAGCACCCGCCCCAGCAGCAATCCCAGGGAACGCACATCGCGCCGCAGCGGAGCCTCTTTCAGCTCCCCGCTGCGCGCCTCCAGCTCCGCCAGTCGCGCGCTCCAGCTCTCCGGCTTCCACAACGGCGCCATCTTTCGATTAGAGCATTTCCGCTGTCAACGCGTGCGAGAGGCAATGGGTCGCTCTGCATCTGCACCGGCAATTGCGCCCGAGGAAATCGGCGGGTAAGAACAAGCTGCCATCCTGAGCGAGCCCGCCGAATTCGCTGTGCGCGCGGTTCGCACAGCACGAATTCAGGCGGCGGGTCGAAGGACCTGCGGTTCACTGCGTTGGATCAACGATTGCGCCGCCCCACCCCTCACACCCTCTTCTCCAGAAACCTCAGCCGCGCCAGCACCCGGTCCATCATTTTCTGAATCAGGGATGCCTCAGAATTGGTCATCCACAGCGCATGCTGCCTGCGAACGAGGCGGTCGTAGTCGCTCCGGCCCTGCGCGAGAGCGGTGGCGATCGTTCCGCGATCGTCGCGGATGCCAACCAAATCCAGCCGCATCGCAATTTCGGCGCACTCAACAAGAAAGTCGTCCACTGAAGTCCTCGGGTCATCACCCGGCATAATGCCTCACCAAAGCACGGGATCAGAGCGCAACACCCGTCGAGGGTTTTTTCAGGTGCGGGGCGCCCTGGAGCGCGCCAGGATAGGGCAGCCCCGCATTGGAGGAAGCTGCAAGCCCATGAACCAGCCTGCTGCTGATGAAGAAAAGTCTGCCCCAAATTCATGCCGCCGGGCTGTGATGGAGATCACGTCCGCTGAATGCTTTCAGACACTTCCACCGCCATCCCCCGTATACTCTGCCTCAATCCCATCCCATGCCCCGTATCCGCCCCGTCACCGCCGCCGACATTCCCGGCCTGGCCGCCATCCGCGCCCAGGAATCGCAGACCCAGGAGTTCTGGGAGCAGCGGATTTCCGGCTATCTTGCCGGCACGCACAACCCTCAGCAGGCCCTCCCCGAGCGCGCGGCCTTCGTCGCGGAGCGCGACAGCCTCATCCTCGGCTTCGTCGCCGGCCATCGCACCCGCCGCTTCGGCTGCGACGCCGAGCTCGAGTGGATCAACACCGCCGCCGCGCATCGCGGGCAGGGAATCGCCGCCCATCTCCTCTTCCGGATGGCCGCCTGGTTTGCCGAGCGGCAGTCTTTCCGCGTCTGCGTCAACGTCGCGCCCGACAATGCCCCCGCCGTCGCCTTCTACCGCAAGCACGGCGCCCAGCCGCTCAACCAATTCTTCATGGTCTGGCCCGACATCCGCATCCTTCTCCCGCCGTCTCCGTAATCCCCTCCACCGCACCGCGCCTCAGCGAGTTTTCAGAGAAAGCTGCTGAATCAGAACAAGCCGTCGTCCTGAGCGCGGGGCCGCACGGGCGACCTGGTCAACGGCCGGCGTTCTTTCAAAACTTCTTCGCATGGGAACACTGTGCGATGGCCATTGAAGGGCGAGCGCGGCGGCTCTTACACTGAAGCTGTATGCATGTCCACGGCGCGGCGACCGCATCGATGAAGAAGGTTCTGCGGCTGTCGTTTCTGGCGACGATCGCCTACGTCCTGCTGACGTTGTTTGCGGGGCTGCGGGCGCACTCGCTGGCGTTGATGTCGGAAGCGGGGCACAATACGTCGGATGCGCTGGCGATCGGGCTGTCGTTCGTGGCGGTGTGGTTCCAGACGCGGCCGGCGAACGATCGCAAGACCTTCGGGTACCAGCGAGCCGGGGTGATCGCGGCGTTCCTGAACGCGCTGGCGCTGATTGTGATCGCGGGATGGATCGCGGTGGAGGCCATCCACCGCTTCGGCGCGCCGGCGGCGGTGGAGCCGCACGTGATGATGGGCGTGGCCGCGGCGGGCGTGGCGATGAACGGGGTAATTGCGGCGATGCTGTGGCGGGTGAGCCACGATGTGAATATCCGCAGCGTGTTCATCCACATGCTGGGGGACACGCTGTCGACGGCGGCGGTGATCGTGGGCGGCCTGGCGATCCTGATGACCGGGCGGACGTGGATCGATCCGGCGCTGTCGCTGGGGATCGCGGCGCTGATCGTCTGGTCCTCGATCGCGATCGTGCGGGAGACGCTGAACATCCTGCTGGAGGGAACGCCGCGGGGGCTGTCGCTGGTGGAGATTCGCAACACGCTGGCGCAGATTGACGGGGTGGAGGACGTGCACGATCTGCATGTGTGGAGTCTGGGATCGAACAGCCACGC
>DATJQW010000133.1:0-10080 GCA_035505395.1 Acidobacteriaceae bacterium
TGCCCCACCGTGAAATTGGTCCCGTAGCCGCCGCGAATCACCGTATCGCGCCACGGATGCACCGCAAACCCCAGCCGCGGCTCAAAATTGTCTCGCTCCGGATACACCAGGTCGCGCGGATACTTCCCCGTAAACGGTCCCACTCCGTTCGACGTCACCGTCGCCGCCTGCGCGAATCCGTCGCCCACGTCGAGAGTCGCCAGCCGGTCGTGCTCCTCCGAATACGGAGAGAAGTACTCATAACGCACCCCGAAGAGCACTGTCATGTTCTTCATGGCGCGCCAGTCGTCCTGGGCATATCCGTCGATGGCGTTCTGGCGCAGGTACGTTTCCTGGTTCGCCGCCTGGATGGTCGTCTCCTGAGGCATGCCCAGCAGCAGATCCGCCAGCGACGACCCTGTCAGCGGCATGCCCGTCGTACCGCTGCTGCCCAGGTTCCCCGCGACGCACGATCCCGGCTGCTCCGTGAAGCAGCCCGTAAACGCGAACGTACCCGTGGAGTTCGTGTTCCCGATCTCGTCCGAATACACCCGGCGAAAATCCCCGCCCCAGCGCACGTTGTGCTTGCCATGGATCCACGCGCTCATCTCGCCCAGCGAGACGGTCTCCTGCAACTCGAACTCGGGCTGCTGCTCGTTCAGTCCAGTGAACTGGTTCAGCGTCACATTGGGCAGGCCCCATAGCTGCGGCGACGCAGGCAGCCCGCTCAGCCCCAGCGACGGCGCCACGTCGTTCACGTTGCTGAAGTAGTTGCCCACCTGGGTGTGCGTCTGGTTCCAGCCTCCGGTCACCGTGTTGGTCAGCCGCCCTTTGCCGATCGAGTAGCCCAGTTGCAGCGATTCCTGATGGGTCTGGTTTTTCCCGCCCAGCGGCGCAAAGACATTCAGCGAGTCCGACGCCGAGTGCTCGTAGTTGTAATTCACGAAGAGGCTCTGCGTGATGCCCGGGGTGCCGACGCCAAGAAACTGCCGCGCCATGCGCATGAAGGGATTCGCGCCCGCGGAGCTGCCAAACGTGTGCATGAAGCGCACGCCCAGCTGCGTGGTGTTGGTGCCCGCTGTCGTCAGCCGCTGATAGTTCTCGATGCTGCCCGGCAGATTGGGAGCCGGGACATAGCTCAGCAGTGCCGCCGCCTGCGCCGAAATGCAGCTGGCCGGAATCACGTTCCCGACAAACTTCTGCCCCGGCGTGTTGCCGTTCGCTGTGCATGGGCCCACGCCCGGCGAGGTCTGCGGATTGTAGAGCGTGATCGGCGTCCCCGTCTGCGAGGTCAGCGCCGAGAAATCGCCGCCCCGCTCGGCCAGCGTCGGGACAGTCGCATAAGTATCGAACGGCTGCGAGGAGCGCTGTCCGGAGAGGGTGACAAACAGTATGTCGTTGGTGTCGTGGGTCAGCAGCTTCGGAATGTACGGCGGCGCAAACAGCGTCGCTCCGAAGTGGTTCGTCATATACGCCGGCTGCTGGATCGCCTGGCCGCGCAGCGCAAAATCGTCGGCGTTCAGCGCGCTGTTGTCGCCGTTCCAGAAGAGCGCGCCGTGCGGCTGGTTAGGCTTGAAGTTGCGGAAGTTCCCGCCGCCGCGAAACCCGCCGCCACCGCCCCCGCGAAAGCCGCCACCGCCGCCACCTCCTCCACGAAAGCCACCGCCACCACCTCCAGGACCACCGCCGCCTGGTCCGCCGCCGTTCAGGGACTGGTTCAGTTCGGCGTTTTCCCGCATCTGGCTGAAGTCCATACCGGCAAAGGGATTCGTCGTACCGGTTTGCCCGTTGACCGCAACCGATTCGTCCGAAGAGAAGTCGGAGTTTCCGGCCAGCGAGGGCAATTCCGCGCCGGCCTGGCCGCCGCTGCCTCCCGCCTGGATCAGATCCGATGCCGAGCCCAGCAGGCTCAGGCTCTGCGAGCCGCTCGCGCCGCCGTATTGCCGCGCACCTGCCTCTTCACGCGCTTGCTGCTGCTCTGCCCGCGAGGCCAGCTCCAGCGAAAAGTCCACCGACTGCGCCTGGGCCGTCGCGTTCAGCAGCGCTTCCTTTGTGACCGGCGCGAAGGCCGTCAGCTCCGTCCGCAGCACGTAGCGGCCGTTCTGAGGAATGGTCAGCGTGTAGCTGCCGGTGATGTCCGTGGTCGTGCTGTATTTCTTCCCGGTGAGCGTGTTTTCCGCCGTCACGCTGACGCCCGGCAGTGGGACATTCCCCGCTTTCACCACCCCATGGATGGTTCCTCCTGCAACGACAGGCGTCGCCGCCACGGATGGCGGTGCTGCCGTTTGCGCGAATGCCAGGGGGCCCACCCAGAGCAGGGAGACGAAGAGTGCTGCGTGCCTGGTGCCGAGGTTCATGGGACTCAGTTCTGCGGCTGGCCGGGAAGCGGTTGAGGTTGCGTGGCGCCGGGTCCACCCTGGCCTGGCTGCCCGCCGAAGCGTCCCTGGCCGCGCTCGCCTGGCTCCATTACGGTCAAATCGGTAGCCACGAACGTGTCGCTTTGCACGGCTCCGCGCGCCGTCACCCGATCGCCCACTTTGATGTCGGGGAACGCGATGTCCTGCGGGCCTCCGGGTCCACGCTTGAGAAATTCGGTGTTCTCATTCACCGTGATCGTCTGGGTCAGTTTGTCGGGCCGCTCCACGGTCAGGGTAAGGTCTTTGATGGCGGTCACGCGGCCGGCGGTCCACG
Source organism: Acidobacteriaceae bacterium (assembly GCA_035505395.1). Classification (GTDB taxonomy): domain Bacteria; phylum Acidobacteriota; class Terriglobia; order Terriglobales; family Acidobacteriaceae; genus Palsa-343. Next base: position 2,671 of record DATJQW010000133.1, read on the forward strand.
TCTTGCCGAAGGACGCGCGCATTTGTTCCATCCTCTGCGCCTGCTGCGGGTCGAGCACGATGACGAACATCGCGCCCAGGGTTTTGGCCTGATCGTCCATGTTGCCCATGGCCACAACCGTGTCGCCGGGATGCAGATCGGCGAGCTTTGCTTCCTGACGGTCCTTGCGGAAATGGGTGTTCGGGCCGGTTTCAATCTTGTAAACCTGGCCCTCCTCGTCCTTCACCGTAATCTCATTGCCGGAGATCGCGGTCACCGTGCCGTGCACGCCGTTGCCGCCCATGAACATGCCCATGCCGCGCCCGCCGCCCGGTCCCTCCTGCTGGGGCGGAGGACTCTCCTGCGCCCGCACTGCGGGAACTGCCAGGAGCGGGGTAAGCAACACGCAGAGCGCAAGCCCCGCACGACGAAGAACGCTTGATTTCATGATGACGATCCTGGCTGCGCGCATCCGGCGCGCGGATTCCGCCGATGCCTCAATTCTCCCAGATAGACGCAGCCCCTGCATGCAAAGACGCGCGGAACCTAAGGTTCTCCGGCAACGCCCGCCCGCGCGGTCTTTCTAAAATGGAAAGGGGGGTGTTCATGCTGGCCAGTTTTTCTGTCGTTCCCATGGACGTGCCCGGCGGCGTAAAGGCGCTGGTGGCTGAAGCGCTGAAGATTGTCGATGAATCGGGGCTGCCCTACCAGCTGGGCGCGATGCAGACGACCATCGAGGGCGATCCTGACCGGGTGATGGAGGTGATTCTGCGCTGCCATCGCCGCGTGCTCGAACTGGCTCCCCGCGTCCTCACCAGCATCGTGATCGACGAACGCCGCGGCGCCACCGAGCGGCTCGAAGGGAAGGTGCGGGACGTCGAGGAAATCCTCGGAAAACCCTTGCGCCGATCTGTTCCACAGAGGAAAAAGTGAACCGCTGGTGAATTTCCGGCATCCTCTCTCATGTCCCTTTGCGAGAGTGCTACTCTGACGGGCAACGTTCGCCCTGCGCCGCTCTCTCGCATTCGGACGGACGCAATCTTCGGCAAGAGCCGGGAGGATGAGCTCCATGAGCGTACTCACCACGACGGCATTGGCTGAAACGTACGCGACGGTGCGCCGCAGGAGCCTGCAGCTCTCGGCGCCGCTGACGCCTGAAGACATGATGGTCCAGTCGTGTGCCGACGCGAGCCCCGCCAAATGGCACCTGGCGCACACCACCTGGTTTTTCGAGACCTTCATTCTCCGCGAGTTCGTTCGCGGCTACCGGCCCTTCCATCCCGACTTCGTCTGGCTCTTCAACAGCTACTACAACGCCGTGTCGGCGCAGCCGGAGAAGAAGCTGCGTGCCTCGTTCTCGCGGCCCTCAGCCGCAGAGATCCTCGCCTACCGCCAGGCGGTCGATGCCTTCGTCGACGAGTTCCTGGCGGGAGATATTCCCGGCGATGCCCGCGATCGCGTCATCCTCGGCCTGAATCACGAGCAGCAGCACCAGGAGCTGCTCCTCACCGACATCAAGCATGCGTTCTGGTCGAATCCGCTGCATCCGGCGTACGTGCCGGGATCCTTTGCGGAAGACACTCCGGCCATCCCGTCCTGTTGGGTCGATTTTCCCGGCGGCCTTGTCGAAATCGGCCATGACGGCTCCTCCTTCTGTTTCGACAACGAGACCCCGCGCCACAAGGTCTTCCTGGAACCCTTTCGCCTCGCCGCCCGCCCCGTTTCATGCTCCGAATATCTGGATTTCATAGAGGACGGAGGCTACTCTCGCCCTGAGCTGTGGCTCAGCGAGGGGTGGGCCACAGTGAAAAGCGAAGGCTGGGACGCACCCCTCTACTGGCGCCGCGAAGCCGGCTCCGGAGGGTGGCAAGTCTTTACTCTGCATGGGTTTACCCCACTAGAGGGGCTTGGGTCGAGCCCCGTCTGCCACATCAGCTACTTCGAGGCGGACGCTTATGCCCGCTGGGCCGGCCATCGGCTGCCCGCAGAGGCTGAGTGGGAGATCGCTGCGGCCGGTGCCGGAAAACCGAGTGGAAATCTGCTGGAAACTGAAAATCTTCATCCAGCGCCTGGCGCAAATGCATCACAGTTGGAACAGCTTTTCGGCGACGTCTGGGAGTGGACCGCCAGCGCATATCTTCCGTACCCAGGATTTGCACCCCTCCCCGGCGCCCTCGGCGAGTACAACGGCAAGTTCATGTGCAACCAGATGGTGCTGCGCGGCGGTTCGGTGGCTACTCCTGCCTCCCACATTCGCGCCAGCTACCGTAACTTCTTCCCGCCCGCGACCCGCTGGCAATTTTCCGGTGTTCGTCTGGCCGAACGTTAGCAAGCGGAGGCGCGTCCCATCCCATGCATGCCATTTCCACCCTCCCACGTTTGCCTGAAGCTGTCTCTACGCCCCTGGGCCTGGATGTCTATCGCGGCCTGACTGCGCGCGCCAAGACCCTTCCTCCCTGGATCTTTTACGATGAGCGCGGCTCCGAGCTCTTCGAGGCCATCACCGAGCTGCCCGAGTACTACCTGACCCGCACCGAGCGGGACCTCTTCGCGGCCCATGCCGATGACATCCTGGCTGCCGCCGGGGACTCGTTGAGCATTCTGGAGCTGGGAGCGGGCACGGCCACCAAGACCGGCCTGCTGCTCGCCGCTGCTGCCCGCCGCCAGCACCGCGTCCACTACTATCCCATCGATATTTCTGCGTCGGCGCTCGGGCACGCCCGCCGCCGGATCGTCGAGCAGTTTCCGCAGGTCACCGTCGAGCCGATTGTCGCGAATTATGCGCGCAGCCTCGATGTCCTGCCCGCGACCGGCTCGCGCCGTCTCGTCCTCTACATCGGCTCCAGCATCGGCAACTTCGAGCCCCCGGCTGCCGCGGCGCTGCTGAGCCGGCTGCGCAAGCGCCTCGATCCCAGCGACCTGCTGCTGCTCGGCGCCGACCACGTGAAAGAACGCACCACCCTGGTGCGCGCCTACAACGACGGGGCCGGCGTGACTGCGGAGTTCAACCGCAACATGCTCGTCCGCATCAATGCCGAACTGGGCGCGAACTTCCGCCCTCGGCTCTTCCGCCATCGCGCGGTCTGGAACGATCGCGAATGCCGCATCGAGATGCACCTGGAAAGCCTGGTGGCGCAGGAAGTGATGATTCCCGCGCTCGATCTGGAGGTGAGCTTCTGCCGCGGCGAGAGCATTCATACCGAGAACAGTTACAAATTCACGCGCGACTCGCTCTCGGCCCTGCTCACACGCTCCGGCTTCGCTCCGCGGCGCGAGTGGACCGACGATCGCCGCTGGTACGGCGTCTATCTGGCAGAGGCGGCCTGAATCGGCGGGCGCTCCATCCAGCAGACGTCCCAGTAGCGCCCGAATTTGAATCCCTGCTCGGTGAAGGTGCCGACCGGTTTGAAGCCGACTCGCGCATGCAACGCCGCCGAGGCCGGATTGGGCGGCACAAACCCGGCCACAAAGCGGTGAATGTCTTCCGCGGCAAGAGCCTCGAAGAGCCCGGCGTAGAGCTGAGCTCCCAGGCCGCGCCCCACAGACCCCGGGGCACAGTAGATGCTCGTTTCCACGGTGGTGTCATATCCGGGCTTCACCCGGAAGCGCGTCGACCCCGCATAGCCCAGCACCTTTCCGTCCGCCTCAGCCACCATGAGCCGGTATCGCCCCGTTTCCGCGAACTGCGCGAACCACTCCGCACGCTGCTCGAGCGTCTTCGGCTCCAGGTCGAAGGTAGCCGGCGAATGGACGACGTAGTGGTTGTAGATCTCGGTCAGCCGCGGCAAGTCCTCGATCCGCGCCGGCCGCACCTGCGGGGACGTCATGCTGCGCTCCTCTCCAGCGGCTGCGGATGCAGCATCGGCGCTACTGCCGGTCCAGGAGGACCCGCACGAACGCTCCCTCCGGCAGCTCGCCCTCGATCAGATGCACCACTCCGCCCTTGACGTATCCCTTCGCCATCTTCGGCGGCTCACTGGGGCGGGGCTCCCACCTCGGTCCGGCTCCATCGTTCTGGCTGCCTGGACGGCCAGTCCCCGAGCGCCCTGTCCCCCGATCCATGGCCTGATTCGCCAGCCGGTCCGCACGCTGATTCTTGCCCCGCAGCACATGCTCGATGCGGAAGCCCTCGAGCCGCGCGGCTCTGCGCTTCGCCTCCTCGTAGAGCGGACGCAGGTCGGCGCTGTTGACCTTATAGCGTCCCTGCATCTGCTTCACCATCAGCTCGGAGTCGGCAATCACCCTCAGCCGGGGGTGGCCGTTGCCCAGCGCGAAATCCAGCGCCGCCAGCAGCGCGGAGTACTCGGCCACGTTGTTCGTCGTCCGCCCCAGATATTCGCTGAGCTCCGCCAGTTTCTGGCCGTCCGCACCCTCAACATAGACTCCAAAGCCCGCCGGGCCGGGATTGCCGCGCGACCCGCCGTCGCAATACGCGGTAATCCACGCTCCGCCGGCAGCCTCGGCCGAAAACAAGCTTCCACTTTCCCGCAACATACAGCGAGTTTAGCGGAACGGCCCTCATGCACCCCTCGAGTCGCGCTTCCGCCGGCTGGCAACCCGTCACCTGTAACCCGTACCCAACCCCTGTTCGCTCACAAATTGCAGTTTGATCCGTCTATGTATTTGCCAGAAACGCACTCCCACGCAACAGGAGTCCCTATGCCTGCTGATGCGCTTCGATTCCTTTCCCCCGGTAAGCCTCGACTACAATCCTCCCGTATGTCCGGTCCCGTCCGGGAGAACCTCCAGGAAACCGACCTGATTCGCGAGGCCCAGGGGGGGTCGCGGACAGCCTTTGACTCGCTGGTGCGTCAATATGATCAGGCGGTGTTGCGGCTGGCCATGCACCTGACCGGCTCGGAACAGGATGCTCAGGACATTCAGCAGGAAGCGTTTCTGAAGGCCTGGCGCTACCTGGGCAACTTCCGCTTTGAGTGCTCGTTTTATACGTGGATCTATCGGATCGTCACCAATCTGTGCCTCGACCATCTGCGCCGCCGCAAGGCCCGCCGCGAGGACCAGGCGGTGGTGATCGACTCCTCCGGCGAGGAGATGGATCTGCTCACCAACGTCACCGACGACCGTGCCGGCGCGAACCCGGCGCGCGAGCTGGAGCGCAAATTTCTGGGCCAGCGCATCCTCATGGCTCTCGACGCGCTGACGCCCCGCGAGCGCATCGTCTTCGAGCTCAAGCATTATCAGGGACTCCGCCTGCGCACCATCGGAGAAATGCTGAACACGACGGAGGAGACAGCCAAGAACACCCTCTTCCGCGCAACCAAGAAATTGCGGGCCAGGCTGGCCGAACTGCGCTGAACCAATCGAGATCGAGAAAAACACGGGCACAGAACGACCCGGAAGCAAATATTCAGGGGCAAAGTGAGGCACGGGAACCATGAACTGCGATAGGGCACAGGAAGACATCGTCCTGGCCGTCTACGGTGAGTTACCCGACGACCGGGCTCATCAGCTCGAACAGCACCTGCTCGTTTGCGAGCGCTGCCTCCAGGAGATGGAGGCTGTTTCCGCTCTGAGCAAGGCGATGTCGCTGCTGCCCATGGAAGAGCCCTCTCCGAGCCTGCTGGCCCGGACTCGCGTTCGCCTCGACGAAGCCCTCGACGCCATTCCACACGGGGGATTCTTTGTCCGGCGCTGGCAGAGTTTCCGCCGCGGATTCGGCCGTCTGCAGAGCGCTCCCGCGATGGCTTCAGCCGTGCTCCTCGTCGGCCTGGGTGCCGGCGGATGGGGCGGTTACCACTTCGGCCGCAGCGCCGAGGCCGCCAGGGGCCAGCAGGTTGTTGCCCAGAGCCCCGCTCCCGCCGTCCCGGTCCTGGCCGACGTCGATCCCTCTCAGGTGGCCGATGTCAGCAGCATCATCCAGGAGCCCGGCACCGAGAACGTGGAAGTCCGCTTCGCCCGCGTTGTGCCCGAGACCGTCTTCGGCACCCTCGACGATCCGCAGATTCGCCAGCTTCTGCTGGTCGCCGCGCACAATCGCGCCAACGCCGCCACGCACGACGACTCCGTCGATCTGCTGGCGCGGGAGTGCCGCGCCGGGCACGAGTGCAACGGCGGGCCCATTCGCAACGCGCTCATGGTGGCTCTGCGTTACGACAAGGACGCGACCGTCCGCCGCAAAGCCCTCGAAGGCCTGCAGCCCTACATCGGGGTCGACAATCGGGTTCGCGATGCTGTTCTGGAAGCGCTGCTGAACGATCCGGACGCCCAGATCCGCAGCGAGGCCATCGGCCTGCTCGCTCCGGTGGAGGCCGATTCGAGCGTCCGCGAGGTGCTGCAAACCGTTGCTTCTCAGGATCAGAACCCGTATATTCGCAACGTATCGCGGCAGTTCCTGGAGCAGGTTTCGCAGATTCAGTAAGGTTTGCGGCTGCACTTTGGTCACGTTGAGTGCGGCTGCGGCAGGTTGACGTTGCGTTTGTCTCGTTCGTCAGACAGTAGGGCAGATCCGAGGCGTAGCTGTATGAGTTCTTTTCCGAGGCCATTGTTCAGGTTGTTTCCTGCCCTGGCAGCCGCCGGCTGCATGCTGCCGGCGCCATTCCTCGTTGCACAGCTCACACCATCGGTTCCCGCCGGCAATCCTCTGCAGCACGTTGCCGTCCTGCAGGACGATCCCGCGCTGCTGAACCACTCCAGCCAGGGTTATCTCGGCGTAGGCACCCGCGACATCGACAGCGATCGCGCTGCAGCGCTCAAGCTCAAAGACGCCCAGGGCGCGGAAATCATCACCGTCGATCATGACGCCCCGGCCGCCAAGGCCGGTCTCCGCGTCCACGACGTCATCCTCCAGATGAACAACCAGCTGATCGAGGGCGAGGCGCAGTTGCGCCGCATGCTTCGGGAGACTCCTCCGGGGCATACCATCACCCTGGTCATCAGCCGCGACGGCCAGCAGCAGACCATGACCATCCAGTTGGTGGACCGCTCTGAGCTGGAAGCCGATGCATGGTCGCAGCACATCCCGGTCCCGGATCCCGACGAGGACGACACCATCGCCCTCCCCGGAGCCTCGCCCACTTTCGGCAGCGGGTTCCTGCCGGGCCTGAGCGGAAATCCGCTCTATACGGGCCTGCAGCTCGATATGCTCGGCCCCCAGCTCGCCAATTATTTCGGCGTGCACGACGGCCAGGGCCTGCTGATCAAGCGCGTCGACGACAACAGCCCCGGCGCAGCGGCCGGCCTGCGCGCCGGCGACGTCATTACCCGGGTGAATGGGCAGCTGGTTGCCACCACCGGCCAGTGGGCTCACTTCATCCACGCCAACCGCGGCAAACAGATCCAGCTGACGGTGGTGCGCGACCGCAAAGAGCAGTTCGTCAACATGACCGCAGGCCGCGGCAAGACCACCGGCGGCCTCGACTGGCCGGACAGCGTTACCCAACAGCTGATGCAGGAGATGGCCGAGGGCGTTCC
>DATJQW010000134.1:0-19446 GCA_035505395.1 Acidobacteriaceae bacterium
CCCTTGATGCCGTCGGTGAGCTGGAGTTCGCCGCCGGCGCCGAGCGGGGTTCGCTCGAGCACGTCGAAGATGGCCGGCGAGAGGATGTAGCGGCCGATAATCGCATTCTTCGAGGGCGCGTCGGCGGGCTTGGGCTTCTCAACCAGATCGCTGACCGCGAAGAGACGGGGTTTGTCGGGAACCGGCGAGCCGGCCAGCACGCCGTAGGCGGAGATCGCCTCGCCTTCGATGACCTGGGTGGCGAGGATGGACGACTGAACGTCGGCGTAGACATCCACCATCTGTTTCAGACACGGGGTCTGGGCGTCGATGACATCGTCGGGGAGAATGACCGCGAAAGGCTCGTCGCCGACCAGGTCGCGAGCCATCAGGACGGCGTGGCCGAGGCCCATCGCCTCCTTCTGGCGGACGTAGGAGAGGTGAACCATGTTGGAGACGTTGCGGCTGAGGGCGAGCAGATCGGTTTTGCCGCGTTTTTCGAGCGTGCACTCCAGCTCGTAGCTGACGTCGAAGTAGTCCTCGATGGCGGACTTGCCACGGCCGGTGACGATGACAATCTGGTCGCAGCCGGCGGCCAGGGCTTCCTCGACGCCGTACTGGATGATGGGCTTATCGACCAGCGCCAGCATTTCCTTGGGGATGGATTTGGTGGCCGGCAGGAAGCGGGTTCCAAAGCCTGCCGCGGGAAAAATCGCCTTACGCACCCTGGTTTTTGACATGAGTCCGATCAAGTTCCTTCCTGAATCATTGTGGTTTTATGAGAACCGGGAATTCTATGGCGGTTGCAGGATAAGTGCAACGGCCTCCGTTGCATCGTGGGTTGTAGTTCCTGGTCCCTGCACCCCGGCATGTGAGCAACTTGCCGATGGAATATTTCCTGGCAGCGTCAACCTGCGGCGTTTCGGACGCGAACCGTTACCGGAAGACTCGGATAGGATGCGGGCGGCGAACGCGGCGTTGGCGGTCGGACGGGATTCGGAAGACCAGTATCGTCGACGAGGAGCGCGAGCGTCATCACAGCGGGGTGACATGGGGGCGTCGGCCGGGGAACGGATCGGCGTCACGGATCCTACCGCCTCCTATACTGGGAGGGTATGTCCCGAACCGCGACCCGAACCATGGCACGCTCGCAGGAGCTGCGGCAGCGCGCAGAACAGCTCTTTCCCGGCGGGGTGAATTCGCCGGTTCGCGCCTTTCGCGCTGTGGGCGGCGATCCGCCGTTTGTGGAACGCGCGGAGGGCGCGCATCTGTGGGACGCGGACGGCAACCGGTATATCGACTACTGCGGCTCGTGGGGGCCGATGATCCTGGGGCATGCGGTTCCGGCGGTGGTGGAAGCCATCCGGGAAGCGGCGGGACGCAGCGCAAGCTTTGGAGCCTCGACGGCGAGCGAGGGCGATCTGGCCGAGCTGGTGACGGCGTGTTATCCGGCCATCCAAAAGCTGCGCTTCGTCAGTTCCGGGACCGAGGCGACGATGTCGGCGATCCGCCTGGCGCGAGCATTTACCGGGCGAAAATACGTCATCAAGTTCGAGGGTTGTTATCACGGCCACGCCGACGGCTTGCTGGTGAAGGCCGGCTCGGGTGTGGCGACCTTCGGGATTCCAGGGTCGGCTGGGGTGCCGGAAGAAACCGCGCACTTTACGCTGGCGCTGCGATATAGCGATGCAGCCGCCGTGGAAGCAGCCTTTGCGGCGCATCGCGGCGAGATCGCCTGCGTCATCGTCGAGCCGGTGGTAGGGAATGCCGGGTGCATTCCGCCGGAGCCGGGATATCTTGAAGCGCTGCGCGAGCTGACCGCAGGCGAGGGCGCGCTGCTGATCTTCGACGAAGTGATGACCGGCTTTCGCGTGGCTTTGGGCGGAGCGCAGGAGCGGTACGGTATCCGGCCGGATCTGACCACGCTGGGGAAGATCCTCGGCGGGGGGTTGCCGTGCGGAGCCTTTGGCGGGCGGGCAGAGATCATGGATCAGCTGGCGCCGCTGGGGCCGGTCTACCAGGCGGGAACGCTGAGCGGGAATCCGCTGGCGATGGCGGCGGGGGTGGCGACGGTGAGCTATCTGCGCGAGCATCGCGGCGAGGTGTATGCGCGGCTGGAGCGGGTGAGCGCAGGGGTGGCTGACGGAGTGGCTGAAGCCGCGGCAGGATGCGGGATTCCGCTGACCACGAATCGCGTGGGCGCGATGTTCACTTGGTTCTTTACGAGCGAGCCGGTGAGGGACTTTACCGGCGCGGCGCGGTCGGACGCGCACCGCTTTGCGGCGTTCCACCGGGCCATGCTGGAGGCCGGCATCTGGCTTCCGCCGTCGCAGTTCGAGGCGGCGTTTGTGAGCGCGGCGCACACCGACGAGGATGTGCGGGAGACGGTGAGCGCGGCGCGGGGCGCGCTGGCGGCGACACTCTGAGACTGAGCTGGCGGCCGGTCTACCGGAAATGCAGCGACAGGCCGGTGCTGGCGATGACCGGGGTTACGCCCGGGCCAACATAGATGTGGCTCACGGCGACCTCCAGAATGCGCCAGTCCAGATGCTCGAAGAGGTTGTGCGAGACCCCCACGTCTGCCTGCCACGCCGGTCCCCAGCCCGAGGCGAAGGTTGCGTACTGGCTCTCGTAGCCGTTGTAGCCCACGCCGCCGCCGGCCTCCACATAGAGGCGCAGGAGGGGCAGGTTGAGGGCGAGGCGCGGTCCCAGCGCAGCCTCGTAAAGGCGGGCGCTGGCATTGGTGGGCACGGCCGTTCCGCGAACGACCAGCCCCAGCAGGTGCCCCTGAATGTACGCTCCGGCGCTGCCGCCCCAGAGGGTGCCAAGACCCTGGCCGGTGCGGGCGCCGGTAAACTCCGCAAATATACCCGGGTCGGAGCTATGGGCGGCGTCCAGATCCTGCGCGCCGACCGGTTGGAGGAAGTAGCCAGACAGCAATGCCAGTGCGAGCCAGACGTAGCAGTGTTTCACGGCGTGTCTCTCCCGCCCCTCGAGCGAGCATCCAGCGCGATGGGAACACGCCCTTCGATGCGCGGGACCCCGCGAATGTTAGCTGGATGGTTACCTTGGAGTTTTGCGTGAGATCAAAATCGGGCGCCCACTTCCCCGATCCGGCGCAGAATGCACTCGGGAGGCAAGGATATGGGCGACTTTGGCGAGACCTTAGGCGCGATCCTGCTGTTCCTGGGCACTTTTCTGGGCTGCATACTGTGGGCCACCCACGGTCATCCGTCGGATGCGGATAACGAAGATCTGTCCGTGGTGGGCAAAGACCACTAGGTTTCCTGGGGCGGGACTGTTGCCGGGTCAGACAACGGAAAACGGGCTTTCGGCGTTCTCTCCATAGGGGAGAAACGATATGGTGGGAACTCCGAATTCAATGGGCCTGATTTTGCTGTTTGCGGTGATCTTCCTGGCCTGCATTCTGTGGGCGACGGGCGGGCACACGGCAACCACCGATCCCGAAGAGGAAGACGTTCAGAAGCCCGGACAGATGTCGTAGCGTCCGAGTCCGGTCTCTTGCGCTCAGGCAAACGGCCGGCCTCTGTTCTGCCGCTACGCGGGGGCTGGGGATTCGCGCGGCAGGAACGCGCGGGTGACCAGCGACAGTCCGAAGCAAATGAGGATGCAGCGGATGAGCAGGTGCGCCTCGTAGCGCCACGCCAGGACCGCGAAGCAGCAGGCGAAGGCGAATGTGAAGCTCTCGCCGATCAGGCCCTGCAGCCAGCGCGGCCTGGCTTCGGACGCAGCGAGACGCGGCCGCAGGCTGGGCAGAATCTGCGGGACCCGCCGCCGGTACTCGAGATACGCGGCGCCCTGCTGCTTCGTCAGGTAGTCTTCTTCCCCCAGGATCAGCCGGTAGTAGAAGAGGAACGTCCCCAGCAGGAAGAACACCGCGCCGCTGGGCGGCATGAGAATGGCCACGCCGATGGAGAAGAGCCACGTGCCCAGGTAGAGGGGGTTGCGCGTATAGCGATAGGGCCCGGAGGCCATGACCTGCTCCGCATGCATGGCGCCCGAGTGGACGACCGAGCTGCCGAGGTAGGCGGTGCCCCAGATGCGCAGGAGCGACCCGAGGAATACGCAGGCGATGGCCAGCGAAGTGACGAGGATCGTGGCCTGAGAGAGCGAGAACCACCCGAGGCGGGCCAGAGCGGTGGAAAGCGCCAGCCAGGCGGTTGTGTCCGGAGCGATGTCGACGTAGCGCGACAGGATCGAAGACCAGGGCGCGGAGAACCCGAGCACATACAGGGCGACCGCGATCCAGATGCGGAAGCGAAATTCGAACTGTGTAGCTTTCATAAATCAGCGATCAAACGGTTAGCGATGAGACGGCTGGCGAAAAAGCGGTTAGCAACGAAACGGCCAGCCATACGACTGCCGGTGACACGACGGTTAGCGAAAGGCTATCAGCAGACGGCCGTCAGCGGGAATCTGCTGCTTATTTCAGCGCGTCTTTCAGGCGGCCGTGGACGGCGGCGAGCCGCGCCTCAGCCTGGGCTCGCGTCATGCCCAGCCGGTGCATCACCACAGCCGCTTTGACCGAACCGGATTTCTCGATCAGCTCCGCCGCGGCGGCATTGTCGAGTCCGGTGATGGCCGAGACGATCCGCGCGGCGCGGTCCGCCAGCTTGGAGTTGGTTGGCTGCACGTTCACCATCAGGTTGCCGTAAACGTAGCCGAGGCGGACGAGCACGCCGGTGGAGATCATGTTCAACACCAGCTTGGTCGCGGTCCCGGCCTTCATGCGCGTGGAGCCGGTGACGGCCTCGGCGCCGGTCGCCGGGGTGATGGCGATCTCTGCGGCCAGCGCGACGGGCGAGCCGGGCACGCAGCTCAGGCCGATGGTGAGCGCTCCCTGGCGGCGGGCGTAATCGAGTCCGCCGAGCACGTAGGGGGTACGGCCGCTGGCGGCGATGCCGACGAGGACATCGTTGCCGGAGAAACCGCGCTCTCTGAGGTCCTGTGCGCCCAGCGCCGGATCGTCTTCCGCGCGCTCGATGGAGCGCCGCAGCGCCGCGTCTCCTCCGGCGATGATGGCCTGGACGAGGGTGGGCGGAGTGTTGTAGGTGGGGGGACACTCGGAGGCATCGAGCACGCCGAGCCGGCCGGAGGTGCCTGCGCCCTGGTAAAAGAGGTGGCCGCCCTGGTCGATGCGGGCGGCGATGGCGTCGACGGCGGCGGCGATCTTCGGCAGTTCGCGATCGACGGCGGCGACGGCAGCGTGATCGGCGGCGTGGATCACTTCGAGCAGCCCGGCGGTGGACAGCTCATCCAGGTGTTCAGAGGCGGGCAGGCGGGCTTCGGTGGGGAGATTCGCGAGATCGGACATCAGGATTGATGGTAGCTTACGCTCCGATACGCAATCGTTTCAGCTTTGCGTCAAGAGCTTCCTTGTTGCGAACCTCGCACTCCCACAACGTGACGACGCGCCAGCCCAGGCGGCGGAGAGCGGCGGCGTTGCGGCGGTCGCGAGCGACGTTGCCCGCGCGCTTGGCGGCCCAGAAATCGGCGCGGGTGACGGGAACCACCGATCCGTATTTGCAACGGTGACAGTGCCAGAAGCAGCCGTGAACGAAGATGGCGATAGAGAACTTGGGGAGAACGATGTCCGGGCGGCCGGGGAGATCTTTGCGATGCAGGCGAAAGCGGAAGCCCATGGCGTGGAGGGCGGAGCGGACCCGCATCTCGGGTTTGGTGTTGGCGGAGCGGATGGCCGCCATGTTGCGGGAGCGCTGCTCGCGGGTGTGGACATCGGTCATAGCTCACAGTACAGCGACGACCCCGGCGAGTCGCCAGTTGTCAGTCCCCAGTTGCCAGTCTCCAGTCTCCAGTCGCCGGTTGCGGATCGCGCGTCACAGTGCCGGGAACTGGAGATTAGCGGCCGGAGCGTGGAATGCTTCTTTGCGTGCGGAGGGCACGGGTAAGGCTGCCAATTCCGTGAGCGATGGGCGCATCGCGTGGGCGACGGCGGCAATCACGGGCACCGCGACGCTGTTGCCGAACTGCTTGTAGGCCTGGGTGTCGGAGACGGGGATGCGGAAGCTCTCGGGAAATCCCATCAGGCGCGCGCACTCGCGCGGAGTAAGGCGGCGCGGCGTCTGCTTCGGGCCGCGGCTGACAAGAATCTCCGAACCATCCTTGTAATAACGAGCCGAGAGCGTGCGGGCGGTGCTGTTGCCGTCGACCAGGCCAAACCCGAAGCCGTTGCCGGCGGCGCGGTGCTTCGCCGCATAGGCCTGGAGGTAGCTCCAGAGATGTTTGGTCAGCGTGTATTTCGGATTGACCTGGCCGCGCGGCGGCAGCGTGTAGGGCTCTTCGGGCGTTTCGCTGCCGTCCTCGGGGTGCAGGATGGCGCGGAGCTTCGGGCCGGAGGGCGGCAGGGGGAGGTCGTGGAGCGAGAAAGCGCTGGGCTCGCGGAAACCGGCGATCAGGATGCGCTCGCGATGTTGCGGGACAAAGTGCGCCGCGTCGAGGACGCGCCAGGAGATGTGGTAGCCCAGTTCTTCTTCGAGCGTCTGGCGGATGACGCGAAAGGTGTTGCCGCGGTCGTGGCCGACGAGGTTCTTGACGTTCTCGAGCAGGAAGGCGCGCGGCCGACGCGCGGCGAGGATGCGGGCGACGTCGAAAAAGAGCGTGCCCTGGGTGGCGCAGGCAAATCCGTGAGGGCGGCCCAGCGCGTTCTTCTTGCTGACGCCGGCAATGGAAAAAGGCTGGCAGGGAAAACCGGCGAGCAGGAGGTCATGATCGGGGATGGCGTCTTCCGCCTGTTCGCGGATATCGCCGGCGATGGGATGCACTTCGCCGAAATTGGCGGCGTAGGTCCTGCGGGCGAAGGGATTCCACTCGGAGGTGAAGACGCAGCGGCCGCCCGCGGCCTCAAAACCCATTCTCATGCCGCCGATGCCGGCGAAGAGGTCGATGAAGGTGAAGGAGGCCGCGGTCACGGTGCTATTTTGCGCTCTTCGGAGGAGAGCGACGCGTCTTTTTCGCGGCTTTCTTCGCCGGCGCTGTCGCGGCCTTTTTTGCTGCGGCCTTCTTCGCGGGGGATTTTTTCGCGGCGCGTTTCGCCGGCGCTTTTTTGCGCGCGGCCAGGGTCTTCTCGGTCAGCGCGGCGGTCAGCTCGGCGAGCGCGACGGGGCGCGCGGACTTGCGCAGGCGTTCGATCGAGTAAAAGCTGCGGCGGTGGTGGAGAAAGATATGGGCGACGAAGTCGACGTAGTCGAGCAGAATCCACTCGCCGAGGCGGCGGCCTTCGACGGAATTCGCATAGACGCCGAAGTCGCGCTTGAGGCGCAACTCGATCTCGTCGGCGATGGCCTGCGACTGGCGCTCGTTGGCGGTGCTGGTGATCAGGAAGAAGTCGGTGAAGGCGGAGTCGGAGGGGTCGAGTTCCAGGACCCGGGTGTCCTCGCCTTTCTTTTCATCGCAGGCCGCGGCGGCGGCCAGTACCATTTTGCGCGTTTCCGTGGATGGCATGCGTGGGTGAGAGCGCTCCTTCGTGGATGGTACGGCAAGACGATGAGGATTGGCGACGAGTTTTACCCTCGCCGCTCCTCCCGGTAAAGCGCATGATCGCGGATATAGGCAGCAACCGCGGGGTCGAGGATGGCATCCGGGTCTCCCCCCTGCTGCAACGCCGCACGGATGCCGGTGGCCGAGGCGATCTCGTCCAGATCGGGCAGCAGGTAGAGGTGGGACGCGCGGCGGTCCGGACCGTGCAGGCTGAGCGCCAGGCAGCCGGGCGGGGCGTCGCAGGCGCCGACGGAGACGGCAGAGGGCAGCGCGGCGGCCAGCCGGCCGAGGTCGAAGCCGGGGCGCGAGGCAACGACGAACTCGCAGGAAACCAGCAGATCGGCGGCCTGGTGCCACTGGCCGATGCTCAGGAACGAGTCGGCGCCCATCAGGCAGAAGATCCGGTCGCCGTGCGCGAGCTGGGCGCGCAGCGCGCGCAGGGTGTCGATGGTGTAGTTGGGGCGGCCGTCGGAGCGTGGCGCGTCGACCAGGGAGAGCTCGAGGCAAGGCTGCCCCGTGATCGCCAGCCGGGTCATGGCGACGCGGTCGTCGAAGCTGGCCTGAGGGTGATCGCGTTTGAGCGGCTGCACGCCGACCGGAGCGAAGAGGACGCGCTCGAGCGCAAGGCGTTCCATGGCGAGGCGCGCGAGAGCGATGTGGCCGCGATGGGGAGGGTCGAAGCTGCCGCCGTAGAAGCCGATCTTCATGCATTTCGAGCATAGCGCGACGGCGATTTCCGATAGTGTTGCAGTGTGAAGCATCGGGCATTCATCGGATTGGGTGCGAATCTGCCTTCGCCGCGGGGCGCTCCGGAGACGACGGTGCGGGCCGCGATGGCGGAGCTTGCGGATGCCGGGCGCGTGGTGGCGCGATCGTCGCTGTATCGCACGGAGCCGGTGGGCGTGGAGCAGCAGCCGGTGTTTGTGAATGCCGTGGCGGAGATTGAGACGGAGCTGGAGCCGGAGGCGCTGCTCGAGTTCCTTCTCGCCGTGGAGCGGCACTACGGGCGCGAACGGCGGCGCGAAGCTCCCAAAGGGCCGCGCACGCTCGATCTGGATTTGTTGCTGGTGGACGGCCTGGTGATGCGGAAGCCGGGGTTGATCGTTCCGCACCCGGAAATGGAGAAGCGGCGGTTTGTGCTGGCGCCGCTGGCGGAGATTGCGCCGGACATTGTCCATCCAGTGCTGGGGAAGACGATTGCGGAGCTGCTGGCGGCCATGGCGGACGAGGGACCAAACCAGCGGAAGAATGTGCGGAAGATCGAGCCGGAGCCGTCAATGCAATGAGGCTGCCGTCCACCGTGGTCCTGAAATACTGCGCGCTTGCTCTGGTTCTGGTCCTCGCGCCGGGCGCCGCAGCCCAGATCCGCGGGACGGTGACGAACGCCCGGGGCGCCCCGATTGCGGGAGCGGCTGTCAGCGACATGGCCGGGCACACCCTGGCCGTTTCCGGCCGAGACGGAGAGTTTTCGCTGGCGCGGCCTCCGGAGCGCATCGAAGTGGCGGCCAGCCATTATGTCGCAGTGGTGGTTACGATTGTTCCAGGCCAGCCGTTGCTCGTGATCCTGCGGCAGCCGCTGGAGACGGTGACGGTGACCGCCTACCGCTCGGCGCTGGGAGCGGAAGACTCGCCGGCGAGCACGCGGGCGATGAGCCGGCAGCAACTGGAGCAGGCTGCGCCGCCATCGCTGGACGGCAAGCTGCTCGGGATTCCGGGATTTCAGCTGTACCGGCGATCGAGCTCGCTGGTGGCGAATCCGACGACGGAAGGGATTTCGCTGCGCGGGCTGGGATCGACGGCGGCGAGCCGATCGCTGGTGGTGATGGACGATGTGCCGCTGAACGATCCGTATGGCGGGTGGATTCACTGGGAGGAACTGCCGGAACCGGCGGTGCAATCGGTGGAGATTGTGCGCGGCGGCGCGTCGGATTTGTACGGATCGAGCGCGATTGGGGGCGTGATCAACGTGATTCCGGTTGAGCCGACGGCGACCGGACTGGAGGCGGAGGCAAGCGGCGGATCGGAGAGCATGCTGGACGATGGAGTGCTCGGGACGTTCCGTCGGGGCGCCTGGTCGGGGCTCGGGAGTGCGGGACTGATCGCAACGGATGGGTACATTCTGACCGCGCCCTACCAGCGGGGACCGATCGATCAGCCGTCGAACGTTCATGCGCAGAACGGTCTGGTGGAGCTGGAGCACGCGCTGCCGCAGGAGGGCAGGATTTTTCTGCGCAGCAACGCGCTGAACGAGAGCCGGCATAACGGGACGCCCGACCAGTGGAACGTAACCAGGCTGTGGCGCTACGCGGGCGGAGCGGACTGGAGGGACTGGTCGCTCCGGCTGTATGGCAGCGACGAGCATTTTCGGCAGACATTTTCGAGCATCGCGGTGGGACGAGCGTCGGAAGCGCTGACGCGGTACGTTTTCGATCCGGCGACAGAGTTGGGCGCGGCGCTGCGATGGCATCGGGCCGTGGAAAAAAATG
Organism: Acidobacteriaceae bacterium; assembly: GCA_035505395.1. Taxonomy (GTDB): domain Bacteria; phylum Acidobacteriota; class Terriglobia; order Terriglobales; family Acidobacteriaceae; genus Palsa-343. Next base: position 9,984 of record DATJQW010000134.1, read on the forward strand.
CTCTGCTGCTGGCCGGAGCGGATACGCACGACGTAAGAGCCGCGGACGACGAGCAGTTATTCCTGGGCGCAGGAGGAACGCTGAGCACGGCGGCGGAACAGCGGCAGACGGGCGCGTGGGGCGAGGTGTTGCTGACGCCGGCGAAGTGGACGCTGAGCGGGTCGACGCGCGTGGATCATTTTTCGAATATCAACGCGCGGCAGTACAGCTCCGGGGCAGCAGCGGCGCCATTGCCGTCGTGGAGCGAGACGGTTTTCGATCCACGGCTGGGCGTGGTGCGGCGAATTACACCGTCGCTGGCGGTGAGCGCCTCGGGGTTTCGCGCCTATCGCGCACCGACGGAGAACGAGCTGTACCGTGCCGGGCAGGTAGGGCAGCAGGTGACGGAACCGAATCCGAACCTGCGCTCGGAGCGGGCGACGGGGTGGGAGACGGGCCTGCAGGCCGATCTGCGCAGGTACGGATCAAGCGTGCGGGCCAGTTATTTCTGGACCCAGGTGAACCGGCCGATCACCGCTCTGACGCTGAGCGTGACGCCGACTTCCGAAATTTTGCGCCGGGAAAACCTGGGGCAGATCGAGAGCCGCGGAGTCTCGCTGGACTACGCGATGAGGCCGGTGGAGTGGCTTGCGGTGGAGGGCGGGTATCAGTATGCCGATGCGACGGTGACGAACTTCGCGCCCCAGGCGAGCCTGGTGGGGAAATGGATTCCCGAGGTAGCGCGGAATATGGCGACGACACAGATCGAGTTCGAGCGGCCCCGCGTGGGCACGCTGAGCCTTCAGGGACAGATGAGCGGGCGGATGTGGGACGACTCCGGCAACACGCTGCTACTGCATGGATTTTTCCGGATGGATGCTTACGCGGCACACAACTTCGGGCGGCACGTGACGGGGTTTGCGAGCGGGGAAAATCTGTTCGATCGGTCAATCGAGGTGGGGAAGACGCCGCTGACGACGCTGGGGACGCCGCGGCTGGTGCGCGTAGGGATTCGCGTGAACTGGGGCGAGTGAGGGCCCGCGGTCAGCAGCGGCTCTCGAGCAGGGCGGCGACGCCGGCGCCAACCACGGCGAGCGAAGGATCCTCGGGAAGGACTTCGACAACGTAGTTCTGCAGCGGGCTCATCTTGATCATTTCGTAGAGGTACTGCTTCAGCCGGGGCAGGTCGAGGCGCTGGATATCGCGGCCGGTGTAGTAGAAGCGGCTGGCGCCTTCGAGGTGAATCTGGGAAGCGGTCGCGGCGGCCAGGGCACGGTGCCACAGATCGACGAACTCCGCGCAGCGGCGGTCGCCCTTGCGAGCCGCGGCGAAGACTTCGTCCGGCTCCATATCGAGGAAGCGCAGGCGCATGGCGCGATGGCCCATCACGCCCTCCAGGTGGCCGCGCCCGCCGCAGCCGCAGTAGTTCTCGCGCGGATCGAGGGTAACGACGGTGTGGCCGCCCTCCCACGGGCCCTCGGTCCAGGGATAGCGGCCGTAACCGATGCCGTTGCCGATGGTCCAGACGCGAATGGAGCGGTCCATCTGGCCGCGCGTAGCGGCGATGCCGGCAGCCACGGCATCGGCATCGTTGAAGACGGAGAGGCCGAGGCTGAGGCCGCGCTTGTCGAGGCCGGCGCGAAGGCTCTCGCAGACCCGCGCGCCCTTGAGCTGCGGCAGGTTGGGCGAGTCGAGCATGACGCCCTGGTGCAGATAGCCGGGCATGGCCACACCTGCGGCTTTCACGGGCGCATCGGAGGTGGCGGCCAGGGTGGCGATGGCATCGCACAGGATGTCGCAGAGGCTCTCAGTGGGAACTTCGATGAGGCCGTTGGTGGCGTCCAGATTCTCAGGGAATTCGCGGAGCTCGCCGTGGAGGCGATGCTCCTCCACCAGCCCGGCGACGACTCGGGTCGTCATCACTACGCCAACCGTATTCGACATACTGCCCTCCGCCGCAACCATTACCCCTCGAAACGCGCCAGCCGGTTGATGCCATTGAAGGCAGCGGCCTTGTAACACTCGGCCAGGGTGGGATAGTTGAATACTGTATCGATGAAATAGTCGACGGTGCCGTTGAGCGCCATGACCGCCTGGCCGATATGGACCAGCTCCGCCGCGCCTTCACCGATGATGTGCACGCCCAGCACCTGCTTCGTTTCGCGATGAAAGACGATCTTGAGGCGGCCGGTGGTGTCGCCGCGAATCTGGCCGCGCGCGATCTCGCGATAATAAGCCACCCCCACTTCGTAGGGCACGTCCTCTTCCGTCAGCTGCTCCTCGGTCTTGCCGATGAAGGAGATTTCCGGAATGGTGTAAATCCCGTAGGGGTAGAAGCTGGGATTCGACTGTACGTGGGTATTGCCGAAGGCGCGTTCGGCGGCGATGCGTCCCTGCTCCATGGAAACGGAGGCCAGCGCCGGGAAGCCGATCACGTCGCCGACGGCGAAGATGTGCGGAACTTTGGTGCGGAAATCCTGATCGACGGGAATGCGGCCGCGTTTGTCCGCCTCGATGCCGGCGGCGGCCAGATCCAGTTCGTCGACGTTCCCCTGGCGGCCGACCGCGTAGAGCAGCGCGTCGCCGGAGATGCGCTTCTTGCTTTCCAGGTTAGCGACCACCGCTCCGTCGGGGAGCTCTTCAACGCTCTCCACTTCCTCGGCGAGCCGCATGGTTACGCGGCTGTCGCGCAGGTGATAACTGAGGGCTTCGATAATCTCCTGGTCGGCAAATTCCAGCAGGCGGGGGCGCTTTTCGACCAGCGTCACGCGCACGCCGAGCGTGGCAAACATGCAGGTGTACTCGACGCCGATGACGCCGCCGCCCACCACGATGAGACTTTTGGGCAGATCGGGCAGCTCGAGCACCTGATCGCTGTTGATGATGGTCCTGCCGTTGACAGGTACTTTGGGCGAAGTTGCGGGACGCGTTCCTACGGCAATAACGATGGTGTCCGCCTCGCAGGTGTTCGTTCCGCGCGCTCCATCCACGTGGATGTGGTGAGGGTCCTCGAAGCGCGCCACCCCGTTGACGACTTCCACGCCATTGCGCGAGAGCTGCGCTTCCGTGACATCGATTTCGGTCTTGATGACGTGCTGCACGCGGAAGGCGAGATCGGCCATGGTGATCTTCTCCTTCACGCGGTAATTCATGCCGTAGATTGAGCGGTAGTTGTAGCCGGAAAGATGCAGCACGGCTTCGCGCATGGTTTTGCTGGGGATGGTTCCGGTGTTGATGCACACGCCGCCTACGACGCTGCGCATCTCTACGAGCGCGACCCCTTTGCCCTTCTTCACGGCGGAGACAGCCGCACGCTGACCGGAAGGGCCGGAACCGATGACGAGCAGATCGTATTTCGCCATGCGTTAGAGCAGGACCAGAAGGCCGAAACGGGGAGCAGGTCCGTGCTCATCTTAAATCGTATTGAGGCACGCCGTGTGAATTCACCCTTACACTCAACGAGAGATGCTGCTGTATGCCATCACAAGTCGAGCCCTGCTGCCGGGCGACGAAACCGCAAAGCGCAAGCGCCTCGCGGAGCTGGCCGGCGAGTGGGCCCAGGGCGGCGTGGACTATATCCAGGTGCGGGAGAAGGACCTGCCGCTGACCGAATTGCAGGCGCTGGCTGCGCAGATCGTGGAAGCAGTGCGCGGCGCCAAAGGAAAAACGCGGGTTCTGGTGAATGGACCGGCTCAGGTGGCCATCGACGCGGGCGCCGACGGCGTGCATCTGCCCTCCGGGACGCTGAGTCAGCCCGCGGGATCGCCTCCGGCCGCGGGCCTGGGACATAATGCCGTGCAGGCGGCCGACCAGGTATATGCGCGCGCAGGGGGCGAGGTGGTGGTGAGCGCAGCCTGCCATTCGGCCGACGAGATTAGCCGCGCGCTGGGGGCGGATCTGCTGCTCTTTTCGCCGGTTTTTGAGAAGGTGACAGCCCAACGCACCACGCGCGGTCAGGGGTTGGCCGCTCTGACCCAGGCGGCTGAGCAGGCGAAGCCTGTCCCCGTGCTGGCGCTGGGAGGCGTGACAGAAAAAAATGCTGCAGCCTGCGTGCAGGCCGGCGCAGCGGGAGTGGCGGCGATCCGGCTCTTTCTGGGCGATGCATGGCGCGGACTGCTGGAAGTGCGACCATCCACTTCCTGAATCATCGAAATCTCATCATGCCCACGCCGCTGGAAACACGCTCTGCTCCCGCTGCCTCTGCGGATCGCCGTCGCCGTTTCGGCGTGGGCATGGGCTATGCGGCGTGCGCGCTGGCGGGAATTTTCTGGAGCCTGGGATTTTTCCTGGGGAAGATCTGCTTCACGCGGCTGAGCGTGGGGCACTTTGTGCTCTATCGCTTTCTCTTTGGCTGCGCGGGGCTGTTGCCGCTGATCGAGAGGCCGCGGTTTTCGCGTTATGAGTGGAACCTGCTGCTGATCGGCACGTTTCTCGGCATCCCGCTGCAGTTTCTGGTGCAGTTCTATGGCCTCGCGCTGACCACGGTGAGCCACGCCGCGCTGATGGTGGGCACGATGCCGGTGATTCTGGCCCTGGGCGCGACGACCTTCAACCACGAGCGGCTGGACGCGAAGGGATGGCTGGCCATCTTCGGCTCAGCCGCGGGGATTGTCCTGATTGTGAGCAGCAGCGAGCGAGGGATCGGCAGCGGCAGCCTGAAGGGCGATCTGCTGGTGATTTCCGCGATGTTCATCGCGCTGGGCTGGATCCTGATCAACCAGCGGCTGATGCGGCGCGGACATTCGCCCATGTCGGTAACCATCTGGGGATTGCTGGTGGGGACGGCGATGCTGGCTGTGTGGGTGCTCCTGCGCGACGGACTGCCTCCGGTGCATGGCGTGGGGCTGAAGATCTGGGGCGCTGTGGCCGCCAGCGGGCTGCTCTGCACGGCGGCCAGCACCGCGCTGTGGAACTGGGGCATCCATCACGCGCCGGCTTCGCGCGCCGGGGTTTTCCTGAACATCGAGCCGGCGGTGGGAGCGATTCTGGGCGTGGAGCTGCTGGGCGACCACCTGGGCCTGGGCGCGTGGATCGGCGGAGCGCTGATCATCGTCGCTGCGGTGGTGCTGACGGCGACGGGGAAAGTGGAGACGGAGATTCCGGTGGGGACGTAGCCCTTTAGCGTCCGCGCATGCCGCCGCCGAGCATGCTCATGGCGCGGCGCTGGAGTAATCCGCCCTTGCCCATGCCCTTGAACATCTTGCGCATCTGGGCGTACTGGCGCAGAAGCTGGTTGACTTCCTGCACGGTGGTGCCGGAGCCGTTGGCGATGCGCTTGCGGCGCGAGCCCGAGATGATCTCGTGGTGGGTGCGCTCTTTTGGCGTCATGGAGTTGATGATGGCTTCGACGCGCGTGAACTGCTTCTCATCCACCTGGCCTGCCATCTGCTGCATGCCCGCGAAGGGACCGACGGAGGGCAGCATCTTGAGGATGCTTTCCATGGAGCCGAGCTTTTTGATCTGGCGAAGCTGATCGCGGAAATCCTCCAGCGAGAAGCCGTCGCCGGAGAGCGCCTTGCGGGCGAACTCCTCGGATTTCTTCTTGTCGAGCTTCTCTTCGGCGCGCTCGATGAGCGACATGATGTCGCCCATGCCGAGGATGCGGCCGACGATGCGATCCGGGTGGAAGGGTTCGAAGGCGTCCGGCTTCTCGCCGGTGCCGATGAACTTGACCGGCTGGCCGGTGACATGGCGGATCGAGAGCGCAGCGCCGCCCCGGGCATCGCCATCCATCTTGGTGAGGACGGTGCCGGTGAGCGCAAGGCGTTTGTGGAAGGCTTCGGCGGACTTAACGGCGTCCTGACCGGTCATGGCGTCGGCAACGAAGAGGATCTCCTGAGGCGAGAGCAGCGACTTGAGCTTAGCCATCTCGTCCATCAGCTGCTCGTCAACGTGCAGGCGGCCGGCGGTGTCGACGATGAGCGTGTCGCAGCCGGTGATGACGGATTCGCGGCGCGCTTCCTTCGCCAGGCGCTCGACCAACGGAGTTCCGGCGGCTTCGCCCTTCGCATCGCCCTCGTAGATGTTGGCCTTGATCGACTGCGCGACCACGCGGAGCTGCTCGCGCGCGGCCGGGCGGTAGACGTCGACAGAGACCAGCATGGGGCGATGGCCGCCCTTCTGCAGCCACGCGGCGAGCTTGCCGGCGGTGGTGGTCTTGCCGGAGCCTTGCAGACCGGCCATCAGAATGACCGTGGGTGGACGCGAGGCGAACTGGAAGCGCGCGACGTCTTTCCCCAGGATGGCGATCAACTCGTCGCGCACGATTTTCGTCACCTGTTCGGTGGGCGAGAGGGAGGTCATCACCTCCTGGCCGAGGGCTTTCTCGCGGATGTGGTCGATGAGCTCTTTGACCACATTCAGGTTGACGTCGGCCTCGAGCAGGGCGATGCGGATCTCGCGCAGCGCCTCTTGCATGTTCTCTTCGGTGACGGCGCCCTGGCCGCGAAGGTTTTTGAAGGCGCGCTGGAGTTTTTCAGAAAGATTCTCAAACATAGCGACAGCATCAGTTTATCAGCGGGGCAAGGGCTGCCGGAGCGCCGCGGAGCCGCTGGGCGCGGCCAGCACCAGGCTGGACTCCGGGGCGCGAAGGCGCATCCAACCCGATGTGGAACCGATTGTTCAACGCGTGCAGCGCCATCCCCACCAGCGGGGCGAAGGTCCGAACTTTCTGGCCGTGGTTGCCATGAGCGGGGTGGTGCTGGTGGTCTTCTTCATCCTCGCCTTTCTGGTGCTCCACTCCTCGGCTCGCGAGCTGCTGCCGGGGGTGCACCAGACCGCTCATCCGTACTCCATGCTGCGGGTCGGTCGGCCAACCCGGGCGGCGTAACGATCGCGCCGGGGATTCGGAGCCGAACCTGAGAGAATAGAAGCGCCCCGTGCGCTCACTCCGCGGCGGGCGCTTTGCTTTCGATGCGTCTGAGCGGGCGAAGACGGAACATGGTTCTGTTCACGCTGCTGGGCGTGTGCCTCATCGGCGTAGCCGTCATCCTGAACGTCGAGTGGATCGTGCTGAACTGGCGGCGCCTGGTTCCGCTGGCCGTAGGTATTCCGTTTTTCCTGCTGCTGATCGCGGGCGTGGCGCTGAATACCGTCTTTCTGGTGCGAGAGGTGCGGCGCAATGAGCGGCACGACGCCTTCCTGAGCGCCGTGACCCACGAGCTGAAGACCCCGGTAGCCTCGATTCGCCTTTATCTGGAGACGCTGCAGCGCCGGCCCATGGAGGAGACGCAGCGCAGGGAGTTCTACGAGCGCATGCTCGAGGACAGCGACCGGCTGGTGGCCACCGTGGAACAGGTGCTGAAGGCCGGCGAGGTGGGGCAGCGGGCGCGCTCGCATGTGCGCGTGCCTGTGGAGATGCGCGCCCTGGTCGAGGACTGCATCCGCACGACGCGCGCGCGGCATCACCTGGAGGAGGCGGCCATGACCCTGGATGTGGAAAAGACCAGGCTGCCCATGACCGTACGCGGCGATCCCGAGGAATTGCAGACGGCGCTGCTCAACATCCTGAACAATGCCGTGAAATACTCGCCCGGGGGTGTGGAAGTGCGCGTGGGGCTGCGCGTGGAACACGACGCGTGGGTGAGGGTGAGCGTCACCGATCGCGGAATTGGCATTCCCGCGGCGCACCTGAAGCGCATCTTCCGCCGCTTCTACCGCGTGCCCGTGCGCGCGGTTCTGCGCACCAAGGGCACGGGACTGGGACTGTATCTGGTGCGGACGATCGCGCGCCAGCATGGCGGCGATGCAACCGCCGAAAGCGCGGGCGAGGGGCGCGGCGCGACGGTCAGTCTGCAGCTGCCGCGCATCCTTACGCCGCTGGCGGGGCAGGAATAACCATGGCGCGCATCCTGATCGTCGAAGACGAAACGCACCTGGCGCAGGGACTGCTCTTCAATCTGCGCGCGGAGGGCCACGAGGCGAGCGTCGCCGGCGATGGCGAGTCGGCGCTGGAAACCCTGCGCGGCGGGCGCTTCGACGCGGTGGTGCTGGACGTGATGCTGCCGGGGAGAAACGGATTCGATGTCGCCGGGACCCTGCGCGCGGAAGGGAATTACGTTCCGGTGCTGATGCTGACGGCGCGCAGCCGGGCGGAGGACGTAGTGCAGGGATTCGCCGCGGGCGCCGACGATTATCTGGCCAAGCCGTTCGATCTGGCCGTGCTGCTGGCGCGGCTGAATGCGCTGTTGCGCCGGATGAGCTGGCCGCAGGCGGCGAAGCCCGTCAACGGCGATCTGCCGGACTTCGCGTTTGGCGGGCGCCGAATCGATTTCGACTCGCTGGAGCTGCACGCGCTCGGCCGCACTGTGCGCCTGACGCTGATGGAGGCCGATCTGCTGCGCTATCTGGTGCGCAATCGCGAGCGGATTGTCTCCCGCAAAGAACTGCTGGAACAGGTGTGGCATGTGCGCGAAGACACCGACACCCGCGCCATCGACAATTTCGTGGTGCGGCTGCGACGGTACATCGAAGACGATCCCGCCACGCCGCGGTATCTGCAGACGGTTCGGGGCGTGGGCTACAGGTTCCTGCCGAATCCGGAGCGATGCGGAGATGGCGGCGGTTGAGGGGAATGAAATGAACATCCAGCTGAGCCGCGTGGGCCGCATGGATCCCGCAGATGCGGCTTTCATCGTCATTCTTCGTCCATAATCATGGGCCTGAGTCCTGAGTCGCGCTCGCGCATCTACGATGAACAGGGAGAATTTCATGCGGGAAGTAACGCTGCGGATTGAGAACATGCATTGCGGAGCATGCGTGAAGCGGGTCAGCCAGGCGCTGGAGCGCGTGGGCGGCGTGCAGATCGGCGAGGTGCGGGTGGGCGCGGCACGGGTCCAGGCTCCCGACGACACCCCGGAGAGCGCGCTGGTGAGCGCGGTGGAGAAAGCCGGCTATCCGGCAACCGTGGAGCGGTGATGCCCACAGGCGAAAAAGTCGAACATGTCACCGAAACGGTGGCAAAAGCGCCGCGTGCCGCGCAAACTGTGACCCTCCCGGTGATGGGGATGAGCTGTGCGGCCTGCCAGAGCCATGTGGAGCGGGCGCTGCGCGGAACCCCGGGCGTCGAGGAGGCCAGTGTCAATCTGCTGACAAATTCAGCCCGGGTGAGGTTCAATCCTGGCGTTGCGACGCTGGACAATCTGATCACGTCGGTCCGTGAGGCGGGCTACGATGCGGCGCTGCCCTCCGAAGCAGTTGTGGCGGGTGAAGACCGATCGTCAGAAGAAGGCGCGCTGCGCGCGAAGGCCGTCTTTACGCTCATCGGGGGCGTGGTGGTGCTGGCGCTGGCCAACGCGCAGCGCTGGCTTGCGCCCGTGGCCCCGGTTCTCTTTCGCGTCACGATGCGCGATCTGGAATGGACGATGCTCGCGATCACGCTGCCGGGGATGATCTGGGGCGGCGGCATCGTCTACCGGCAGGCGTGGACGGCGGCGATCCATCGCAGCACGAACATGAATACTCTGGTGGCGCTGGGCACCGGGGC
>DATJQW010000135.1:0-27364 GCA_035505395.1 Acidobacteriaceae bacterium
CGGGCCGGCGCCGCTTCGACGGCCGGTTTTGTCGCGATCGGCCGCGGCGGGGGCGCCATTTCCTGCTGGCGCTTCTCCAGAATGGCTCGCGCGACATCACCGACCTTGTGGACCTGCGACCAATCGATCTTCGGCCTGGCCTCGGCTTCGGCCTTCGGCGCTGCGCTGGTGCCGCGTCCGCGATGGATATATTCGCGCACACGCTCGGCTTCGTCCAGCTCGAGCGAACTGGAGTGAGTCTTCTTCTCGGTCACGCCAACCTGGGTCAGAGCTTCCAGAATTTCCCTGCTCTTGACTTCCAGCTCGCGCGCTAATTCATTGATTCGAACTGTGCTCATCCGTCCCCGTGTTGTTCTAACATCCCACCGGCCGTTAGTTCTTCATACGGACGACTCCTGACTGTGGGGCTGCTATGTGCTTCACTGTCGCTGATCTGCTGACTCTCTTATTATCTCTGAAAAGGCAGCCGCCGCGCCGTCCCCGGCGAGACAAAACTGCCGAAAAGCGCGGGATTCCGCACTTTTCGGCCACCGCCGCTTCCTTCGCGGGCGCTAATCGACCCTCGAAATCCCGCCGCGGATTGCCTGGCGCTATGCGTCCGTACCCTCGTCGACCTTCTTTTCGCCGACTTCTTCCTCGTTCGCTTCCTCGACATCCCCCTCGACGGCGTCTTCGTCATCGCCGGCCTCGGGATTCGTTTCAAGCTCGGCCAACCGCTCGCTGGTATCTTCGCGCCCCGGAACCACGGCTTCGGCGCCCTCACTATCGAGCGCCGGGCCGACCTCGGTGATCTCCGCGAGCCGCTCTTCGGCGACTTCATCGCTGATTCGCCCCGAGCCGTCCTCGCTCACCGGCTCCTCGCCGCTTTGGGTCAGATCCTGCCTGAGCGCGTCCACCTGCTCCTCAGCCGAAGCCGCTTCCGCATCGCGGGCCACCGCTTCCGCAGGACGCTCCTCACCGGGTTGGTACTCGCCGAAATAATGGCGCACGGCCACGCTGATCTTCTCCAGGGTCTTCTCCCCGATGCCCGGAATCTCCTCGAGCTGTTCGGGGGTCATGTCCGCCAGAGCTTCCACCGTGGTGATTCCAGCGGCTACCAGCTTTTGGATGATGGAATCGCCCAGTTCGCCCACCTGCTCGATGGGGGTTGCCGTAGTGCCGGCCATGGCCTGCATCTGCTGCTCCACCTCCTGGCGCTTCTCTTCCTCGCTCTTGATGTCGATCTTCCAGCCGAGCAGCTTGGCGGCCAGGCGCACGTTCTGCCCCTTTTTGCCGATGGCCAGTGAAAGCTGGGTATCGTCCACGATCACTTCCAACTGCTTGTCAGTCAGGTCGGCGATGCTGACGCGGCTCACTTTGGCCGGCTGCAGCGCCTTTTCCGCAAAGGTCGTGATCTCCTCGCTGAATTCGATGATGTCGATCTTCTCACCGCGCAGTTCGCGGATGATGGACTGCACGCGCATTCCCTTCATGCCCACGCAGGCGCCCACCGGATCGACGTCCTTGTCGCGCGACATCACGGCGATCTTGGTGCGCTCGCCAGCCTCGCGGGCGATGGCGCGGATGATCACCGTGCTGTCGTAGATCTCCGGCACTTCGCTCTGGAAGAGGTTCTGCACCAGCTCCGGCGCGGCCCGCGAGACGATGACCTGCGGACCGCGCGCGGCGCGATCCACGCGCAGCAGCACCACCCGCACTCGCTCGCCTACCGCGAACTGCTCCAGACGGGACTGCTCGCGTCGCGGCATGCGCGCCTCGGCCTTGCCGATGTCGAAGATCACATCCTGCAGCTCGACCCGCTTCACCATGGCCGTCAGCACCTCGCCCACGCGGTGCGCGTACTCGTTAAAGACGGTGTCCCGCTCGGCCTCGCGCACCTTCTGGAAGATGACCTGTTTGGCCATCTGCGCCGCGATGCGCCCCAGCACGTCGGTGGGCTTGTAGAAGCGAATTTCGCCGCCTGCTTCGACCTCCGGGGCCAGTTCGCGCGCCTCGTCGAGGGTGATCTGGTTGAGCGGATCCTCCACCTGCTCGGGCGATTCCACCACCGTCTTGTAAACGTAGGCCCGAATCTCGCCGGTATCCTTGTCCAGCTCAGCGCGCATGTTTTCCTGCGTCTTGTAGTACTTGCGGGTCGCCAGCGCGATCGCGTCCTCGACCGCCGCGACGACAATCTGCGGGTCGATGCCCTTATCGCGGCTTAACGCCTCAATGCTGTCGTAAAGCACACTCGCCATCGGTTTCTCTCTCAATCCTTGTTACAAAATTTGTCTTGTGGAGTACCCTGCGCCCCGAACCCGGTTGCCCGCGCTCAGAACTCCGGCACCAGGTTTGCCTTTTCCACGTTCGCCAGCGCGATGTCCACTGCGGAGCTCGATTTTGCCGCGCCCTTCGCTTTGCGGGCTGCACCCGGAGCTCGGCGCTCCGAAACCTGTATTTTGATCGACTGCTCTTTGACCTCTGTGAGCCTTCCCTGCCAGTGGCGGTTGCCTGCAACCGGCTCGAACGTCTGCACCTTGACCAGCATTCCGGCGAAGCGCCGGAAATCCTCGATGCCGTGCAGTCTGCGATCCAGCCCGGGAGAGGAAACCTCCAGCGTGTACTCTCCGCCCGGAATCCGATCTTCCACATCGAGAACCGTACCGAAATCCCGGCTGAACGCCTCGCAATCGCCGTGGGTTACCCCGGCCAGGGTATCAGCATCCGCGGGGGCGCTCGCCATCGAACCGGCCTCCGCGAGTTTCCGCCGTTCTTCCGCGTTTTTCTCGACGAAAACCCGGAGAAGGCGATGCTTTGCTCCGCCGTGGAACTCCAGATCGACCACGTCGAGCCCATGTGAAGCCGCGACGCGCTGCGCCGTGGATCGAATCTGTTCCGCGTCGAACGCCATAAATTGAGCAAATAAAAAGTGGGCTTGCGCCCACTCATTTCTCCGGCCCGCAGATCAGGCAGAGCCGGACAAACTCGTCTGTTTGTATGATACCCGGCCCGGCGGCGGCTTTCAAATCCCTGGCGCGCTGTGGGATACTGGGCGGCGAAGCCGCCTATGCCGCGTACCCAAAAGGTTCTGAACCCTTACGCTCAGTTTCTCAATGGCCAGGATCCAATGACCGTGATCCAGGCCACCAGCGGCCGTTTGCGGACGCTGGCGAAGGCCATTGGAATCGAGAAGATCAACCTCGCTCCTGCCCCGGGAAAGTGGAGCGCACGGGAAATCCTGTGCCATCTGGCCGACTGCGAAATGGCCTTTGGGTTCCGGCTGCGGCAGACGCTGGCGGAAAACAATCACAAAATTCAGCCCTTCGACCAGGAGAAGTGGGCTACCCCCTATAAGCTCATCTCCGCCGACGACGCTCTGGCGACTTTTGCCGCCCTGCGCCGCTGGAACGTTCTGCTGATCGATGCTTCGCTGCCCGCAAACGCCGGCAAGGCAGTGGTCCATCCGGAGCGCGGCAAGATGACCTTTGGGACCATCGTGGAAACCATGGCCGGACACGATCTGAACCATATCGCGCAGCTGGAACGGCTTGCGATCTAGAGCCGGAGGGGTTTCTCTTTCCTTTCGTAATCAACCTTCGCGGGCGCGCGCGCATCGCAGTCGGGGACTATGCCTGCGACGATTCACTCGCCGGAAATCGCTCTGCGGCTGGCGCTGACCCTGCTGGCCGGGGGCCTGCTCGGCATCGACCGCAGCCGCAACGGACACCCCGCGGGTCTGCGCACCACGCTGTTGGTCACGCTGGCCGCCTCGGTGGCGATGATCCAGATGAACCTGCTCATCCCCACCAACGGGAAACCGCCGAACTCCTACGCGGTGATGGACCTGATGCGTCTGCCGCTGGGCATACTGACGGGGGTGGGCTTCATCGGCGCGGGCGCCATCGTGCGCCGCGGCAACATGGTCGCCGGCATTACGACAGCGGCGACCCTCTGGTTCGGAACCGTCGTCGGACTCTGCCTGGGCGGAGGACAGATCATCCTCGGATCGACCGCCGGGGTGATCGGGTACCTGATACTGACTGCCCTGCGCTGGCTGGAGCAGCACCTGGAGCTTTTCCAGCCGGCAACCCTGGTCCTGGTAACGACAGAGCACGCCCTGAGTGCCGAGGCGCTGCGGAGCCGGCTGGAAGGATCAGATTTCAGGATCAAATCGGTCTCCGTGGACCACGCTCCGGCCGAAGACCGCCAGATGATCCGCGTCGAGGTGCGCTGGCCCTCAGTTCGCGGCGCGGCCGAACCGCCTGCAATTCTGGCTCAACTCAAAGAGATGCCGGGGCTTATCCGGCTATCCTGGCGAACGGTCGACATCAACGCCAAATAATCAAGCGCTCAGAGCGCGGAGCGCCTGGCTCGCGTCTCTAGGGTACGGTCCGGAGGCCGGTAAGATAGTGTCGAGGCTCGGAATGCGTTTGTGGCGGGTTCCTCCCGGAGCAGCAATTGCAGGCGCGGTGCTTACGCTGGCGCTATGCCTGCCGGGCTGCGGAAAGTTCTTCCCGCCGCTCACCAGCACCAGCGGCGGCGGGGGCGGTACTTCCAGTGGCGATGCCATCTACGCCGGCAATCTCGGGACGAACCCGCTCAGCGTGGCGGGCTTCAGTCTGGCCAGCTCCGCACTGACGGAGATCTCGGGCTCCCCGTGGCAGGTATCGCTGGAGCCTACAAGCCTCGCCATCACGCCGAATAACGACTACCTTTACCTGGGCAGCGCGGGGGGTGGGATCTATGTCTACACCATCAGTTCCAGCGGCTCGCTCTCTCTCGGAAACGACGGCGCGGCAGTCGCCTCAGGCATTTATCCTGCAGTGCTCCGCGTCGACCCCTCGGGCAAGTGGCTGCTGGGAGCTGACTCCACTCTCGGTGAGGCATACGTCTATCAAATCGGCAGCGGCGGCGCGCTGACGGCCATCAGCTCCGCTGTCGTCAACGTCAGCCAGAGCACCCCCGCCACCGATCTCGAAATCACGCCCAACGAAGACGATATTTTCGTCGCCTCGGGCACCGCCGGCATCTACTCGTTCACCTTCAACGACAGCACCGGCTCGCTCGTATCGACGAACAAGGTGCTGTCGCCGAAGAAATCCGGCGACGCCGACTACGGCATGGCGATCTCGCCCTCCGGCCAATATCTGTTTGCCGCGGAAACCGGCATCAGCGCAGTGCGCGTTCTCTCCATCGGGAGCGATGCGACTTTGACGGAGGCTTCCGGCTCGCCCTATTCCACCGGCCTCGGCCCCTACGCCGTCCTCGTCGACTCGACGGGCAGCTACGTCTACGTCACCAATCGCACCGATGGGACCATCAGTGCCTTCCTGCTTTCGAGCGATGGGGCGCTCAGCTCGATCTCCGGCTCGCCCTTCTCGACCGGCGACCTGCCCTCGGCGATCGTGGAAGACGAATCCGACACCTATATCGCCGTCGCCTGCGCGGGCGGCAGTTCGGACCTCGAGGTTTATACCCTCGGCAGTAGTCCCGCGGGCGCGCTCGTCAGCTTCAAGACCTCGACTACCGGCACGGACCCGACCGAAGCGACGAGCCTGGCCGCCACGCATTGAGTCTTCCGGCCACCGAAGCATTGGTCTATTGCATCGAACCGCGGGGCGCCCTCGCTGGCCTCTGATTCTGGTATGCTGGCGAGTTTTGTTTCCCCGATTCCATGACTGAACCCAGCGCTGCCCAATTGCCGCAGATCAAAAACCAGCTGAGCTCAAAGCTGGACCCGAACCATCAGCGCTCCCGCAGTCAGGCGCAGAGCATGATGTCGCTGCTCTCGCAGATTCGCGAGCAGGAAGCCGATATTCGCCAGGGCGGCGGCGCGAAAGCCATCGACGCCCAGCACGCAAAAAAACGCCTGACAGTCCGGGAGCGGCTGGAGCTTCTCCTCGATCCCGGGACCGAATTCCTCGAGCTCAGCCTCTTCGCCGCTTACGGCATGTACGAGGAGTGGGGTGGGGCGCCTGCAGCGGGCGCGGTCACCGGGCTCGGCCGCGTTTGCGGACGACTGTGCATGATCGTCGCCAACGACGCCACGGTGAAGGCGGGAGCGTTCTTCCCCATGACCGCGAAGAAGGTTCTCCGCGCGCAGCACATTGCGATGGAGAACCGCATCCCGACGATCTACCTGGTCGATTCGGCGGGGATTTTTCTGCCGTTGCAGGAAGACGTCTTCCCCGATCAGGACGACTTCGGCCGGATCTTCCGCAACAACGCGGTGATGTCGGCGATGGGCATCCCGCAGATCACGGCCATCATGGGCATGTGCGTGGCCGGCGGCGCCTATCTCCCGGTTATGACTGACCAGGTGCTGATGACCGAGGGCAGCGGGCTGTTCCTTGCCGGGCCTGCGCTGGTTCAGGCCGCCATCGGGCAGAAATATTCCGCTGAAGAGCTGGGCGGGGCAACGATGCACGCGGAAATTTCCGGCACGGTCGACTTCAAGGAGCCCAACGACCATCTCTGCATCGCGCGCCTGCGTTCGCTGGTCGCGCGCCTCGGCCATCCCGCGCGCGCGCCGTTCGATCGTGCAGTGTATGACCCCGAGGCCGACGCTCCGCGCTACGCGGCTGACGATCTCTACGGACTTCTCGATCCCAACCCAGCCAGAGCCGCAGTGAACAGCTACGACATGCGTGAGGTGATCGCGCGCCTCGTCGACCGCAGCGAGTTCGACGAGTACCGCCCGGGATATGGCCGGACCCTCCTCTGCGGATACGCACGCATCGGGGGCTATGCTGTCGGCATCGTCGCCAACCAGAAGGTCCCGCAGTCCCAGACCAGCCACGAGGGCGAAAAGCGTATGGAATTCGGCGGCGTGATTTATGCAGAGAGCGCCGACAAGGCCGCGCGATTCATTCTGGACTGCAATCAGAACCTGATTCCGCTGATTTTCCTGCACGACGTGAACGGCTTCATGGTTGGGCGCGACGCGGAGTGGAGCGGCATCATTCGCTCCGGCGCGAAGATGGTCACCGCCGTCGCCAATTCGGTCGTACCGAAGATCTCCGTCATCATCGGGGGATCGTTCGGCGCCGGGAATTACGCCATGTGCGGCAAAGCCTACGACCCGCGCTTCATCTTCGCGTGGCCGACGGCGCGGTACGCCGTCATGAGCGGCGACTCGGCCGCGAATACGCTGGTGGAGATCCGCATCCGGCAACTCGAGCGCGACGGACGCAAGCTGAGCGACGAAGAGAAGCAGGAACTGCTCGCCTCCACGAAGAAGACGTATGACGAGCAGACCGACTGCCGCTACGCCGCGGCACGGTTGTGGGTGGACGCCATCCTCGACCCCGCGAAGACCCGCGATGCGCTGATGCTGGCACTGGAAGCTGCGGCGTTGAACCCGGATGTGCCGAAGTTCAATCCCGGGATCCTGCAGACCTGACCTGAAGTTGTCAGGGGGTACCCCCCCTCCCCCAGGGTCGACTCTGCAAGTAATTGATTCTGCTGGGTCCGCTGGGTGGTTACCAGGTTGACATCATGGCCAGAGTCCCGTTTTGGAACGGCTAGCGGTCGATTTTTTCAAAGAGCGCGCAGCGGTCCGGCCTGGGCCGGGTGCACCTGTAATCAGAGCTCAGAGCACCGCAAAAGCAAGAAGCGGGGCTAAAAGGAAAAAGCTCTGTCGATAGGACAGAGCTTTCCTGACTTCTAAGTTAGGCGGATGGGGAGAAGAAGGCAAGGAGAATCGGTGGTGGGTGGGGTACGCAGGTAATAGAGGGCAATTTCCGGGACTGCGAACGGAACGCGGCTCCTGAGACACCCGATCTGCGCTATCGTTTTTTTCACAGGAAAATTACATCGGCGTTTGGCTGTCTTTGCGTATGTCTCCGAGAGGTTCCGGCTTATGGAAACGCTCCTTCAGGATGTTCGCTACGCCCTGCGGCAGCTGCGCAAGGCTCCCGGTTTTGCGATTGTCGCGGTTCTTACGCTTTCGCTGGGCGCGGGCGCCGCAACGGCGATCTTCAGCGTCGTCGACGCGGTCGTTCTTCGGCCGCTGCCGTTCAGTCAGCCGGATCGGATATTTCTCCCGCAGACGCTCTCTCACGAAGGCTACACACAGCCCTTTTCGTGGCCGAGCTTCCAGGATTTCCGCGCCCAGAGCCACGTCTTCGCCGCGCTCTCCGGTGTCTCGTCGTATCAGGGCGTGAATCTGGAAACTCCCACGGGGCCGGTGGCGCTGCGCTGGGTGCAGGGATCGGACGACTTCTTCGACGTGTTTGGCGTAGCGCCGCTGCTGGGGCGCACCTACAGTCCCGGCGAAGACCAGCCGGGCAGGAACGATGTCGCGGTGCTCAGCTACGACGTCTGGCAGACCAACTTCAACGGGCGCAAGGACGTGGTGGGCCGCACCATCGATCTCAACGGCCATCCTTACGTCTGCATTGGGGTGATGCCGGCGGGCTTTCGCTATCCGCTCAGCGCGCGGCATGCGATCTACACCCCGCTGCATCCGGATCCGCAGCTGCTCAATCGCCGGGGCGACCACTGGCTGCAGACGATCGGCCGTCTGAAGCCCGGCATTAGCCGCGCGCAGGCACAGGTGGAACTCAACACGGTCATGGCGAATCTCGGCCGCGCTTATCCCGATACCGATGGCGGGCGCAGGCTCGAGCTCATCGGCCTCACTGAGTTCGTCGAGGGCAGGGTGACCGGAGCGCTGTGGGTACTGTCGGCTGCGGTGCTGGCCGTGCTGCTGATCGGCTGCGTCAACGTGGCCGGATTGCTGCTGGCGCGCGGCGTGCGGCGGGAGCGCGAAATCGCTCTGCGCGCGGCGGTGGGCGCGAATCGGCGGCGGCTGATCCGGCAAATCCTGACGGAAAGCCTGCTGCTGGCGGCCCTGGGAGCGGCGGGCGGTGTGGGGCTGGCGGCGCTGCTGCTGGCGGCTTTGCGCAGCTTCCTGGTGCATGCGCTGTCGCGCGGCGCGGATGTGCAGATGAACCTGATCGTGCTGGCCGCAGCGCTGGCGATCTCAGTAGCTACCAGCATCGCGGCATCGCTTTATCCGGCTCTGCGCCTTTCCGGAGCCGATCCCAACCACGCGCTGCGCAGCGGCGGCTCTGCGGGCACATCGCGGGGGCAACACCGGCTGCGTTCGGTCTTCATCGTCAGCCAGGTCGCACTTTCGCTGGCGCTGCTGGTGGTCGCCGGCGTGCTGCTGCGGGTGATCGCCGGTTACCGGGCCACCGATGTGGGCTTTGACGCCCGCCACGTGCTGGCCGCGGAAATCGATCTGTCGCCGGCCCGCTACCAGAATCACAACGCCTGGGCCGATTTCTACGAGCCCATGCTGGACCGCGTCGCTCACCTGCCGGGCGTGCGGGCGGCCGGCGTCATCAATCTCGTTCCCCTGCAAAGCTGGGGATGGAATTCAGAGATTCACATTACCGGCCAGCCGCCCACGCCGCCGAACGAGGTTACGCTGGCTGAAGACCGCTACGTTTCGCCGGGTTATTTCGACGTCATGGGCATCCGGCTGCTGAGCGGCCGTCTCCTGTCTCCGGCTCTGGATGTTCCCGGCAACAAGTCGGCGACGATTGTGGTGAACCAGGCATTCGTGAAGAAGTTCCTGCCTTCCGGCCTCAATCCTGTGGGGCAGCATCTCGACGACAGCGACAAAGCCGATGAGAAGACCCATATCGCCGGCGTAGTCACCGATGTTCGACAGGACCTGATGGAGCAGCCTATGCCGGAGATGGACTACCTCTACTCCGAGGTGCCGCAGGATCTCGCGGCCGGTCTCCTGATGCAGACGAATCTCGTGGTCAGGACGGACGGCGATCCGCACGCGGTGATTCCGGCGCTGCGTGAGGTCTTCCACCAGATGGACCCGACCTTGCCCTTCCGCGCACCGGAGACGATCGACGAAATCATCGCCGATCAGCTGGTGATGCAGCGCATGGAAAGCTGGCTCTTCGGCATCTTCGCCGCGCTGGCCGTCGTGCTGGCTCTGATCGGCCTGTACGGATTGATCAGCCACGAAGTGGAACTGGGCACGCGGGACATCGGCATCCGCATGGCGCTGGGAGCGTCGCGGGGCGGAGTGGCGGGGCTGGTGCTGCGGCGGGTATCGGTCCTGCTGGCAGCGGGGATCGTGGCGGGCTTTGCGCTTACCTGGGCTGCCCAGCGGCTGATCGGGTCGGTGGTGATGATCCACTTCAGCCATCAGGCCGGGTTGCTGGCGCTGATGGCCCTGGCGCTGGCGAGCGCGGGAATTCTGGCGGCGGTGCTTCCGATTCGCCGCGCGGCGTCGGTTCAGCCCATGGAGGCGTTGCGGATGGAATGATGAGCAGCGCTTATGTCAAAATCTTACTGACGTAACCCTCTATATACCCGGAATGGTTCAATTTGCCGGATGTGGAGGTATGCTGCACTCATGGCATCGAGTACGGCGGTGCGAGCGCGTAAATCCAAATCCGGAGATGCTAAGAAGCGCGACAGCACGAAGAAAAAGACTCACTTCTGGAACGCGGGCTCGCACGCCTTCTGGCCGCTGCTTCTCTGCCTCATTCTCGATCCGTTTATCGTTCGGTTCGCCGACGTCCTTGCGCTCGAGGGCCCGAAGATTTTCTCGCTTCTCTATCCGTGGATCATGGTGGTGAACGACCCGGTGCTTCATCTCTCCAGCAGCATCAGCAGCCGGCTGACGCAATGGCTCCTTTACCTCCAGTTCCCCCTGTACGGCGTGCTGATGACGGTCACGTTTCGCGCCGAGAGGTTCCTGAGGGCGTTCTGCATCGGGCTGGCAGCGCATTTCAGCGGGCTGCTGGTCATCGTGGCCTTCTCTCACCTCAGGTAGCCACCATCATGTTCGGCCCCGAAAAGCGCAACCTCAGATGATCCGGCATCGCATGCTGGCGCGAATGGTGGTGACCCAGCTTCGCCTGCGCTTTCTGATCGCCCTGATCGCCCTCACCCTGCTGTGCGGCGTGCTGGTGCTGATCTTCCTGGTGGAGTGGCATCGCCGGGGAGACACCTTCGCGCTCGCCCTCGGCGCGCTGTTCACCTTTTTCGCCTCGGTGATCACCGCCGCCGTGACGCTGACCTATCTCCACGTGTCCCGCCGTTCGCTGGCGGCCGCCGAGGCTGCGATCGCGCTGCAGCGCGAGCAGTGGCAGGCCCGGATTACGGTTCAGCCGCGCTTCTGGATGGGCATTCGTGCGGAGACCGCTGACCGGTTCACGGGGCGGCCCCTGACGGTCACCTACCGGCGCGATCGCCCCGGGACCGGAGATCACGTTTACAGCTCCGTCGCATGGCCGCAGATCGTCGTCGACGTATGGAACGACGGCGAGCGCTCCTTTCGCCTGGGCGGCTACCGGCTGTGGCTGCGCAATGAGGAGCATCTGGCCATCGAGCGCCCGCTCTCCGCCTTTGTCGTGCCGCCCAACGAGCTGCGCTCGTTTCCGGTTACGCACGAACTGATCGCCCTGAGCGCGCGCCAGCGGCAGTTTCAGGAGCGTTACGAGCGCCTGCCTTGCGAAGAGAGCATTCTTGGGCTCCGCCTGCTCTACTCCGACTGGCACCAGGATAACCGCTCCACCCCCGACGATTTTTACCTGTTACTTTGCCCACCACTCGCAAAGGAGTTGAGCATCCAACGAATGGAAGCCAATGTCTGAGGCCGTCCGTCGTCTTGAGAATTCGGATCGGGCCTTCTTCCTGCTGCTGTTGCCGCTGGCTGCGCTGTCCCTGCCGTCGCTCGCTTATTGCACGCTCGAGCTGGCGTTATGGCTGCATGGATCCCTGGCTTCGGGACCGGTGATCTTCCATCTGCCGCCGCGCTCCGCCTGGGACATGCTCTTTGCCATCCAGTCCAGCGCCTACGACTGGGTATCGCGGTGGAACTCGGCCGTGACGCTGATGGCGACGGCCTTTTTTGTCTCCACGCTGCTGCGGCCACGCTGGCGTGCGTGGACGGGCCTCGCGCTGATCCCGTACGGGCTGCTGCTCTGCGCCGACTTCACGCTGCGCTGGCGCATTGCTTTCTGATCGAGATCAGAGTCCCTGTATCCTGTTCCTGCCTGTTCGGAGCAGCCGCTCGCCGTCTGGCCGCGCTCAGCTGAAGGATGGGCCCGCGGGCTGCAACAACCAGGATCTCGCTCTCACGCCATGAACGACCGGGTCAAAATCATCGAGTGCCCGCGCGATGCCTGGCAAGCGCTGCCTAAAGCCATCCCGGCCGAGGTCAAGGCCGACTACCTCCGAACGCTCATCGCCGCCGGCTTTCGCCATATCGACGCGGTTTCTTTCGTTTCTCCGAAGGCTGTCCCGCAGATGGCCGATTCCGAGCAGGTTCTTGAACTGCTCGACCCACCTGGCGATGTGGAGATTATCGGGATTGTCGTGAACGAGAAAGGCGCCCAGCGCGCGGTCGAATCCGGCGCTGTCTCAACTCTGGGATTTCCCTACTCCATCTCGCCCGAATTCCTGCACCGCAACCAGAACCAGACCCCTGAGGACTCGCTGGAGGTGCTGGACGCGATCAGCCAGGCAGCATTCCAGGCGGGCCTGGGGGTGGTCGCCTACATCTCCATGGCCTCCGGCAATCCCTACGGCGACGCGTGGGATCCGGACGAGGTGGTGGCCGCCTGCGACCTGCTGGCCGACTCCGGGGTCACACAGATCTCGCTCGCCGACACCGTGGGCGTGGCCAGCGCACAGCAGGTCGCGCAGCTGATGAGCGCGGTGCTGGGCTCGATCGAGGATGGCATTGAGATCGGAGTCCATCTGCACGCGCGCGCCGCCGACGTCGCGGCAAAGATCGCGGCCGCGTATCGGGCCGGGTGCCGGCGCTTCGATATGGCTGTGGGAGGGTTCGGGGGGTGCCCCTTCGCGCAGGATGCGCTGGTGGGCAACATCGCCACTGAGCTGGCGGTCGCCGAGCTGGAACGCCTGGGGGCGAACCTGCCGGCGCTCGGCCCACTCGACGCAATTCGAGCCGCAGCCGGGGAAATCGAACGGAGATTTGGGGCTGCCATCCAGTGAGCTAACGGGACGATTGCTGCTCAGTGGAAGGAATTTGCTCCCTGGCCGGAGCGCTGGGGCTGGGTATGCGGCGATAGCTGCCGCCGCGCTTGCGGATCAGAAACTGTCTCCGGCAAATTGCGCATTCCCAGGGGAAGAATCCAAACAGGGGGTATAGTTTTTCACGCAGGAACCCGTGGCGGGCAATGCGAGCCAGGTGTTCCTGTCTGCAATTGGGACACTGGAGTTTCGTTCGCGTTTTCTTTCCGCTCAATTCACGCGGTGAATCAGACAATTCGGGCCTCTTCTCAGGATCATTTGCCGAACGCGGCAGGCAGACGACAGCGCCCTCCCGGCGAAAACCGGCGCGAAAAAACTTTAACATCCCTGCAATGATTCTGCGAAAAACTTTCGACGAAATTGCTGCGACGGGAGTTTCAGCGTTGATTCCACCCTCGACAATGCAGAGGGCGAAGACGGGTTTTGGCTGGGCCCACCCAGCCCGTTACACTGGAGTCGATGATCCCCACGCTTGAATGGACCGCCGACGGCGTCCGCTTTCTCGATCAGACCCGCCTGCCCCTTGAAGAAACATACGTTCTCGCCACCAGTTTCCAGCAGGTAGCGGACGTGATTACCACTATGGTCGTGCGCGGCGCTCCGGCTATCGGCGTCTCGGCGGCGATGGGCCTCGCGCTGGGCGTGAGCAGAAGCCCGGCCGCGACGGTTCCCGTCCTGGCTGCGGAATTCGAGACTATGTGCAGCACCCTTGCGGCCACGCGCCCGACCGCTGTGAACCTGTTTTGGGCGATCGAGCGCATGAAAAGCCGCTTTGCCGAACTGGCTGCACAATCGGGCGCCACGCCGGCCACGGTTCGCGACGGGCTGATCGCCGAAGCGCAGGCCATGTACGAAGAAGACATTCAGGCATGCCGGCAGATGGGGGCCCATGGCGCGGCGCTCCTGCCGCAGCGTGGAGGCGTTCTGACTCACTGCAACGCAGGAGCCCTGGCGACGTGCGGCTACGGTACAGCCCTCGGGGTCATTCGTTCCGCGGTCGAGCAGGGCCACGAGATCCACGTCTACGCCGATGAGACCAGGCCATTCCTGCAGGGGGCGCGGCTGACCGCGTGGGAGCTGATGCACGACAGCATTCCGACTACGGTTCTGTGCGACAACATGGCTGCGAGCCTGATGCGCCAGGGCAAAATCCAGGCGGTCGTCGTGGGAGCCGACCGCATCGCCGCCAACGGCGACGTCGCCAACAAGATCGGGACGTACAACGTCGCGATTCTTGCGAAGGAGCACGGCATCCCGTTCTTTGTCGCCGCGCCCTGGTCCACCATCGACCTGAAAACCTCCACCGGCGACGCTATCCCCATCGAGCAGAGGTCGCCCAGGGAGGTGACCCACCACGCCGGAAAGCAGCTGACCCCAAACGGAGTCGGCATTGAAAACCCCGCCTTCGACGTGACCCCGGCACGCTACGTGACGGCCATCATCACGGAGCGCGGCGTGCTCCGGCATCCCTATGCAGAATCACTGCAACAGATGGAAACCGCAGCGCTGACTGCGTCGTAGCTGACCGCTTCTCCGCTGCCGTCACTGCAGCCACTTCGCCCACGGATAGAGCAGCAGAAAGAAAATCAGAGCCAGCACCAGCACGTCCGCATAGAGCAGCAACAGAACGCCTCCGTGATAGAAACTCCATTTCCGCCGCAGGCAGCGTGTGGTGTCTACGGTGCCGAGCACCGCTGCGGCCGCAGGCAGGATGAGCCAGGCCGAGGGGTGCACATGCGGAAATCCCCCGCAGAGCAGGGCCACGACGAGGCTGACGAGGACCAGCAGCGTTCCGCGCAGAAGAGATCGAGCCCGTATATTGAAAACGGCGGGAGGCATTTACGGCATGTCCACTTTACAGAATCCCCGGCACACTTCACCCGCGGCGCCCGACGCCGGCGCAACCAAGCGCGAGCGGATCGTCCGCCGCGTGGCCCGGGAGCTGCGCGACGGCTTCTACGTCAACCTGGGGATCGGGCTGCCCACGCTGGTGGCCAACCACGTTCCGCCGGGCATCGAGGTCGTTTTGCAGTCAGAGAACGGGATGCTCGGCGTCGGCCCCTACCCGCTGGCGGGCGAAGAGGACCCCGATCTGATCAACGCGGGCAAGGAAACGGTGACGGCGCTGGCGGGCGCGTCCTATTTTTCCAGCGCCGACTCGTTCGCGATGATCCGGGGCGGGCACATCGACCTAAGCGTGCTGGGCGCGATGGAGGTCGACCAGGAAGGCACGCTGGCCAACTGGATGATTCCCGGCAAGATGGTCAAGGGCATGGGCGGCGCTATGGATTTGGTCGCCGGAGCGCGTCGCGTGATCGTCGCCATGGAGCACACCACGAAAGACGGCGCTCCCAAAATTCTGAAGAAGTGCACGCTGCCGCTGACCGGCGTCCGCGTGGTGGACACCATCGCCACGGAGATGGCGTGGATCCGCGTGACTCCAGAGGGCCTGGTTCTCGAAGAGATCGCCCCGGGACTCACGGTCGCCGACGTCCAGCGCGCCACCGAACCGAAACTGATCGAAAGCCCCCTGCTGAAAGAAATGGCGACTTAGCGGGGTGCGAGCGAGCCCGCGCTTACAACCGGCAGATCAGCAGTTCGCGCTCGTAGATCATCTCCGGAGGCAGGCGGTCGTGCAGACGGATGAAGAGCTCTTCGTGGCTGATGACTTCGCGGCGCCAGGCCTCGCGATCCACTTCCTGCAGCGCTTCGAACTTCCCGCGCGGAAAGTCAAGCCCCGCCCATTCCATATCGTCGTAGTAGGGCGTCCAGCCGATGGGCGTTTCCCTGCCCTGGGCGCGCCCGTGCACGCGATCGACGATCCACTTGAGCACCCGCATGTTTTCGCTGAAGCCCGGCCACAGGAATTTTCCATGCTCGTCTTTGCGGAACCAGTTCACGTGGAAGATGCGCGGCGTGGAGCTCAGTTCGCGCTGAATGTTGAGCCAGTGACGGAAATAGTCGCCCATGTGATAACCGCAGAAGGGCAGCATGGCCATGGGATCGCGGCGTACCTGGCCCACCGCGCCGGCTGCGGCGGCGGTGGTTTCAGAGCCCATGGTTGCGCCGATGTAGACGCCTGAGCTCCAGTTGAAGGCCTGATAGACGAGCGGCACGATGCTGCTGCGGCGGCCGCCGAAAATGAACGCGCTGATGGGCACGCCGTCGGGGTTTTCCCACGCGGGATCGATGACCGGACACTGCGAAGCAGGCGCGGTAAATCGGCCGTTAGGATGGGCGGCGGGCTTGCCGGTTTCCCTGCCGATCTCGGGCGTCCAGCGCTCACCGCGCCAGTCGAGACATTCGGCGGGCGGCTGATCGGTCATGCCTTCCCACCAGACGCCGCCCTCGGGGGTGAGCGCGACGTTGGTGAAGATGGTATTGCGGCGCAGCGTGGCAATCGCATTCGGATTGGTGCGCGGGCTGGTGCCGGGAGCGACGCCGAAGAATCCGGCTTCGGGATTGATGCCGCGCAGACGGCGGTTGGCGTCCGGGCGCACCCACGCAATGTCGTCACCGACGGTCCAGACCTTCCAGCCTTCCATGCCCTTCGGCGGCATCATCATGGCGAAGTTGGTCTTGCCGCAGGCAGAGGGGAAGGCCGCGGCGACGTAGGTCTTCTCGCCGTCGGGCGACTCGAGGCCGAGAATGAGCATGTGCTCGGCCATCCATCCCTCGTCGCGGGCGATGTTGGAAGCGATGCGGAGCGCGAAACACTTCTTGCCCAGCAGCGCGTTGCCGCCGTAGCCGGACCCGTAACTCCAGATTTCGCGCGTTTCGGGGAAATGCACGATGTATTTCTCGTCGTTACAGGGCCACGGCACGTCGCGCTGGCCGCGCGCCAGCGGAGCGCCCACCGAGTGCATGCAGGGGACAACGCGCTTGATGTCTTTGTCGATCTCGGCGAGCACGGGAAGGCCGATGCGCGCCATGATGCGCATGTTCACAACGACGTAGGGCGAGTCGGTCAGCTCCACGCCGATCTGCGACATGGGCGAGTCGACCGGACCCATGCTGAAGGCCAGCACGTACATGGTGCGCCCCCGCATACAGCCGCGGAAGAGGCTTTTGAGCTTCCTGCGCATCAGGTGCGGATCTTCCCAGTTGTTGGTGGGGCCGGCGCTGGCTTTCGAATACGAGCAGATGAAGGTCCGCTCCTCGACGCGGGCCACATCGCGGGGATCGGAGCGCGCGTAGAAGCATCCCGGCCACTGCTCCTGGTTCAGACGCGTGAAGGTGCCGGCAGCGATCAGCTCCTCACAGAGAGCGTCGTACTCCTCCTGACTGCCGTCGACCCAGTGGATCGCGGAAGGCTGGGTGAGATCGGCCATCTTCTCCACCCAGCGAATCAGGTGCTTGTTGATCGTCAGGGGTCCTGCGGCAACGGCGGCAGTCTGCTTCATTCGCTCAACCTCTTCTCCAGGTCGCAACTGGCGACTTTATCATCGCTGGTGCAGGTCGCGCAGCAGGACCGGGGTCGCGGCCAGGCTGCGTGACCGAAACGCCAGGCTGCGAAGCACTCCCAGAATAAAAGATCATCTCAGCAGATCCGATGCGCGGCGCGCTACGATCCCGGGACGAATCGTACTGTGGCGGTGGCGGTGGCGGGTGGCGGGCGGCGGGCGGCGGGCGGCGGCCGGCGATGAGTCTTCGAGCTATTCCGGGAAGGATCGTCCCCAATCGGATGCTGCGTCACTTCGCCGTCTGGCAGACGCAGGCGGCGAATCCCTTCGCGGTGAGGTGGTCGAGCGAGCAGACGTACTCCGGCCAAAAGGGCGACAGCTCGCGCGAGCGATCGCCGACGTAGTAGTCCCGGATATATTCCCGGCTTGCCGCGGACTGCGCATGGGGATCGCTGCGAAACTCGGTCATCAGGTTCTCCAACGACGCTGGAGAAAAGTCGGGCTCGTGGTACACGTCGGCATAGTCGTACTCTTGCGTCCAGGTTGTGCCGATTCCGGTCTGGTTCGATGCCGCGATCACCGCGTAATTCTCAAGGACCGCGGTCGCGGGATCGATGTACGCAAGCGTGAATGCAGGGTTGTTGCCGTTCACCGGAGAGATCGACGGCACCAGCTTCACGGCCACCGCATGAGCCGGCGCGGTGCTGGCGTCGTTCAGTCGCAGCAGACGAAATTCATCCATGTGGGTGTGCGCGAACAGCACCAGGCGCAGCTCGGGCGCGTATTGCGCGAGCAGATCGACGAGCTGGTCCGATGTGAGGAACATGTCCACGTCACCGCGGCCACAAACATCGTCGATTTTGCTCAGCGTCGCGTAGGCATTCACACCGGGCGGGATGTGACCCATCACCCAAACGCGTTCGTTCCTGGTCTGAGCCTGCTGCAGTTCCCGGCTGAGCCACGCGAGTTGCGCAGCAGCCGGAGCCGGGTCGGCCGCGCCGCCGCAGGTGCGATACTTCGGCGAGTCGTACACATCGTTGAGAACAATCAGCCGCGTGTGCGCGACCGGCGCGGCCATCATCACGCTGTACGAGCCGTCATTCCCATCTTCGGCTCGGAAGGTGGCGCGCACAGCGGGCGGCAGGCTGTCGCGAACCAGCCGCATGAACGCTTGTTCGAAGCTGCTGCCGGGATCGAACCGGTAGTCGCCGCAGGCCGAGTCGTTGTTCCCGGTTGAGATATAGACAGGCACTCCGGGGTAAGCGGCACGGAGTTGACCGGCAACAAACTCAATCGTCTTCTCGACAAAAGACTCATAGTTCTTCGCGTCTAAGCCTGCGGTGGCGTAGCGGCAACTGAAATCGTGAGCGATGAGATCTCCGGTGATGGTCACGAAACTCGGGTGCAGTTCCGAGGCGCGCATCGCCGCCACAGCCGACTGCAGCAGCAGGTAGGGCGTATCCACACCACGCGCATGGCAGGTCTTCTGCATACGCGCAAACGCCTCGGCCTCGTCCGGGGAATCGGGGCGCGACAGCACCGCGGCCCACGCGCTCGCGGGCTCGTCTGCGAGCGACCGGGCCTTTCCGGGATCGTGGAAGGGATCGAAATGAATGTCGCTGATCATTAGAGCCGGCACGGTGTGCGAGGCGGAGGATGGCTGCCCGCTCTCGCGCTGCAGCCCCTGCAGCGGCGTAACAAGCAACGCGGCGCAAACCGTCAAAGCCAGGCGCGCATGCAGTCGAATTCTTCGCCGGCGGTGCATGAGTCCTCGATTCCTCCCGCGGGAATGCACAGGAGCGCGCGTCCCCAACGCAGGATATCCTGAAGTTTCGCTAAGCTTCTCATTTCCACAGTTTGTGCATGATTTGCACACAAATATTTCTGGCACGCGCCAGGATCCTGTGCGATTCTCATCTGCAGCGGAAGAGCAATCTTCCCGGGAAGAGAAGCCAGCCAGCCCCAGAGATTCGGCGACGAAACTCAGAACCAACCGGGAGACCGGGCGGCTCCGCAAAGGCGGCAGGAAGTTCTCGCAGCGAAGCGCAACCGGCTGGTTAGGGAAACGCGGGCTCCGCCCGTATATTCCCAATGCACTCGGTTCACTGAACCGCGATCCGGTAGCCGAATCCGGATCTTCGCAAAGTCGGAAGAGAGGGCGATCTCCCGCGAGGGAGATCGCCCTTTCGCTTTGCAGCAGCATGCCGCGCACGAGGCAGGGGCATTCATCGGCAGGCTTCCGTTCCCTTCCCTTCTGTTTGTCTTTACAAACAGCGACCGCTCTGCGACTCTGGTAAACGCTATCCTCGGGAGCGTTCCTTGCGAAAGCAATCGATTTGCCTTGCTGCATTCCTCCTTGCCTGCGCCACCGGCGCGAGCGCGGTTCACGCCCAGAATCCGATCCCCGACGGTCCCGCGGTGGAGCAGCGCGCCAACGAGATGCTTTCGAAGCTCACGCTCCGGCAGAAGCTGGAAATCATCGGCGGAGTCGACAGCATGTTCATCCGCGCCGAGCCTGCGGCCGGATTTCCCGAGCTGAAGATGAGCGACGGGCCGGAAGGCGTGCGCACCTGGGGTCCGGACACGGCGTATGCCGGCGGGATCGCCCTGGCCGCCGCGTGGGATCCTGAACTGGCCAATGCCATGGGCAAGTCGATCGCTCTCGACGCCCGCGCCCGCGGCGTCAATTTCCTGCTCGGACCGGGCGTGAACATCTACCGAGCCCCGATGGCCGGCCGCAACTTTGAATACTTCGGAGAAGACCCATTTCTCGCCGGCCAAACCGCGGCCGCATACATCCGCGGCGTGCAGAGCGAAGGCGTCATCGCAACGGTGAAGCATTTCGACGCAAACAACCAGGAGTATGACCGCCATAACGTCAGTTCCGATATGGACGAGCGGACGCTGCGCGAAATCTATCTGCCCGCCTTCGAAACCGCAGTGAAAGAGGGCCATGTGGGCGCCATCATGGACTCCTACAACCTCGTCAACGGCGTGCACTCCACGCAGAACAAGCACCTCAATATCGACATTCTGCGCAAGGACTGGCATTTTGACGGCATCGTGATGTCCGACTGGGACGCGACCTACTCGGCGGTGGGCGCAGCCAACGGCGGGCTCGACCTAGAAATGCCCAGCGGCAAATTCATGAACGCGGAGAACCTGCTGCCCGCCGTTCAAAGTGGCCAGGTATCGGAGGCAACGATCGACGAGAAGGTGCGCCGCATTTTCCGCGATGCGATCCGCTTCGGCTTCCTCGATCGCCAGCAGCTCGATCCGAACGTTCCGAAGGACAGCCCGCAGGCGCGGGCCGTGGCGCTGCGCGAGGCTCTTGAGTCGATCACGCTGCTGAAGAACCAGGACAACCTGCTCCCGCTCGACGCGGGCAGGATCCGTACCATCGCCATCGTCGGTCCCGACGCCTGGCCGGCGGTCCCCGGCGGCGGAGGCAGCTCTCAGGTGGAAGCCTATGCTCCGGTCAGCTTCATGACCGGGCTCTCCGACGCTCTGGCGGGCAAGGTGAAGGTGCTCTACGATCCGGGAATTCCCACGGCCGATGAGCTGATCAGCGAGACGCACTTTGCGCAGGCCGCTGCCGACGCGCCTGGCGCCGTGAAGGTGGAGACCTTCGACAATCCCGATTTCCAGGGAACACCGCAGGTTTCATGGGCCTCGGAAATCGACGCGTATACGTCGAATGAGTGGGCGCCTGGGTCCGCTCAGCGCCGCAGCATCCGCTATACCGCGCAGTACGAGCCGGTGACCAGCGGCGATTATCTCTTTCTTACTGCCGCGGAGGGCGGCGATGCGTACAAGCTGATCGTTAACGGAAAGACCGTTATCGACCAGACTCCGCACGAGGGCCAGCCGCCGCGTTCCATCGAGCTTCCTCTTGTCGCGGGGCAAACCGCTTCCATCGAGGTCGACTACCGGCCTGACTCAAGCGCCCCGCATATGGGCCTGGGGATTCGCGCCACCGCCGATCTGGTCTCGCCCGAGGCAAAGAAAATTGCGTCGCTCGCCGATGCCGTCGTGGTGGCCGTGGGCTTCAATCCCTCTGAGGAGAGCGAAGGCCAGGATCGTTCGTTTGCGCTGCCCTTCGGTCAGGATGAGCTGATCGAGGCGGTTGCGCATGCCAATCCGCACACCATTGTCACCATTACCGCGGGCGGCAACGTCGACATGCACCGCTGGCTTGCCGATGTTCCGGCTCTACTGCACAACTGGTACCCCGGCCAGGAGGGCGGCCGCGCTCTCGAGCAGATTCTTTTTGGCGAGCACGATCCCGAAGGCCATCTGCCAGTCAGCTTCGAGCGCTCGTGGGATCAGAACCCCGTTCACGACAGCTACTACCCGGCGCCCGCCGCGCCCGGCGAGACGCCCCACGTCTTCTACAAGGAAGGCGTCTTTGTCGGCTACCGCTATTACACGACCTACAACGTACAGCCGCTGTTTCCCTTCGGCTTCGGGCTTTCCTACACGACGTTCTCGTTTTCCCACCTCAGCGTTTCGCCTGCAACGGGCAGCGGCGACAATCCTCTCGCAGGCGACTATACGGTCTCGTTCGATGTAACAAATGCCGGCCACCGCCAGGGTGCGACGGTCGCGCAGGTGTATGTGGGCGATCCCTCGGCCAAAGTGAAACGGCCGGCCAAAGAGTTGAAGGGCTTCGAGAAGGTGAGTCTCGAGCCCGGCGAAACGAAGCACGTGAGTGTCACTCTGAATCACCGCGCCTTCGCGTACTGGAGCGACGATAAGAACGACTGGGAGGTCGACCCTGGGCGTTTTGTGGTGTATGTGGGCGACTCGTCGGCAAACACGCCCCTCACACAGGACTTCCAGGTGCAGTAGCAAGGTTCGAGAGCCGGCCGGATTGCGGACACAGGCAGTGTGTCCCAGGAGACAGGGACTCTGCCTGCCACAGGAGCGGATTAACTCGCAAGATCGTCGAAAAGGCTTTGCTTACCGATCGTCGCGATTACCTGGCTCAGCGCGGTCTGCTGGGTCTCCGCGGTGCTCAGCTGCGTTGCTATCTGCCCCACATCCGCCTGCAGCAGGTTGGTTTGCACGGAACTCAGCTGCGTTTGCTCGCTTTGGGTGTAATTTTCCGCCGAGGTCAGGCGTGTGATCGAATTGTCGATGACTACCCGCTGCTGGGAAACATAGCTTAGCGCCGAGCTCAGGGCTTCGGTGTCGGCGTTCGCGGTCGGCGAAGCTGTCCCGGAGGAAAAATCCGCCACCAGCGCGTTCAGGATTCCCAGCACATCGCTTCCGGCAGCGGAAAAGATCTGATCCCCGGGGACGTTCAGCTGAATCTTCTGCCCGTTCGGCGTCTCCAGATAGCTCACATCGTCGTCGCCCTGATACGTGGCCACCGCCGGAGAAACACCGGTGTTCAGCGTGTAGGGGGCGCTGGCGCCCTGGCTTCCGGAAAAAATGTATCGGCCCAGATAGGTGGTATTGGCCAGCGACAGCACCTCGTCGCGGATCCCGGCGAGCTGGCCTGAGATCGATTGCAGATCGCTGGAGTTCAGCGTTCCGTTGTTGGCTTCCGTTGCCAGAGAGATGGCCGTCGTCAGCTGGCTGACCACCGAGCTCAGGGTCGAGTCGCTCACCTGCAGCATGCTCTCCGTCGAGGACGCCGTCTGCGAGAAACTGTCGTCGCTCGCCAGCTGAGCGCTCAGGATCACATTTTCGCCGGCGGCCACCGGATCGTCGCTCAGCGAGTTGACCCGCGATCCGCTGGCCAGTTCCTCGGTCAGGGTGGCCTCGGTCGCCGAGGATGCATCGAGCGAGCTCACCAGATTCGAGATGTAGTTGGGATTGACCCGCATCGTTCCATTCCCTGACGGCGTTTGCGAGCCGCCGGTTCGAGACTGCCCCGGCCGCAGCCGGCGCACCCCGTTTAACTGCTGTAGCTCGTGTCCACGCCCAGGTTCAGCGCCGACACCATCACCTGGTCCAGGGTCGTGAACAGCTTGGAAGCGGCCTCGTAGGATTGCTCCAGAGTCTCGAGCTGCGCAGCCTCGTCGTTCAGATTCACGCCGGAAAGCGAGCCAACCTGATCCTGCAATTGCGTCAGCGCCGCCTGCTGCGCGGTATTTTCGCTGGAAACCTCCGACACCTGGCTCCCCAGGGTGGTGACAAAATCGGAGAAATATTCCGTGGCCGTGGTGCCGCCCGCAATCGCCTGGTTGGCAATATTCGCCATCGCGGTGATGTTGGTATTGTCGGACGAACCTTCCCCGGAAGCTGCGGCCGCGATTCCGGCAGGGGCGGTCATGATCACGGTGAGTTGCGCAGCGGAGTCCGCCGGATCGGCTTCTGTCGCCCCCGGCGGCAAACCGAAGATCGCCGTCCCCGGGTCTCCATTCAGATCCGAGCCCGCCTCGTTCTGCGTATTCACCTGCGAGGCGACGGCATACGCCAGGGTATCGAGAGAGTTCAGAGCCTGGGGAATGTCCTGATCGCGCGCAGTCAGAATGCCGCCCAGCTGTCCGCCGCCCGCGGTCAGGTCAGAGGTAATGTCGTCGTCCTGCGAATCGTAGAAGTGCGTGACCCCATCGCTTTCCCCACTCGTGATCGAATAAGCCTGGCCCTCCGAGACCAGCAACGCTCCCCCGTCCGTCGTGACCGTCAGCCCGTTGTTCTCGGTCGTAACGGTGCGTATGCCCATCAACTGGGAAAGCTGCGTCAGGTCCTCCTGCCGCTGATCTTCCAGCGTCCCGGCATCCGCGTTGGGACTGGCTGTCTCAATTTGCAGGTTGAGTTGGGCAACATCGCTCAGGAGCGTATTTGCCTGGCTCACCACGCTCTGCGCCTGCTCGTCGAGCGACTGTTGCTGGCTCTGCAGCTGCGCCGCCGCGCCATTGAAGTCGGACGCCATGGCGCCCGCAGCGCTGAGCACCTGCTCGCGCAGGGCATCGTCAGAGGGGTTGGACTCCATGGCAGCGAGCGAATCGAAGAAATTGGAGAGATCGCTGCCGATCCCGCTCGATGTGCTGGTGTCGGTCCCCGCGCTGGTGGCCCCGCTGAATAGCGCCTCCATCTGATCCAGAGCCGTCAGCCGAGCGCTCGATGCGCTCTCGGCCTGGGTCTGCTGCTGCACCGCCTGATCCAGCACCAGGCTGCGCTGCGACTGTGCCCCGGTCAGCTGCGCTCCCATCCCGTAGTCCACGCCATTCAGCGTGATGGAGTCGTTCTGCTCCCACACCGGCGCCTCCAGCGTGTACCCCGGCGTATTCACGTTGGCGGTGTTGTTGGCCACGATATCCAGCGCCGACTGGTCAGCGTCGAGCGCGCCGGTCGCGATGTTGAATGCGGTACTGATCGTGGCCATCTTTGCCTCTCCAGGTCATCAGCCGCGCGGCTGGCCATAACTGCCGGCGCGCCCGTCCCGCAGCAACGACAGATTGTGGCGGGTGAGTGCCAGCAAGCGTCTGAGCGCGAGGTGCTGCGTCCGGACTGCGCGCCATTCGGCCTGGTTGCCCGGAGGCTCCGCAGCGGGCACGGTTCCGGCCAGCCGCTCCAGCGCCGCGACATCCGCTCGCGACAGCGCCGCAATGCTCCGGGCCAAGAGTTCCGCCACGTCCATGGTTATTTCCCCAGCATCTGATCGATCATCTTATCGGCCACGGCCCCGGCCGGGACGCTGTAGGTTCCCGCTGCCAGCGCCTGCTGCACGGAGATCACCTTGTCCATGCGCACGTCGGAATCCGGCGCGGCCTGCGCCGCAACGCTGCCCGCCGGGGTCAGCGTGGCCACATCCGCCGCGTTCTCCGGCTGCTCGGCCGCGGCTGCGCTCGAAGGGCTGCCGTTCCGGGCAGGTGCCACATCGGGGGTCGAAAAGATTTGCTGCAGGCCCTGCAGATCGTTGGTCACATTCATGCGCTTCTCTCCTCCTTGAGATCATCGGCGGCAGAAAACCACACTTTAGTCATACTTTGCGGCCCATTCTAAGAAAATTCTTACCTGTGCCGTCCGCGGGTGCCGCTGCCGGGCTTTCTGCTGCAAAGTGGGCCAGTATCCTGGACGCAATCCCAAAACCGCCCCGCTCCGAGATCGCCCGCGCCAGGCCTTCGGATCCGAAACTCATCAGAGCGCTGTCGCTGCCCTCGCCGCTGTTCTCGTCGTCGCCGAAGAGGGCGTCGTGCTGCATTGGCTCGAGCAGCTCCTTCATCAGGCAGGCCTCGAATTCGTGGGCCGCGGGTTTGAGCCGCGGATCGGCAGCGCTGGCGGCGTTGCCGGGTCCGCTTGCCCCGAGCGCCGGAATCACAACACCTCCAGCTGGGCTTCGAGCGCGCCCGCTTCCTTCATCGCCTGCAGAATGGAAATGATGTCGCGGGCGGTGGCTCCAATCTGCTGCAGATTCTCCACCAGATCGTCGACCGTGGCACCCTCCTTCAGCTCAATGCGGTTGACCGGCTTGTCCTGCGCCTGCACGGTGGTCTGCTGCACCACCTGGGTGGTGCCCTGCGCCAGCGCGTTCGGCTGCGACACCTCAAATTTGCTGACCACATTCACCACCAGCCCGCCGTGGAGAATCGTCACCGGCTGCAACCGCACGCTGCCGCCGATGACCACGGTTCCGGTGCGCTCGTTCACGACGACTTTGGCCTGCGGAAAGATCTGAACCTCCACCTCCTCGACGCGCGCCAGCAGCGCGGGGATATCCTCGTTGGCGCCGGGCTCGAGCTCGATCCGCCGGCTGTCGACAGCATGCGCCAGGGGGCGGCCGAGTTCGCGATTGATCGCCGCCGTCACCGCCTCCGCGGTGCAGAAATCAGCGTCGTCCAGCAGCAGCGCCAGCGGCCGCAATCCGCTCAGGTCCAGCGGCACGCCCCGCTCCACAATCGCGCCCGAGGGAATTCGCGCCGTGGTTGGATAGTTCACCGACTTGCTGCTTCCGTTTGCGGTCACCGCATACCCGCCCAGCACCAGCGGCCCCTGGGCCTGCGCGTAGATCTGCCCATCGGGCCCGTAGAGCGGCGTCAGCAGCAGCAGGCCGCCTTCGAGGCTGCGCGCGTCACCGGCCGAGGAGACGGTCACGTCCACCTTGTTGCCTGGCCGGGCAAACGGAGGCAGAGTCCCGGCCAGAAACACCGCGGCCATGTTCCGCGTCTGCATCATCGACGCCATGGCGTTGCCCTGCAGGCTCACGCCCATGCGCTCCAGAGCCGACTCCAGCGTCTGCAGCGGGAAGACGGTCTGCGAGCTGTCGCCGGTGCCGTGCAGCCCCACCACAATTCCATACCCGACCAGCTGGTTGTCGCGGACGCCTTCGACCGAGGCCACATCCTTCACCCGTGCCAGCCGGGTCGGGGCTGCCGCCTGGCCCGACGCAAGCGGCGCACACAAGACCAGCAGCAGCGCCGCGAGCGCTGCCAGATGGTCCGCATGGTTGTTTCCCCGGTCTCGCGTTCGCCGTATCGTCGTCACACATGCCTTCTTCAAAAGACCAGCAGCTTCTCGAGGAATCGCACCACGGGGTTCTGGCGGTAGGTAGCGTCGTTTACGATGCCCTTGCCGACCACTTCCAGCTCCATATCGGTAATCGCCGTCGACATTACCTGGTTCTGCGAGTTCACGTCTTCGGGACGCACCAGCCCGCGCAGACGGATCAGCTGCGTCTGCTGATTGAAGGTCAGCTGCCGCACCACCTGAATGACCAGCATCCCGTTCGGCAGCACATCGGCTACTTCACCGCCCAGCGTCGTCGAGATGCTCGAATCGGTGACGCTCTGCCCCTGCGCGTTCAGCCCCGAGGAGGAGCTCTGATTCAGCAGATTATTCAGCGCATTGCTTCCGGCCACTTTGCCGAGCAGCGCCGACACCTGAGAAGTGGCCGTCGACGCCCGGGAGTTCTTTACCGTCCCGTCGGTGGAGGCGGTCAGGCTCTCGGAAACCACCACCGCAATCGGATCGTGGGGTCGCGTCGCCTT
>DATJQW010000136.1:0-2813 GCA_035505395.1 Acidobacteriaceae bacterium
TCCATCAAGCAGGCCATCAGCTACTGCGGGCTGTGCGGCGCCGAGAAGAGTTCAGCCGACAAGGTGCTGCGCACCCCCATCTCCAAACAGCGCAACAAGCATATCCAGCGCATGCTGGTCGAGGCAGCCCGACTCGCTCCGCGCTACAGCGAAGAACTGGCTCTGCTGCACGAACGGGAGCGGCAGCGCGGGAACGCTAATCGCGCCACGCTTGCCGTGGCACGAAAGATGGTGGCTCATATGCTGGCCGTGGATCGACGCAAAACCAACTTCGTCCCTGAAGGGAAGTTCAGACCTGCTGCAGCAGCCTGAACCCCTCTCGGGAAAGGAAAAACATCAGGATCATCGATGCGCAGGCTGCCAGGTCCCGCACATTACCGGCCGGGCGACGGAGGCGACTCCCGAGGCTCTCTTCGGATTGTTTCGGGACTGGCAGTGAACACAAACTCAATCTTCTGCGACGGCTCTCAGGAGCCTGAGGCAGCAAATGGATGTCCGGTTCTGCAGGGTGCAGGAACCAATCGCCGAGAGGCAAAGGTGCGCAGCGGCAGCTCCTGATCGGACGAACAACGCGCTCTCCGGAGCGCGAACAACCAACTCGTGCTTTCTCCTTGACAGACGACTTACATGGAAGCCGGTGATACATCCAGAGCAATGGTTGAGACTACTGGCTGTCGTTTTCCCACTCCGCATGAAAAGGCGCTGCCCACGCGGGCGGCGCTTTCCTGCTGTCCGGATTCCATTCCGCAAGCAGCTTCCCTGTGTGTGAGTCATAGAGCGTCGCTTTGCCCCGATACAAAAGCGTTGCGACCGGGAGTTTTTCCTCGAGCTGCTTCAGTCGTCGCCGGTGACCAGCGAGGGCGCGAGCCCGGTGGCGTGTTCTCCCAGTTCCTGGTCGCGATACTGGAGCTGGTAGAGCTTCCAGTAGATGCCTTTGACGGCGAGCAGCTCCTGATGGGTGCCCGTCTCGCGGAGCTGGCCGCGGTGCATCACGAGGATGACGTCGGCACGCTGGACCGTCGAGAGGCGATGGGCGATGACGACCGAGGTGCGGCCTTCAACCATGCGCTCGAGGGCGGCGCGGACGCGGAATTCGGTGTCGGTGTCGACGCTGGAAGTCGCCTCGTCGAGGATGAGGATGCCGGGGCGATGGGCCAGGGCGCGGGCGAAGTTGATGAGCTGCTTCTGGCCGGTGGAAAGGCCGGCGCCGCGCTCGCGCAGCGGCTCGGCGTAGGCGGAGGGCAGGGAGCGGATGAAGTCGTCGACGTTGACCTGCTCGGCGGCAAGGCGCATCTGCTCGTCGGTGATGCTTTCCGTGCCGAGGCAGATGTTGTCCTTCACGGTGCCGGTGAAGAGGAACGGATCCTGGAGGACGACACCGAAGCGGCGGCGGAGGGCGATGAGGTCCTGGCGGCGAACGTCGACGCTGTCGATGAGCACGGCGCCGTGCTGGACGTCGTAGAAGCGCATCATCAGGCTGGTGATGGTGGTCTTCCCTGCCCCGGTGTGGCCGACGATGGCTGCGGTCTGGCCAGGCTCGATGGTGAACGAGACGCCGCGCATTACCCATTCGATCCCGGACATGGCGGCGATCTCAGCGGGCGTAGCTGCGGCGATGCGCGCGGTGGTTTGGGCATCGAGGCGCTGGTAGGTGAACCAGACGTCGCGGAATTCGATGCGGCCCGAACCATCGCCGGGCTGAGGATCGGCGGGCGAGACGATCTCCGGCTCGGTGTCGAGCAGTTTGAAGATGCGCTCGCTGGCGGCCATGGCGGCCTGGAGGGTGTTGTATTTCTCGCTCAGGTCCTGAATCGGACGGAAGAAGCGCTGCGCGTACTGCATGAAACCGACCAGCGTGCCCAGATACACGGTGCCGCGCAGGACGCCGCCGCCGCCGAGCCAGATGATGAGGGCGATGGCCACGGAGCTGAGGAACTCGACGGCAGGATAGTAAAGCGCGTAGGCGAGGATGTTGTCCTTGAAGGCCTCGAGGTGAATGCGGTTAATGGCGGAAAAATCGCGAAAGGCGCGCTGCTGGCGGTTGAAGAGCTGCACCAGCGACATGCCGCTGATGTATTCCTGCGTGAACGCGTTGATGCGGGCGATGGCTACGCGAATGCGGCGGTAGGATTCGCGGACGTATTTGCGGAAGATGCGCGTGACCAGGAGGATGAGCGGCAGGACGGAAAAGGCGGCGAGCGCGAGCCACCACTTCATGCGCAGCATGACGAAGACGATGGCGGCGAGCACGAAGATGTCCTCGAAAATGGCGAAGACGCCGGAGGTGAACATCTCGTTGAGGGCATCGACGTCGGTGGTGAGGCGAGTAACGAGGCGGCCGACCGGATTGCGGTCGTAAAAGGCGATGTGCATGCGCTGCAAATGGCGGAAGATCTGGCTGCGCAGATCGAACATGACCTTCTGGCCGGTCCACTGCATGAGCCAGGTTTGCAGAGCTTCGAGCACGTAACCGAAGATCAGGGCGGCGCACCAGATTCCGGCGATCTGCGTCACGCCGGTCCAGGGATTGGGGCTGAGCCATCGCGCCATGAGCGGGTGCTCCCGCTGGACGGAGATGGGGACGGAACGCAGGAGAAGAGTGTCGCCGAAATGGCCGCCGGGGCTGGCAGGCGCGAGGTACAGGTCGACGGCCACCATGGTGAGGTAGGGGCCGAGAACATCGGCGCCGGCCTTGAGCAGGACGGCGACGATCGAGGTGATGCAGGCCCACTTGTAGGGGAAGAGGTAGGTGATGAGCCGCCGCATGAGGCGGTTGTCGTAGGCCTTGCCGAGGATTTCCTCTTCCTGGGCAG
>DATJQW010000137.1:0-56885 GCA_035505395.1 Acidobacteriaceae bacterium
CGGTGTGCCATAAAGTGTGCCGTGGCGCGTTGCGGTCGTTCACCATTCCAGCCAGTCCCTTCGCTTCAGGATGAACGTAACGTTGGATTATAGTCACGCTCTCATGGCCGAGCAGATGCTGCAACAGGATGAGACTGCCTGTGCGGTCCAGCATGTGACTTGCGAATGAATGGCGCGCAGAGTGGAGCGACAGGTCATTCCGGCAACTAAGTGCCGGGCAGATCGCAGAGCATTGGAAGTATGACTTGACCGTGGTGGTTGGGCTTCAGCGTGCCGTTGCGTGGCTGTCCAGGATCACCATATCCCAGTATTTGAGAGAGGGCAGGACAAATTCGACGTACCGCTGACCGCGATCATTCCCTCGCGTGATTGGCAGCGCATGGTATCTGCCCCCGTCCGTGTCGGGCGAGGCCCAGCCGGCGGCGGTGACATCCCCATCGAGCGCAATGCGGACTCTGAGGTTGCTGAGTAGCGGAGGCGCGGGGCGATTGGCCTGCACATCGCGCCAGTGCGGATCGCCGGAGCCCAGTAAGTTGATGAAGTGCACGACGGTTTTGCCGCCCTTGCGGCGCGCGATGGTCCAGACGGTGTTGGGCACGCCGTAGGGACTGGACGGCTGGCCGTCAACGGTAACCGCGGCATCGGCAGGAAAGACCTCGTAACGCAGCACGTTCTCATAGGCAGTCAGGAAATCGTAATAATGGCGGAGCGCGGCGCGGAGATCCGGAGTTACCGCAAACCTGGTATCGGCCGGAAAATACTCTCCGGATAACATGCGCGAGCCGTCGCCCAGTTCGATGTGAGAGGCTCCCGAGGCGAAGATAGCGGCATCTGCCAGCAGAACGCCGGGGGCGTTGAATTCCTTCGTGGCGACGGGCGGGTCGTTCTTCTCCTGACGCTGCAGATAGGCGGCGAATACCAGGCCAACGGCCGGATTCGCCGTGTGCACCTGCGCCGCCGTGTTCATGATGCTCGCGTAGGTTTCGTGATCTTCCCATAGCTCGGAGTAGACAAAATCGGCGTCCGAGCGAGCGGTCTCATCCTGCCCCATCGCATTTACGGTGTTCAGGACGATGCGCTTGTTCAGGGCCTGCCTGGCGTTGTCAATGAAGGGCCGGAATCCGGCGATGAAGTTCACATACGCGCCGTCGTAAGCGTAGGCACCGCGCGTTCCGAAGGTATCGATGTGCCAGCCGTCGAAGGGGTAGACACGAAAGAGGTCGGCCATCTGGCCGAAAAGGTAGTGCTGCCATTCGGAGCTGTTCTGATTCATGTAGATCAGGCGAGGGGTTACCCATCCGCCTCCGACAGGCAAATCGAGACCCTTCGCGGTCCGAAGGGTGCGCGGGCCGGTTGGGGCATCCCAGGTGGCCCACTGCAGCCGGACGCCGGAACCATCGGTAAAGGCGTCGACGTAGGCGCTGTAACTGCTGTTGTAGGCCATGCTCATCATGTTGTGGCGGCGAGCGGCAGCCAAAAACCCGTCCAGCACCCCGCGGCTGACGGTTCTGCCGGCGATGTCGTGCCATTCAGGGGCGGGGTGCTCCACGGTTCCCGCCAGCGGATCGCTGTGCTGGTACTGGAAGTCGTAATACTCGAGACCATTGATGTGGAACTTATTCAGCTCGGCGATCCAGGCGTCGGGTTCGGCTCCCTCCTGCTGCGAGTAATGCGCGAGATAGCCGTAGCGGGGGAAGCGATTCCACTGCGAAGAGACGTCAATCGCAGTCTCAGAGCGGGCGAGCTCCTCTCCGCGAGAGCCAAGCAGGCGAACGACTGCCAGATAACCCATGTAATCCTGGGCCGGTGGGTTCCACAGCATTCGCACCTCGACCGGATTCGGCCCCGAGAGGGTGACAGGCTGCGCGATCTCTGCGACCTGCTGGTCGAGGTGCCAGAACGTGGCTTTCAGGGTGGCGTGCAGGGGGTTTCCATCGGCTGAGGGTTCGAGAGAGACCAGCAGAGCGACCCTATCGCCCGGGGCGTAGCGCGCCTTGTCGGGATAGACATCGTGGATATTCTGCCCTGGCGCCCACTGGCAGCAGATCGGCAGCAGGATCACCAGCAGAGCGCAGCGCCAGAGTCTCATGCAGAGAATCTAGTTCGGCTGCGGTGAAGAAAGGCTGCGCTTTCTCCGAGGTTTTGCTTAAGTTCCTGGCTTAGCGGAAGTTTTCGACCAGCGAGATGTTGCTCCCGGCCTCGGCCATGTCCGCATAGATCAGCCAGTGCCCGTCGGGAGAGATGCTAAGTCCCGATAAGAGGGTCGGCTGGTGGTCCAGAACATGAACCCGAACACTGCGGCCGGGCGACGCATAGCTGGCAAATTCGATGGAGCTCTGGGAGCCGCTGGAACTGAGGTAATAGATGCCGTCTTTCGTGAGCGTCCAGTAGCCCTGAAAGCCGTCCGGAGGGCGCCTCAGGACCTGTTCTTCGGCTCCGCCATTGACTGGAATCCGCCATAACCCCGAAACCTGGGTCCTGGAATAGTAGACCCACCGGCCGTCGGGCGATGCCAGCGCGATCATGCCGCCATTCCTGGTGAGCTGCTGGGGCGTCCCTCCGGTGGCCGCGACCTTCCAGATC
The DNA here is from genome assembly GCA_035505395.1 of Acidobacteriaceae bacterium. Taxonomy (GTDB): domain Bacteria; phylum Acidobacteriota; class Terriglobia; order Terriglobales; family Acidobacteriaceae; genus Palsa-343. The sequence goes on from DATJQW010000137.1 coordinate 2,584, forward strand.
TGGTAGCTGCCGCTGCGATTCGATCCAAAATAGATGGTCTTCCCGTCGGGCGACCAGCTGGGAACGATGTCGTTATAGTTCCCGCTGGTGACAGGGTGCGGTACTCCTCCGTCAGGACTGGTGAGAAAGATGTGCGCACGGCCATCCGGACGCGAATCGAACGCGATCTGGCGGCCGTCGGGCGACCAGTGAGGGCTACCTGTGAGCGCGCCGCCGAAAGATGTCAGCTGCACAGGGTCGGAGCCGTCGGCCTGGCAGATCCAGATCTCCTGGGAGCCGGAGCGCCAGGACTGAAAGGCGATGCGGCCGCCGTCCGGGGAAAACTGCGGCGCGGAATCCTGTTCGTTCGAGCTCAGCAGCTGATCGGTCAGCACGCGGTGCGCCGACGATTTCAGGTCCACCCGCACAATGTCCCACCGGCCGGTGCCGTGCGAGTACGCGAGCAGGTTGCCTTTCCGCGAGATGGCAGGACTGTAACTGTTCTCGTCGCCAACGGCGACGCGTTCAATCGGACCGCCCACTGCGGAGACCTTCCACAACGCGAATTCTCCCTCGCGATTGGAAGAAAACACCACGTACTGGCTGTCAGCCGTCCAGGTAATGCCCACGACCAGCCTCTGGTCGAAGGTCAGACGCCGGGGTGTACCACCGTTGGCGTCCATGACGTAGACGTCGCGCACCGAACCTTCGGGGCTCCGGATAAAAGCGATCTTCGTGCCGTCGGGCGACATGACGGGGGTCCAGTCTCCATCCCAGGAGGCCGGCGGCGAGGTGAGCCGCGTACGGGTGAGGGTGTCGAGCGAGAGCGAGAAGAGCGATGAAGGGCCGCCGCTCGAGAGCCGGTCAGGGAAAATCAGATGCTTGCCGTCGGTGGTCCAGGTCAGTCCGGCGTATTCCCACGAGGTAGGATCGGTCATCGTATACAGCCGCCGCTCGGGACCGCCGATGGCGGGAACAATATAGATGGCGTTGCCGGCAGAGGAGAGCCGCGTGAAGGCGATGAATCGCCCGTCCGGCGACCAGGCTGGCCCCACATCTTCGGCCAGATCGGTCGTCAGCCGCAGTGGTGTTGAGGTGCCAAGAATCTTGACGTAAATGTCTTTGTTATCTTCGCGCGCGCCGTTCCAGACGAAGGCAATCTGGTTGCCGTCGGGGGAAAAGGCAGCCTGCCCTTCGGAGCCGGGATAACTGGTGAAAGGCACGATCGTGTAGGCGGTGTTAGCCGGTCCGGCGACGGGATGGGGCCGGAAGTGCCACCACCCCCATGCAGCCGCCGCGATCACGAGAACCAGCGCAACGGCGATCCAGGGAAGGACTGAAGCGTTGCGACTGCGAGGAGGGGCTGCTGCCTCATGGGGAGTCGCTGCCGGCGCGCTGCCGTTGAGCAAAGCCGGAGCGGGAGATGCTTCCCGGAGTTCGCCCGCCGCCTCGGTCGCCGCCCCTCCCCCCCTGGGCTTTCCATTGCCGGATCGAAAGGTAACGGAAGCGATGAGCCGATAGCCGGTCTTGGGAATTGTCTGGATCACCCTGGGCGAACGGGCGTCATCGTCGAGGACCCTCCGGATCTCGGATATCGACCGGGTGAGCACGTCCTCGCCGACGAACACCCCCGACCACACCGTGTTCAGGAGCCGATCCTTGGAAATGACCTCGCCGGGATGGGAGGCGAGCAGAACCAGGACCTGCATCACCTTGGGCTCGAGGTGCAGACTTGTGCCTTCCTTTTCCACACAATTGATTTGCGGCTGCACATGCCACTCGCCGATGCAAAAATCGCTCTGCAACTCTGACCCAGCCTCTCTGGAATGCCCGAATTATAGCTCCCGGAAGTCCAGGCGAGAGCGCGCGCCCGGCTGGCGGTGGAGGCTCAGAACTTCCTAAGCAAAAGCTCAGCATTGCCCCATGACAGTTGTTGTTGCGCAGTCCTAGTGTTTGGGCCGGAGTGGCTTCCCCGCGACCAGATGATGGCAATTTGCCCTCCTGTTTCAATATTTTGGAGGTCCATGATGGACAGGATTCCTGACCGCAAAGGGAACAGTTCGTGCTTCTGCGTGGCTCGGTGGGCGGTGGTTTGCTGCCTGGTGGTTCTCGCGGCATCGTGGCTGAGCGCCCAGGTAACGAACGGGATCTCCGGCACGGTGACCGATCCAACCGGCGCGGCGATTCCAGGCGCCAGCGTCACGGTCACGAATGGGGCCACCGGTGTCGCCACCCATACCGTGACCACCAGGGTGGGCGCCTACGCGGTCACCGGGCTTGCCCCGGGCTTCTACACTGTTGCGGCAGAGGCCGGCGGCTTCCAGAAGTTCTCGAAGAGCGGCATCAACGTCGAGGTGGGAACACCGGCCACCATCGACATCCAGATGGTTCCCGGCTCGGCTACGCAGACGGTGAACGTGGTTTCGCATTCGATCGCTCTGGACACCACCCAGCCCGACGTCGGCACGACCCTGGAGCCGAAAGTGCTCAACGCTCTTCCTGTCGAGTTGAGCGGAAATGCCCGCCAGATCGACCAGTTCATTTTCCTCTCCCCGGGAGTCCAGGGCAGCACTTTCTCGCGCGAGATCGACGGCGGCACCAACTTCGAAAACGAGGTCCTCTTCAACGGCATTCCCATCGCCATGCCGAATCTGGAAGGCCAGCAGACGTACATGAACCCGCCCTATGAGATGGTGAACCAGTTCCGGGTGGAGCGCGCGACTTTCGCAGCACAATACGGTCTGGGCCAGGGAGCGCTGACCTACAACATGGCTTCGGGAACCAACCAGTTCCATGGCGACGCCTTCGAGATCAACCGCAACAGCATGTTCGATTCCGACGGCTTCTTCCCGTCGAATTTCAACGCTCAGGGCAAGCCCATTCCGCCCGTCGACCACCAGAATGACTTCGGCTTTACACTCAGCGGCCCGATGTGGATCCCAAAACTCTACAGCGGGCACAACCGCACCTTTTTCCTTTTCACCTCCGACTGGTTCCGTGAGAACCAGCCGATCACCTCCATCGGCACCGTCCCCACCACGGCCATGACCCAGGGGGACTTCAGCAACTTCGTGGATTCCAGCGGCAATCAGATACCCATCTATGATCCAACCACCGGCGCCCCGTTTCCCCAGAACATGATTCCCACGATGCGGTTCAGCGGCCTTGCAAAGGCAATCCTGTCGTCCATCCCCGCTCCGGACCGGCCAGGAACAAACTATGGACTGCAAAGCAACAAATCGCCGGCGGTGCATAACGACCCGATCATGGAGAACCTGTACGGCTTCACGGTCGACCACACCATCACGCCATCGCAGAGCATTCACTTCTCCATGTGGCGCGACAATCAAACTACGACGCCCTACAACTACGCTCCCATCGTGACGGACACCAATGAGCTGCAGAGCGCGCAGGACGACTACAACTACGCCGACGGGTTTCTGCTGAACTATGTGAATACGGTCACTCCCAATCTGGTCGCGACAGCCGGTATCGGTTGGTACGGCAAGCTCGACGGCCAGTCCAGCAAGGATCTCGGCCATCCCTTTGCAGGAGTTCAGGACAGCACGGACTTTCCGAACGTCACCTTCAATGGACAGAACGCCATCACCGGCTGGGGCGTTTCGCCCGGGGAAACCGGCAACACGGATCGCCAGTTAGGGCTCTCGTTTGTGAACAACTGGCTGTGGAGCAAGGGCCGCAACACCTTCAACTTCGGCGCCGTGGCCATACGCGAGTACGAGAATCAGCAGGCCTGCACGGCGTGCGCGGGCGAGTTCAACTTCAGCCAGGCCGAAACCTCCACGCCGGATCCCTCAGATCCGAACTTTGGCAGTTACGGCAGCTCGTTCGCCAGCTTCCTGCTCGGCCTCGTGGATTCCGCGGACCGCATCGAAGCCAACGAAATGGATCTCCGCAACTTCGACTTCTCTCCCTATGTCGAGGATGACATCAAGGTGAACCATCGGCTGACCATTAACGCCGGTCTGCGCTGGGACATCATGGTGCCCTTCACCGAGAAACATAATTACATCGTCTTCCTCAACGAGACAGCGCCCGATCCAGGCGCCGGCAATCTCCCCGGCGCCGCCAGCCGGTTCGGCAGCTGCTCGGGGTGCGCGGGATTCAACCGCGCTGCGATTGACTGGAGGCAGTTCGGGCCGCGCCTCGGCGTCTCCTACATGGTGAACGACAAGACGGTGGTGCAGGCCGGCGGCTACCTCGTTTACCTCCAGGGTGGCGCCTACGAATTCGGAACCGCCAACGTGGTCGTGACCATGGGCAATCTGCTGGTGGGAGAATTCAATCGCAGTTCGACGGGAAGCAATGCTCCGGGTTACGGCGACTGGGACAGCAACACTCTGCCGCTGCCGCCCGTGGTTCCGTTTAACCCGTCGATGGGCAACGGCAACAGCATTACTTACTTCAACACCGATCTGGGCCGTGCTCCCTACGATCAGGCGTGGAACCTCACCGTGCAGCGGCAGCTTCCCTGGACCATGTTTCTTACCGCTGCCTGGGTCGGCAACCACGGAGTGCACCTGCCCTCGGGGCTGAATCCCATCAACCAGCCGAATCCGTCCATTCTGAGCTACGGCTCGCTGCTCAGCCAGCCCGTCAATTCTCCGCAGGCTGTGGCGGCGGGCATCAAGGATCCCTATCCAGCGTTTGTCAGCGAGTTCGGGGGCGGCGCGACGGTGGAACAGGCGCTGAAGCCCTTCCCGCAATACACCAATGTGCAGAACCTCTACGACGACGCGGGCTCGTCGTTCTATAACGCGTTCCAGCTCCAGGGAGAGAAGCGCTTCTCCAACGGGCTGAGCTATCTCGCCTCTCTGACGCTGGGGCGCGAACTGACCAATGCGGATCGCGCCTTTTCCGCGTACTTCAACACGCCGCTGAATAAGTACGACCAGCAGCCCGAATACGCCGTCTCCAACGACGATCAGAAATATCTGGTGCGTGTGGCCACAACCTACGCCCTGCCCTTCGGTCCGGGCGAGACCTGGCTGAACAATCGCGGACTTACCGGCCAGGTGCTGGGCGGATGGCAGGTGAGCGGCATCTTCGACTACGAGGGAGGCACGCCCATCGGTCCGACCGAAAGCCTGAGCGGCATCGACGGATTCGATCGCCCCTTTGTCGTGCCGGGCGTTTCACGGAAGACCTTTGATTACGACCAAGCGAAGGACTACTTTCTTGGAAAGCTGGGCACGCCGCCGAAGATGTTCACCACCAATGCCTTCACTCCTACCGCGAATCAGTATGTGCTGGGAGACTCGGCCAGGAACTACGCTTCGCTGCGCAATCCCCCGCTGCGCATGGAAGATCTCGATCTGATCAAGCACTTTGGCATTACGGAAAAGGTCAACGCGCTGCTCCGCCTTGACTACTTCAACGCCTTCAACCGCACCATCGTCAACGGCCCGGATAATAACATTGAAGATTCCACGTTCGGCGAAGTGACTGGAGAAGGTTCGGCGATCATTAATCGGCAGGGACAGGCGACATTCAGAATCGAATTCTGATTCCTGTGATACGCGGCCGATGATGAGAGCGATGGAAACCATGGCGGCGGAGAATTGCGTGGCGTGAGGCGTGAACAAGAAGGCCCTCTCCCCGGTGACCGGGGAGAGGGCGATTGAACGGGCGACGTATCTTACTCGTCGCCGTCGGTGTCACCTGCAGGTGCCGGGTTGTTAAAGTCGCTCGGCGGGCGAACCGTTTTCTCGCCGGGATAAGGCCGCGTGAATCCGGTGGCCTCATACCAGTCGAGGTGGTTCACGGTGTCCGGGTCTTCGGAATCGGGAATGTGATATTTGCCGGCGAAGATCAGCGCCTTCTTTTTGAGCCAGGCTGTGCGCAGAGCCTTCACCGCGGGGCTGTCCTTCGACATGGCTACGCTGGCGGTAACGCCGTCATCCAGCGAAACCACGTTCGGCACGTGCGTCCACGGCAGGAAGTTCGCCCTGGGCGGGTTATTGGTGAAGATCGTGCGCATCGGCGAGGCCACGAGGTCCGACTGGTTCATGGGCGGCAGGCCGAGAATCTGCTCGATGGTGCGCGTGATGTTGACTTGTGAGAAGTAGGTGCTTACCTCAGTTACTCCGGCGCCGGAGCCATCTCTGTTTACCTGCTGAACGACGTAGGGGCTGAAGATATAGCCCGGGCTGCGGTGACCGTCAACGTGGTCGACGCCGTTCTGCGCGTCGTCTTCCTCGACAAAGATCGCCGAGGAGGACCACACCGCGCTGTGGCTGATGATGTCGACAAAGCGGCCCAGGGCCAGATCGTTATCGGCCTGCATGGCCTGCGCGGTCGGCGGGCCGCCGGTGTGATCGGAGCTGATCCAGATGATGCTCAACTGGGGCACCGTACCATTCTTTACGTCGTTGGCAAAATCCTGCTCCCAGACGTCGACGCGGAACTGGTCGGGAATGCCCAAATCGAACTGCGGGTAGTTGGTGATCGCGTGCGTCTGGACGTTGGGGAGCGGCGAGTGCGACACGACCGTGTTGTAATACTGCAGTTCCGGCTCCTCGCCGGATTCATAGGCGAGCGTGTCATTGTAAAAATCGGTCCACGATGGCTCGCAGCTATTCGAAATCAGCGGATTCGGCGTACAGCCGGGCACGTTGAAGGTATCGTACTCGACGTATTCGCCGTAGATCTTCATCGTGAGCCCGGCCTGAGCCGCCACGTCGAACAGGTGGCCCTCCTTCTGATAAGCAATCGAATCGCCTCCGTTGGAGGGGTAGTCGCGGACCCAGTCCGGCGACTGGATATCGTCGGAATAAGGCGCCATCGCCTGAAGGATCCAGTTATGACCGTCGGCGGACTGGCGGCTGGGGTCGTAGAAGTTGTCCAGCAGCGGGAAGCGCTCGACCAGCGCGTGCGCATTGGGTGTGACATCGGCGCCGAAGACCGCCAGGGAGGGGTCGCCATTGCCGCCGGCGACGTCGCCCAGAATCTGATCGTAGGTGCGGTTTTCACGGATGATCAGGAACACGTGCTGGATCAGCGACGGATCGCCGATTTTGGCCGGAATGACGACCGGTTTGGCAGTGGGTCTGCCGCCGGATGCCGCCTCGATATTCTGTGTCAGATCCCAGTGGTTGTTGGTGAAGACCTGCTGCGTCATCGCCGCCAGGTCCCCGGTTGTCGGTACCGGAACGATGCTGACGGTGCCGTTGTCCTGGTGGGTGTTGTAGGAGCAAACGCCGTAATCGCACTCGAACGAATCCCTCGCCCCGATGCCCTTGTCGTTGGCGACGAGGAGCAGGTTATTCTTCTTGTCCAGCACCACCGAGGCCGGCGCGTAGGCGACGGGAATCATGCCGACGACGGGATTCGTGACGCCATTCGTGAGGTCGACAACGGCGATCGCGTTGGCATGGTACAAGGCGACGTAGGCAAGGTTGGTACCGTCATCGACGGCGATCGAGTTCGGCTCACCGCCATCGGCCGGCTGGCCCGCGCCAGGCACTCCGATGGGGAGTCCCAGGTCGATCGTCCGCGTGACCTCGTTCCGGGTCGTGTCGATGACCGAGATGCTGTCGTCGTAGGTGTTGGCCACCAGCAGCTTCGATCCCCAGAAGGCCATCCCGGTCGGATGCAGGCCGGTTGAGATGCTGCCGGTGACGGTGAACGTCGAGAGGTTGATCACAGAGACGGTGCCCGTGGCCGTGGCGCCGGTTGGATCTTCGGCCACAACCGGAGTTCCGTCGGAATATTCCTGGAAGTCGCTCTCGGTAGCGATGCGGCCGGCCTCATTGGAGACGTACGCGGTCTTGCCATCCGGGGAGATGACGACGCTGTTCGGAATATTACCGACCCGGATCGAAGCACCCTGCGTCGGTGTCGCCGCGGTCAGGTTGATTTTGGTGAGCATATTGTTGACATCCAGCACGGCGTAGGCGCTCTTGCCATCCGGCGAGATCGCTATTCCGGTGGGATACGAAGTGCCAAACGAGTAGGTGTAGCCGCAGGGGATCAAAATGCTTCCCGTGGTTCCTCCCGGGCTGTTCGGAAAGCAAGTGGCCGTGCTGCTGTTCAGAATGTTGGTGGACCCGACGTTGGGGACGGTAAGCACGGTGCCATTTACTGGCACGCTCACCTGGACGTCGTCACTCAGCAAGCCCGCTTTGGACACGCTGGCGATGGTCACGTGGCTCGAATCCTGGCTGAATACCAGGTACTTGCCGTCCGGGGTATAGGCGATGCCGGTGGGCGCGCCCGTGGAATCCGTTGCAAAGGGAATGTAGTTCTGCAGGACGACGCCAGTACGAACGTCGAAGACCTCGACGGCTCCGTTGCCGTCGGCCGTCGACGTACCCAGGGTGAGCACGGCAGCCGTATGACTGCTGGTATTCGGGTTCAGCGCAATCGCCTTGGCCCGCACCCGGATGCCGAGGTCAACCTGCGTGCCCGCGGGCGTGATGATGGTGCCATCGCTGACGACCCACGTGCCGTTCTTCTGCGGGCCCACCGTGTACGTTGGGTATGGTTTGGACTGGCCGGCGAGAGCCGGAACCATCACTCCCGCCAGCAGCAGGCCGGCAAGCGCACGCAGAGCGTAATTCTGCGTCTTGTTTGGCGAGTTCTTTCCAGAGGTAGTTCGGGACATCGCGCGTTCCTCCTTCAGGTGTGGGTTTGTCATCGCGCAGGAGGGCTCGACCGTGGAATAGCGAGGGAAACACGACCGGCGCTCCGTGCACATCGAGGTCACCAATCTTTGCGACAATCTCCAGCAGGCTTAGGACAGATGGGCGCGGACGAACTGCGCCACGGAGCGAGGCTAAAAGCGCATACCGCACAGCAGCGTGACGGCGACATTGCATTTTTGTCACTCTGTTCGCGACGCGGACAGAGACCGGAAAAGCGGGCCATGGGCGGGCTGAAGCGCACCGCTCCACCTCAGGTGCAGTCTGTTCCCTGTATGATTTCCGTGCGAGTTTTCGGTCAGGTGAGCTGGGCAGTCATGTAATGACGCTCAAAACTACAATAGTTTTGATGAACGCAACAGTGCATATCTTTGGCAACTGGCTTGCCTCCGTCAGGAGGCCGGATTTCTCCAAACGTTAATTTCGGTTTGACGCGGCAATCATCCGCGAAGACTACGGAATTGTCATCTGCCGCCTGGAGCGCTCAGCTTAGGTGAAGGGCGCTCGTTGACTAAGCTCCTGCCTCAAACAACCCACGACTCCTGTAAACCCGCGAAGGGAAGATTCGTAAATCTCGGCTTTCACCGGCTAACACGGGACAGGTGTCTGCAAAGGTACCGCCATGATGTTCCGCACCCCACGTCAGCTAAGTGCCATGTGGGGCGCAAGCCATGGCTCCGGAAGAGCTGTGTGTCGAGGGTGCGGATCTTCAATCGCAGCATGATTTCACTCGGGAGGGCCTATGCATCGCGAGATAGCCGGAAGTATTCGGTTCGCAATTCGTTTATCCGGAGCCGTGCTGGTTCTAACCCTCATTTCATCTGCTCAGGTGTCCCGCAGTGGATTGAGCGGCACGGTATCGGATGCTACCGGCGGGCGGCTCCCGCAGGCACACATTACAGCGGTTGAAAACACGACCGCGCTGCGGCGGGAGACGGTATCGGACGACAACGGGAATTACACCATTGCCGAACTGCCGGTGGGCGTTTATACCGTCACCTTCGAGCATCAGGGATTTAAGAAGATCGAGTTTCTCGATGTGGAGGAGGTGATCGGGCGAACGCGGACGCTCAACGCCGCGCTGCCGGTCGCCGGCGGCGAGGAGCGCGTGGAAGTTTCAGCCGCATCGGCGCTGATGGACCACAGCACCAGCGCGGTGACCGGCCTGATCGAGAAAGAACAGGCTGATGAATTGCCGCTCAATGGGCGCGACTGGTCGTCGCTGACAGCCTATGTGCCGGGCGCCATCGACACCGGCGGCAGCAATCAGCGCACGGTTCGCTTTGCCGGACGCGGCCTGGACGACAGCAACTTCACTTATGACGGCGTCGACGCCACCAACATCGTCAATCAGACCCAGCGCCAGTGGGTGCGGCTCGCCATCCCTCTGGACGCCATTGAGGAGTTTCGCGTCGATACGCTGATGGCGCCAGCTGAAGAGGGAGCGACCGGCGGCGCGCAGCTGGCCGTGAGCTCGCCGTCCGGGACCAATGCCTTCCACGGACGGCTCTTCGAGTACCTGCGCAACAACATCTTCGACGCGCCGCTGCCGGAATGGGCCTCGAACGGCGAAGCGCAACAGCCGCTTCGGCTGAATCAATTCGGCGGATCGCTGGGCGGCCCCATCGTGCGCAACAGGACTTTTTTCTTTCTCGCCTCCGAAGCCTATCGGCAGAACTGGGGTTACCCGGTGAGCGGCGACGTGCCGAGCGCGGCGTTTCGGGCAACGGTTCCAAGCACCTCGCCGGTATATGGAATCATCAACGGCTACCCGAGCGCCGGTCCGAAGGCATTTCTGACGCCAACCAGCGATCCGAACACCGACCTGCTGACCTGCGAATGCACCCAGGTGGTCAACGAAGGGTCGGCGATGGTGCGCCTCGACCAGCACTTCACCGCAAATACGACTGGCTTTATGCGCTTCAGTTACGACCGGTCGGCCGATACTCAGCCGCTTTCGGCTGGATCCACCGACCTGCAGCAGAAGGTCTCAGCGCCCGTCAATGGCGCGCTGGAACTGCTGCACGTCTTCAACCCACAGCTGGTCAACGAGGTCGAGGCCGGCTTTAATCGCTCCACCGACAACCAGTACAACTACAGCGACTCGGGGATCATTTATCAGATCGTGATTGCCGCGGGCCCTGGTCCTGGATTCGTCACCGAGAACTACGACTATTCCAGCATCTACGTGGGCAATTCGTATTCGGGCCTCGATAACCTGACCTGGTCTCACGGCGGCCATACCCTCAAAGCCGGATTCGAGTTTCGCTATATACAAATGAACCAGCACTACGGCGAGCACGGAAAGCTTACTTTCTCCACGGTGGAAAGTCTCGCTGCCAATGAGGTGAAGAAAGCCAGCCTGACCGGCGCCTTGCCGATCAACGATATGCGCAAGAACGATTACTTTCTCTATGCGCAGGACGAGTACAAGTTGCGCCCGAATCTGGTCCTGAACCTGGGGTTGCGCTACTCCATCTTCGATCTCTTCGACGAAGCCCACGGGAAGGCCAACCCCTTCGATTTCGCCACCTGCGGGCCGCAGGGATTCTGCGGTGTCGGCGCCAGCTTCGGCGACCAGAACTACGGCGACGTCGATCCCCGCGTGGGCTTCGCCTGGACGCCGTGGCAGGAAGGGCAGACGGTATTTCGGGGCGGATTCGGCCTGTATCACGAAGACGGACAGCTGGACGATCAGAATCTGCCCGCCAAGAACGAAGTGCCCTCCTATTCAGCGACATCCAGTTCGAGTTCGCCGCTTTCCTATCCAGTCAGCTTCGGGGCGGGCACGCTTTCACCGAACGCCGAACAACGGAATCGCAAGGACACGTATGTTGAACAGTGGAGCTTCTCGGTGCAGCGGGAGCTGCCCGCGAACTTCGTGGGGACGGTTTCGTACCTTGGAAGCCACGGCGTTCATCTGCTGGAAACCAACGTGGTGAACCTGCTTCAGCCGAATCCGAACGTGCCCAACAGCGCGAGCAACCCGTCCACGTGGGTTGCAGAATATCCGTCCTTTTCTCCGGCCATCGGGTGGCGCGGCTCAGTGGGCATGAGCACCTACAACGGCCTCTCCGTGGCCATGCGGCGCGCGTTTTCGCACGGGCTGCTGGTCGCGGCCAACTACACGTGGTCGCACGAGATCGACAACGGCTCCAACGGCAGCGGCGACGGCGACGAGGTGTCGGCGCAGAATCCGTTATGCCAGGCCTGCGATACCGCCAGCGGCGCCTGGGACGCCCGCCACGTGGTCAATGGAAACGCGGTCTGGCAGCTGCCTTTCGGCCTGGGTAAGCCGCTGCTGAACCAGCGCGGGATTGCCAACGCCATCGCCGGCGGCTGGGAGCTGACTCCCACGGCTCTGGCTCGCACGGGCTTCCCGGTGAATGTACTGCTGCCCTCCAGCTACACCGCGGCGGATGGCGCCTCCGGCACGGAGCGTCCCGACCTGGTGAAAGGCGTCCCGCTCACGCCACCGGGAGGCAGACGGGTGGCGGAATGGATCAACCCAGCGGCCTTTGCCCTCCCTGCGGGAGAATTCGGCACCGCGCCGCGCGATCTGCTGCCCGGACCCGGTACCTGGCAGATCGATCTCGGCGCCGACAAGACCTTCTCGCTGACGGAACGCGCTCAGCTGGAATTCCGTTCGGAGTTTTACAACGTTCTCAATCACCCGCAACTGGGTCAGCCGGTGGCTACCTGCGACGTGTCCTCTTCCGGTCCCACCGGCTGTCCGGCAGGCTTCGGGCTCATCGATACCACCGTGAACCTGAACGTGTCGCCGGTGACTCCGGTGGGTTCAGGAACGCCACGCGAAATGCAGTTCGCACTGCGGCTCGAGTTTTAACGAGCGGGGGTGAGAGATGAAAATCCTTGTCATCGAAGATGAAGTGAAAACTTCCAGGTTCCTCAGAAAGGGACTCGGCGAAGCCGGCTTTGTTGTGGACGTAGCCGCCGACGGCGTGGAGGGTCTGCACCTGGCTCTGGAACTGGAGTTCGACCTCATCGTTCTCGACGTGATGCTGCCGGCGCTGGATGGATGGGAGGTGCTGGCGCGTCTGCGCGAGGCCGGGCGCAGAACCCTGGTCCTGATGCTGACCGCGCTGGATGCCGTGCACCATCGGGTGCGGGGCTTTGAGATGGGAGCCGACGACTATCTGATCAAGCCGTTTGCATTTTCGGAGCTGCTGGCCAGAGTGCGTTCGCTGCTGCGCCGTGTCTCTCCGCGCACCCAGGAGACGCTGCGCATGGCCGACCTTGAGATTGACCTGCTGCGTCACCGCGCGACGCGCGCCGGCCACAGGCTGGAGCTGACGGCCAAGGAGTTTCTTCTCCTGACCCTGTTCGCGCGGCGCGCCGGCGAGGTGCTCTCCCGCACTCTTATCGCTGAGATGGTCTGGGACATGAATTTCGACAGCGATACCAACGTCGTGGACGTGAACGTACGAAGGCTGAGGAGCAAGGTGGACGACCCATTTCCCCTCAAGCTGATTCACACCATCCGCGGGGCTGGCTATGTTCTTGAAGCCGAGACATAGCGCGCCGGGAACAACGCCCCTGCGAGGAACGCTCGCATCTCGACTCGCAGCCGCCTACTCGCTGGTGGGGCTGTTGCTGGTCGTGCTGGCCACTGCCAGCCTCTACATTGAGCTGCGCGTGGAGCTGGACAGGAGCACGGAGCTGTTTCTGGCCGACAAGCTGCACGTCCTCCGCACCATCCTGCGGGACCGTCCCAACGACCGCGAGGGATTGCGGGAGGAAATTGAACTGGAAACCGCGGCCCGCCGCTACCAGCAGTTTTATATTCGCCTGCTCGATGATCGTGGCGCGCCCATCCTCACCACCCCGGGCATGGCCGAACAGCTGGATCTCGGGGAACTCGCCCGCCGCACCCGCAGCCAGCCTGAACACTCACTTTCTCTGACGGGCTTTCATGGGCGGCCATTCCGCGTTGCCAGCGCAACTGCCTGGACCGGCGCCTCGCCGGCTCGGGCCGATACGATTCAGATCGCCATCGATGTAGCGCAGGAGGAAGCATTGCTCAGGCGCTATCGCTGGTGGTTTTGGGCGATCCTGCTGGCCAGCTCCGTTCTGTTTCCGCTGCTGGGCTACTGGATTGCGCGCCATGGCATTCGTCCCGTGGAAGAAATTGCGGCGACCGCGCGCAGCATCACCTCGACGAACCTGCGAGAGCGCATCCTGGCGGAAGGTTATCCATCCGAGCTGGCCTCTCTGGCAGGCACCTTCAACGAGATGCTCGACCGTCTTGAAGAATCCTTCGAGCGGATCTCAAGATTCTCTGCCGACATCGCGCACGACCTGCGAACGCCGGTGAACAATATCCGCGGCGAAGCTGAGGTGGCCCTGGCACGTGCACGAACAGTGGATGAGTACCGCGAGGTCGTCGAGTCGACGCTGGAGGAAGCCGTGCGGCTCTCGGAACTGATCGGCGATCTCCTGTTCCTTGCGCGCGCTGAGAGCCCTTTGACGGAGCTGCGCCGCGAACGCGTCCACGTCGGCAAGTTGCTGGGCGCCGTTCGCGATTACTACGAGGCTTCCGCCTCGGATGGAAATATTTCGCTGGTCGCGGATGAAGGCGCGGAGCCGGTGACCGCGGAGCTGGATCGAGCGCTGATGCTGCGGGCGGTGAGCAATCTCGTCTCCAACGCCATTGCGCACACGCCCTGCGGAGGGATCATCACTCTGGCTGCCCGGGCCGAAGGCGCGGCCATTCGCATCGAGGTCTCCGATACCGGCGCCGGCATCCCGGCTGACGCGCTGCCCCGGGTATTCGATCGCTTCTTTCGAGTCGATCCCTCGCGCTCCCGGACATCGGGCGGCACGGGCCTGGGTCTGGCGATCGTGCAGAGCATCACGGCCCTTCACGGCGGCCATGCCGAGATCACCAGCCAGCTGGGCCACGGGACCTGTGTCGCGCTGCACATTCCGCTCAACGCGGCAGGCTGAAAGCCGGTCCGAATCCGGCCGATTCAAAACGGACCCCGCACACGTTCGCCCTCCGTGGACAGTGGCAGAATCCGGATGGTGTCGCCAGGGAAGAGCTCGTCCACGGGCGCGTTATCGAGCTCCAGCAGGAACAAGGGGATTGGGTGAATGTGAAAGGAGTGTTGCTCGCTCGGCCTGTTTTCCACGACCCAGCTCTGGAGATTACCCTGGTGAGCGGTGATGCTCGGCTGAATCTGCGGCCGCCGCTATTCACCGGGATGGTAGGTGCGCTCGATGTGTCCTTTCAGCTCGTCGGGGTAGTAGTAGACCGCGCGAAGGTTTCCGTCGGCGTAACGCTGGGCTTCGTCGTCGAAATGGGGCGAATCGGGATGACCACTCTCGCCACCGCAGGTGATGGCACGTGCGCGGACACGGGGGCCGAACTCCACGACGGCGACAAAGCTGTTGCCGCTGGTGCCGTACCACTTCTTCGTACCGGGATACGGCCGCGCACCGAAGCTGGCCAGCGAACCCCACAACGACGAGGTAAAGGGAACCGGGATGCTGGGCAGCGCATCGCTGAAAGGCTGCACAATGTCGCCGTTCACGCGCTGATAGCGGTTGATATCCCCCCAGGGCGTTCGCCAGGTGCCGAAATCCGCGGTAAGCCGCGCGCCGGCGCGATCGAGCGCTGCGAGCATCTCGGTGGGCGTCGTGTGCTCGACCACCCAGTCCTGCAGCATCTGGTCGCCGCGGTTTGCGTGCATTGCAGACCGGCTCACTTCCTGGCCCCAGAAGACAGCGAGCGAGGTGGCCACCGAGTCCTGGCCCCAGCGCAGATCCCAGTTGCGCAGCGCTTCGACCTGGGGGCCGAGCTTTGCGCGGCGCGGATCGGTCGAGGGCAGATTGTCGTAAGCGCGAACCAGCGCCGGAATGGTCGGCGCAAACCAGGGAAGATAGCTGTCGTAGGCGGCGGCGATCAGGCCATCGAGGGTGAAATCTTTCCGGTTGCTGAGCAGGCGGATGGCGTGCAGGCCGCGCGCGGACTCGGTGCCCTGTTCCACATACGCGGGGTAATCGGCACGCCTGGGCGAGTGGGGACCGGCCGCGGACCAGGGCCAGTTGTTCGAGTTGTAGATCCAGCCCGAGTGTGGATTGAGGAGGTGCGGCGTTTCTTCCACGGTGAGCAGGCCGTGGTATTCGGTGGCGGGACTGCTGCCGTCGACAGGTTTCGTCCAGTCGAAGCGGGTGTCGCGGCGCGGAATGTAGTTTCCCTGAAAGTAAGCGATGTCGCCGTCGGCATCGGCAAAGATCGTGTTGTTCGACGAGTTGGCGTAGAACAGCATGGTTTGGTAGTACGACTTGTAGTCGTGGGCCCTGGTGCGCAGATACGACTGTTCGAGCGCCCGGATCGGCCGCTGCATCAGCCGGATGGCAACCCAACGGGTCTGCCCGTTCACCACCTGGGTGCGGATGATCGGCCCATGCTGCGTGTAATACGCCGTGAAACTTTTCCGCTCCATACCCGACGGCGTCTTGCAGAGGATGGTGATGACCCGGAATCGGACGGGCCGCTCCTCGTTGCCGAATTTGTAGAACCATCGATCGTTTTCTCTGGAGACGGTTTCCAGGTATTCGTCGATGGCGTCAACGCCTGAGGAGGTGTGCATCCAGCCGATGTGGCTGTTGAACCCCTGGTAGACGAAGAACTGGCCCCAGGTGACGGCTCCGTAGGCGTCGAGGCCCTCGTCGGAACTCATTTGCAGCTCAGAGCGGAAGAAAAACGAGGTGTGCGGATTGATGAGCAGCAATGCGTGATGGTCTACCGTATTCGAGGGCGCAATCGCGATGCCATTCGAACCCATGGGCTCGGCAAAAGTGGCAGCATCGTCGACGTTCTGCGCAAGGTGCGGGCCATCCGCGCCGGCAAGCGAAGCCGACGCCGCTCCGCCGTAAAAGGCCGCCAGCTCTTCCGGACGGATGCTGCGCTCGATGTCGCCGCCGATCGAGCCCTCCGTGAATGAGAGCACCATCCATGGCTCGAAGTGTGTAATCACTCGGGGATGTACATCGGGGTGTCCATAGAGGTAGAAGTTGAGGCCGTCGGCAAAAGCGTTCATCAGCGATTTCAGCCATTCGGGGCTCTGAGCATATTTCTGCTTCAGGTCGACGGGATCCATAAAGAGCTGCCGGCGAAGGTCGACGTAGATGCTCTTCTCGCCCTCAGCCTGCGAGAGCCACCCGAGCGCGTTGAGATAGTTGGTCTCGACGCGGTTGAAGTCGTCCTCGGCCTGCGCGTACTCCATGCCAAAAACGGCGTCGGCATCGGTGTGGCCGTGGACGTGCGCAATTCCCCAGTTGTCGCGGACGATGGTGACGGCGGCGGCGCAGCGGTGCCAGCGGGCGATTTCCTGCGCAGAGGGTCGATAAGCGCTTTGAGCCTGGGCGAGAGCGCATGAGAGAGCGGCGATGCAGACGGCGGCATGAACGATTCGCATAGGACTTCGGGTTGTGAGGCTGGCATCCATAGTAATCACGCAGTCCGGGGGCGGGAGCGAGCCCGACCGTTCGAGTGTGTACCCACTGTCATCGATGGTGTGGGATTTCCAGGGAAATGCAGAGCAAGGACGCAATCCAGGGCGGTCAGAGCCCGACTCCAGACAGAGAGTGCATGGTATTCGCTGGCCGGACCAGCGGGTGGAATCCGGCGGATCAGACCGGTGTTCTGTGAAGGCGGTCCTCAATGGCAGCGAGTGCTTCCCCGCAGGAGGCAAGGTCCTCGACCACGAAGTCGGCGCCAGCGTTGCGCAAGGCAGTCGTTGCGCCGTTCAGACGAGATTGCTTCTCCGAGTCCGGCAGCTGTTCCCACTCGCTCTGCTCCAAACCGATCAGGTTGCCGGTTCTGGTCAGGCCGATGGTCCACATTCCGGCATTCCTGCCCTCTTCGATGTCGACGACCGTATCACCGATCTTGACACACGCACGCGGCGGGTACACGCCCAGAATCTCCGCATTTTTCATCATCATCCACGGGGCGGGGCGTCCCGCGGACACTTCGTCAGGGCATACGGAGGCGTCCGGGGCGTACCCCTCCCGCGCAGCTTGCTCCAGCACGGGCTCAAGCATCTGGCGCGTGTATCCGGTGCTGCTGCCGATGCGGATGCCGCGGCTCTGCCATTCCTGGACGATGGCGGCGACGCCGGGAATCAGGTGAGAGTGCTGGGCGACGATTTTCATCTGCACGGGGCCGAATTCAGCGAAGAGCGACTGAACTTCGGTTTCTCCGGGTTCGCGTCCCGTATTGGCGGTCCACTGAGCGCGTACGCGGGGCACTGCGAGAGTGGCGCGAATGTGATCCCGCTTGAGCAGTCCCATGCCGCTGCGGGCTTCTTCGCCGGACAACGCAATGCCGTACTGCGCAAAGAGGGTCTGGAGCGCGATGACAGGCGCAACCGAACCGTGATCGACCGTAGTGCCTGCCCAGTCGAGCATGATGGCGCGAATGCGAACAGGCGCTGTCATTGCTGAACCCGAGTGGCGGTGTCTGACTGCGGAGTTGTTGTCGCTGCGAGCTGAGGCGCGCGGTTGCCGTGGCGGAAAATCATGCAGGCAGTTTACGCGGGAAAATGACCAGACTCGTCGACTGAACGGTTAAGCGCGCGGGTCTGATCGGTTTGGAAATGAGCGCCGAAGGCGCAGATGCCACCCGCGACGAGGGCAAAGAAGACAAAAAGATTGAAGAGGCTCGTCCACCCCCAGCGCACCACAAAGATGGTGACCAGGAAAGGGGAGAGGGTTTGGCCGATGGAGCCAATGCCGTTGACGAAGCCGGCGGCGCGCCCGTGGAGGCTAACCGGCATACAGTCGAGTACGGCCATGGCTGAGAGGAGAACATCTGCGCCATAAATGAGCGTGCCCATGAGCGCAATGGAGAGAACGGTGCCCAGTTCGCCGCCGCCAGCGAGGACTGGATGGAGAAGGCAGACAAACGCCAGGGCGAACAGCATCCCAGCGGCAAGGACGAGGCGACGCTCACCGAACCAGTGCTGCAGCGCCCAGGCGGCGAGAAGTGGGCCGAGAAAACCGAGCAGTTCAAAGTAGGAGGCGAAGTGTTCGGCCGACAGCTGTGCATAGCCGAGGCTGGAGACGAGATAAAGAGGAAGCCAGAAGAGCAGGGTATAGCGGGTCATCTTAAGGAAAAAATAGGCGGCGGAAATGACCTGAACGCTGCGGCTGGAGAGAATTTCGTGCCACGCGGCGGCCTGGCTTCGCGGGAGCGGAGGAGCGATGGCGGTGGCGGCAGGCGGATGGGTGAGGTACGCAGTCTCAAGATAGAAGAACAGAGCGGCGATGAACAACACCGCGGACGAAACCAAATAGGCGGGCTGGAAGCCGGTGGCGGCGGAGATGCTCCGGGTGTGGAAGACAAGCCATGCGGTGAAAGAGGTGGCAAGCACGCCGCCGAGTATGTAGCTGGTGCTCCACCAGGCAAGGACGCGGTCGCGTTCGCCGCGGCCGAACCATTCGCCGATGAGGCGCAGAAGAGCGGGCCAGCCAAAGCCCTGCCCGAGACCGTTGCCGAGCAGCACCAACAGCTGGATCGCGTGGCGGGGATGGAAGGCGAGGAGGCTGGTGCAAAGGATGGAGATCCCGGCGCCGGCGAGGGCTGTGCGTCGCGCGCTGAAGCGATCGGCGAGGATGCCGCCGGCAAACTGGCTGAGGGTATAGGCCGCGCCGAAGGCGATGAGCGAGAAGGCAAGGCTCGAGATGCCCGGACCTGCGGCGGGGTTCATGTCTTTGCGGCAAATGTAGTAACCGGCGTAAAGGACCCAGGCCGAGAGGAAGAGCCGACTGCGCGCAGCCTGAACCGATCTGCCTGCCGACTTCACTGCGGTCCGCTCATCGCCGCACGGGTATTGGGCAGCGGCTCATGGAAAACCACCGCGTGTGCGCCTGGGTTGATCGGAAAGACCACCTGAGTGACCGTCCCATCCCGGAAGCTGTCGGCGAGGCCATCGGGGAAGACGCTGGAATCGGAAAGATCGCGGATGAGCGAGGCAGTGGCGGCCTCGTCGGTGCCGTCTATATGGATCGAGCGCTGGGGGCCGTTGGAAATGGTAAGCAGTGCAGCTTCACCATAAGACCCAGCGCCGGGGACAGACGCCGCGCGATCGAGGATGCGCCGGCCTGAGGGCGAAGCTTCGACAGCGAGCCGGTCGTCATCAGCGGCGGCCGGGATCGAGGGATGGCCGATCAGGATAAGGATGTCGTTGGGTCCGCCGTCAGCGTCGAGGGAGTGGGTGAGCGTGATGCGGGCGTGGAAGCGGCCAGCGAGATTGAACAGTGGAGCGGCATCCTCGAGCTGATCGGCGGGAATGACTTCCTGCTGTCCATCCGCCCGGGCAGCGGGGACGTAGAGGAGCGCGTGATGTTCCTGGAAAACGGTATTCCAGAATGAGACGAAGGGATGTTCCCGGGTGATCTGCCAGCGAACGGAAACAAGGCAGAAAAAGAGGGCAGCCACGGTGGGCAGCGCGAGCAGGAGCAGGCTGAGCTGCTCCGCCGGTTGAGCCCCGAGCATTGCGGGCGGCGAGTCGACGACTAGCGCGGGCATGGAAAGTGGAGCCGTCACAGGAGCGGCAGAGTTCGGGGAGGCAGGCACGCTCTCCGCGGCGGAAAAGATACGCGGCTGGTGAAAGCGGGGGACATAAGAGCCGGCGGGAAGGTCAAAGGTGAACTCGTCGTCGGGGTAGCCGGCGGCATAATATGCAGCGAGACGTTTGCGCACATCGTTGGCACGCACGCGCACGCCGGCATCGGAGCCGGTGTCGTAGGATGCGTCGCGGCCGAGCAGCGCCATGCCGATAAGCCGCTCTTTCAGCTCATCAACATTGCCGTGGAGCGTCTGGCGAACGATGTGGCGCAGAAACTGGCAGCTCTTCACGCTGGTGCGGAAGGACTGACTGCGGCACACAGCCTCAAGCGCTGCCTCCAACTGCGGCGCATACCGGAGGAATTCAACCGGCTGGATTTCTTCCCTGTCCATCAAAGAAGCCTTGATCCGGAATGCTCAGTCTAGAGCAAATTCTGTTAAAGATCGGTTACCGAAAGAACCGGTGCGGCTAAACCGTTCATTGAACGGATAAGCTGAGGGCACTTAACCCTCTGAACGTTTACGCGACCGACCGTTACTGGGATCGTAAGAAGATGCCAATCAGCGGGGATGCGGAACTCGGCTCTTGCTCGGCGTCCGGCCGAGGTACGCCGGCAGGGCGAGGGAGAATCGATGGGACTCTTACGCCGGCTGGATTCGCTGGCCGGCGACTCGCGGAATGTGGCGCGAAGTCACCGGAGAGCCGATGAGCCTGAGCGCCGGTCAGCGCCGGATTTTCTGGATCACCTGGATTGCCTACGCCGGCTTCTACCTGTGCCGGAAGAACCTGAGCGTGGTGCTTCCGCTTTTGAATCACGGATCGAGACTGAGCAGTATCCAGCTGGCAAACATCGTGTTCGGCTACAGCCTGCTGTATGCGGTCGGCCAGTTTGCATGCGGGCCCCTCTCTGACCGAATTGGAGCGAAACGGGTGGTAGGCGCCGGACTGCTGGTGGCGGCGGCCAGCAATCTGCTGATGGGCGTGCATGCGTCACTGATCTGGCTGCTGACATTCGCATGCCTGAACGGAGCGGCGCAGTCGACCGGCTGGTCGGGTCTGGTGAAGACCATGGCGGTGTGGTTTACCGGCGACAATCGCGGCATCGTGATGGGTTGGTGGAGCACGAACTATGTTCTCGGCGGGTTTCTGGCCACCACGTTCGCCACCTGGGCGGTGGTGCAGACGTGGCTGTTGCCGGAGCTGGGATGGCGAAGGGCATTCCTGTTTCCGGCGTTTCTGCTGCTGGGCATTGCACTGCTGTTTCTGAGCACAGCCAGGGAGGCGCCGGACCGTGGCGCCCCGGATCGGGAAGGCCAGCCAGTGCGCTTCGAGTCGGTGCGATCGAACTGGACCGCGCTGGCCGGCCTGCTTCGCAATCCGGCATTGTGGATGGTCAGCATTTCCTATTTTTTTCTGGAAATGTGCCGGTACGCACTGATGTTCTGGCTGCCGCTCTACATGGTGAACCGCCTCAGATACAGTGTGCAGGCGTCAGGCTATCTCTCCTCGCTCTATGAGCTGATCGGGATTGCCGGAGCGGTGCTGGCCGGGTATGCCTCGGATCGATTCAGCCAGTCGCGTCGTGCGCCGGTATCCGCAATCATGCTCTGCGGATTCGCGATCGTGCTGATGCTGGAGCCAACACTAACGCGGTTTGGGCTCGTGGGCTCCGCGGTGGCGATCTCGCTGGCGGGCGTATTCTCCTTCGGTCCGGACACGCTGCTTTCGGGCGCAGGCGCGCAGGACATCGGCGAGGCCAGGGCCGCGGCGACGGCGTCGGGACTGGTGGACGGCATCGGGCATCTGGGAGCGATCTTTTCGCCGTATGTGGTGGTCTTCGTCAGTCAGCGTTATGGATGGGACCAACTTTTCTTCGCGCTTGCCGGTGCAGCCTTTCTGGCCGCGGCGGCGCTGATGCCCATCTGGAACCTGAGGCCGGTGCTGAGCCGGGGCGCGGACCCTGGCGGAATGCAGCCCGCGGCATACGCAACTTCGGAGTAAAGCTGCGAAGATTCGAGGCTTCGCACGCGCGTCGCGCTCGCCGGTGCGTATCGCAGCTCAGGTCCCCTTGCAAGACAGCGCGTTCTCTTATTGATGGCATTTCGCAATGGACTCGATGTTGATGCTCTGATGTGCCCTGCGTGGCACGCATTCATGAGGAGCGAGGGGGCGCGATCAGCCGCCCGGGATAAACGTCCGTTCATTACCGTTAAGCGGGCCTGCATTCATTGCTTCTTAATCAGCCGCCGACGCGTGCTGGCTACTATCGCGTCACGTGATGACGCAAAAAGGGCGCACCTGAACCGAAGATCAGAGTTCGGCCTGTCATCGCCATTCTTCAGGAAAGTTTCCAATGGAGCAGCCAATGAGATTGTCAGCACGATTTCTCGTTCTTGCCTTCGTCGCACTCCTCGGTCTGAAGGTTTCTCTCTACGCCCAAAACGCGAGCGTCAGCGGGCAGGTCACCGATCCCGGACAGGCGGGCGTGAGCGGCGCGACAGTGACGCTGACAAGAACGAGCACGGAAGTGAAGGTGGAAGCCGCGACGGATGCGAAGGGCGACTTCATCCTGCCTCCCGTGGTGCCGGGTGTATACGTCATTACGGCCGAGGCGAAGGGATTCGCGCCGACTCTGCTGACGGGAGTCACGCTGGAGGTGGGCGAGTCGAAAGTAGTGACGCTGAAACTGCGGATCGGCAGCGTACAGCAGTCCGTGCGTGTAACTGCGACACCACCGGAGATGAATGAGGTGGGGGCTGAGCGCGGCCTGACGATTGAACCCGCGTTTGTGGAGAGCATCCCGCTCAACATTCGCAATCCGCTGCAGATGATCAACTTCGCGGCGGGCGTAACCAAAGGCGACGACGGCCTCTCCGGCCAGGACGCCACCAGCGAGAGCCGCACAAACACCTTTCGTATTAACGGAGCCAAGGGCGCGACGACGGATGTGACCATCGACGGGGCGGCCAATACGACGGCTTACTACAACCAGGATGCCGGCATTCCGGGCGTGGAGTCAGTGCAGGAGTTTCGCGTGTACACGGATGCGTATCCACCGGAGTTCGGCCGGACCAGCGGTGGAATGGTGACCTACGCGCTGCACACCGGGACCAGCGCCTTCCACGGGGAAGCATTCGAGTTTTACCGCAACGAGGATATGGATGCGAACGGCTTCAATGCGAACCATACGACGCCCATTACAGCGAAGGGCCATTTCAGCCGGGATCAGTACGGGGCTACGTTCGGCGGGCCGGTGATCCTGCCGAGACTGTACAACGGGCGCAAGAACAAGACGTTCTTTTTTGTTTCGTACGAAGGGCTGCGCGACACGAGCGCAGGGTCCTTCCTGGGCACGGTGCCAACGTCCCTGGAGAGAAGCGGCGATTTCTCCCACACCACCGACGCCAAGGGCAACCTGATCGTCATCTACAACCCCTGGACGACGACCACGGGCACAAATTACAGCCGCACTCCCGTTCCCGGCAATAACATCAACAACATTGTTCCCGCCCTGAACCCGATCGGTACCGCACTCGTAGATCTGTATCCGCTGCCGAACCAGACCGGCATCGGGGGCAGCGATCTCGATAACTACTTCTCCAACGCTCCGAACACGGACGATAACAACAGCCTGGATGTGCGAATCGATCATCAGTTCAACGATCGCCACAGCATCTTCGGGCACATCACCGACTTCACGAACCACATCAACTACAGCGACTATTTCGGCAACGGGCTTTCGCCCGAAGACGCAAACGACCGCATTCCCGGCAAGAACATGATGATCGGGCACACCTGGGTCATCCGGCCCAACATGATTTTCCAGCACCACTTCTCCTGGGCGCACAGCGAATCGAACCGGAACGAGGCGGTGCTGAAGAGCCCGGGGTCGCTTGGATTCAACAGCAGTGTCGCGCCGGGAATCACAGCGAGCCAGACGCCGCAGCTCACGCTCTACGGTCCGCCCGCGGTGGGAAGCTACACCACGCTGGGGAATTACTACCCGTTCGAGCGGAATTATTCCACGGTCTATCAGTATGCGGCTGCAATGATGTGGGTGAAGGGGCGGCACACCATCAAATATGGCGTCGACCTGAGGGCCTATCCGACTCAGCTCTGGGATCCCGAGCAGATGTCGATCGCCAGCGGCGGATCGAGCATCGGATCGAATTTCACGGACGGATTCAGCAAGGGGACCACGGTCAGCAACGACTCCGGTGACGGTGTTGCGGACCTGCTGCTCGGCCTGGCCACGGTCAGTTCGGGCTACGAGCCGGAGACGCAGTCGGTGCATGATTACGCCGGCGTGTTCGCGCAGGATGAGTTCCGCATTACTCCGCGCCTGGAGGTGACCTACGGACTCCGCTACAACTACGAAACCGGGGATATCGAGAAGAACAACCTGCTGAACTACATGAATCTGACCGCGGTTTCGCCGCTGCAGTCACAGGTTCGGTCCCTCACGCTCACCGGCGGCGTGGGGATCCCGGGCCTGGGAGGTACAAGCCGTCAGTTGCAGAATCCGCGCAAGCTCGATTTCGATCCGCGCGTGGGCTTTGCCTTCAGGATCAACGAGAAAACCATCCTCCATGCCGGAGCCGGCATCTTCCATCACCCTGCGGCGGCGTGGCAGCAGTATCCGAGCGCGGCCGGCGCCATTCGCACTTCGACGTCGGTGGACGCCCAGGCTAACGGCGTGACGCCGCTGGCGGGCTACGAGCTGTCGAATCCCTTCCCCAGCGGCCTACCCGAGCCGCAGGGCAATGCCGCCGGACTAAGCATCGATCTGGGCGACTCGCTGGAGAGCCCGCTGCGCAGACAGGACATCGCCTACCAGGAGAACTGGTCGCTGGACATTCAGCGTTCGCTGCCAGGCGACTTCGTGGTGACTGCCGCATATGCCGGCAACGAGGGCGTACACCTGATGGTTAATGAACAACTTAACCAACTCCCCACGGCGGACGAGGCGCTTGGCTCCAGGCTGCTGAGCCTGGTTTCCAACCCTCTCTATGGCCTGATTGATCCGGCCTCAAGCATTGACACGCCCACTGTGAAGTACTCGCAGCTTCTGCGCCCGCATCCGCAGTTCCAGAACATGGAAGGAAACAACATCGGCGTTGGGCATTCCAGCTACCACGCCGGGCAGTTGACGGTAGAGCACCGCAGCAAGTTCGGGCTGGCGGAGATCTTTGCCTACACGTGGAGCAAGGCCATCGACAATGTGGGCGAAATGACCAGTGTCGCCGGCACTATGGGCGCCGTGACCAATACCTATTGCCTGCCGTGCGATCGCTCGGTCTCCGATCAGAACGAGCCGAATGTCATCCGCTGGAGCACCCGCTATGAACTTCCCTTCGGGGCCGGGAAGCCTCTTCTTAATCAGGGGTTCATCAGGCACATCGTCGGCGGATGGGCGGTGAGCGGGATCTACTCCTACGACGCGGGGCGTCCGATCGCGGTGAGCTACACCAATGTCTCTGATCTCGGCAGCTCCAGCACACTTTCGCGTCCCAATTCTGTTCCGGGCGCCTCGGACAGGGTGCCGGGTGGTCCGCAGATCCGGCTCGACGGGACGGGAACTTACTTCAATAAGGACGCATTCGCGGCGACGTCAACCTACTCCTTCGGTACTGCGCCGCGTTACCTGCCGGACGTGAACCTGCCGGCGGCCTGGGAGCTCGACTCCATGGTGGAAAAAACCACCAGGATCTCGGAGCGCTATGCGGTTAATTTCCGGGCGGAGGCGTTTAACAGCCTCAACAACGTGACCTTCGGCGGACCCAGCACGAGCTTTACGTCTTCAACCTTCGGAGAAGAAGCGACGCTGAGCCAGACCAACACCCCGCGTAACGTACAACTCAGCGTCAAGCTGACCTTCTAGTGCGCGAGCCCAGCTCCACGATTTGCCGCGGGAGACTGCGTGAATCCGACGGAGGAATGAATGATGAAAAAGCTGTGCCTGTTTCTTGTCCTGGTTGTGCCGAGTGCATACGGTGATCCCACTCTCGTCATCAACGCCAGGGTGATTACGGTCGATCCGGCTCATCCGGCGGCGCAGGCGTTTGCCTATGAATACGGGCGATTCATCGCGGTGGGCACGAACAAACAGATCCTGAAGCTCAGGGGGCCGGCGTCGGAGGTCATCGATCTGAAGGGCATGACAGTGACGCCCGGCTTCAACGATGCGCACCTGCATCCGCAGGCCATCTTCGACGAAACCTCGCCTTATTACCGGGTTTGGCTGGGCGCCGACCGGGTGAAGACGATCGACGAACTCGTGGCGGCGCTGAAGCGCAAAGCAGCCATTACTCCGCCCGGCGGATTGATCAGCGGCTACGGATATAACGACGTCACGCTCGGCAGGCATCCCAATCGCCACGACCTCGACAAAGTTTCGACTACACAACCCGTGATCATCACGCACGGCTCGGGCCACATCACGGTGGTGAACAGCTACGTTCTGAACGAGGCGGGCATCGATAAGAGCACGCCCGACCCGCCCGGCGGCGCGTTTGATCGCGATCCGGACGGAACACCGAACGGTGTGCTCCGCGAGTCCGCGCGCGGAGTGCTGGAGCGGGGACGGCGCGAGCACGGCGACACGGAGAGCGATCGGCAGCGGATGCCGCATGATGTGGAGCTTAAAGGCTACATGAACTGCTTCCGTCAGTATTCGGCGCGAGGCATCACCAGTGTCGGTGTGGCGGGCGGAAGCCCGGCCTCGTTCCGGCTGTACCAGGAGCTGCGCGACGAAGATAATCCGGTGCGCGTGGGCCTGATGATTTACTCGCAGTATTACGATCAGATCGCGGCCGCGGGCATCGAGCGCGGATTCGGCGACGACCGCCTGCGCATCACTGCGATCAAGAACTTTCAGGGCAACTCCCTGAGCGGAAGAACGGCGTGGCTGAGCGAACCGTACTCTGACCGGCCCGGCTACTTCGGCATCCCTCCGGCGCGCAGCCAGGAGCAGTTGAACGCCGACTTCCTGAAATGGTGGAACGGCGGCTGGCAGGTGGCGACGCACTCCAATGGCGACCGCGAGATCGCCATGGTGCTGACGGCCATTGAGAACGCCGAGGCTCAGAACCCGCGGCCTGATGCCCGCTGGCGGATCGAACATGCCAGTGTGATGAACCAGTCGCTGCTGGATCGCGCGAAGAAGGACGGTGTGATTCTGGTCTTCCACTCCTATATGTGGGAATACGGAAACATTCTGAAGTCGTACGGGCCCCAACGCCTGGCGATGATGCATGCTTACCGGACGGCCATTGACATGGGCATCCATGTGGCCGGCCACTCCGATTCGCCCATCTCGGCGGCCGATCCGCTGCTGCGCATCCAGGACATGGTGACGCGGAAAGACCAACAGGGCGAGGTGATCGGAGGGAACCAAAGAGTAAGCGTGGATGAAGCGATCAGGGTCTGGACGCTGGATGGCGCCTACGCCACCTTTGAGGAGAACATCAAGGGCTCGATTACGCCGGGCAAGCTGGCGGACTTTGTGGTGCTGCAGAAGGATCCTCGCAAAGTCCCGCCCGATACAATCAGGGACATCGTTGTTGAGGCAACCTACATGGGCGGCACCAGGGTTTACACGGCGCCACCGAAGGCGATCGCGATGGTTCCGCAGCCGCCGTTGAACTATGGCGACGGCGATTATGGTGATGGCGACGAAGAGGAGAACAATCATGCCCCGTGGTAACGAGTCGAAGCTTCTGTTTACGCCCGGTCCCCTGACCACGAGCGGCACCGTGAAGGAGGCCATGCTCCGGGATCTGGGTTCGCTGGACAGCGACTTTCTGGCCACCGTGCGCAGCATTCGCACGCGGCTGCTGGGACTGGGTCCGTACTCTCCCGAGGAGTACGAATGCGTCCTGATGCAGGGCAGTGGCACTTACACGGTGGAATCGGTGATCTCCTCGGCAGTTCCGCGCGACGGCAAACTGCTGGTGCTGGTGAATGGCGCGTACGGGCGGCGAATCGCGCAGATGGCGCGCGTTCACGGAATCGATCACGACGTGCTGGAAGTGGCCGAGAACGTAAGGTTCACGCCAAAGATTGCGGCTGAGTATCTGTCGTCGGTTTCCGGTTATACGCATGTGGCCGTGGTGCACTGCGAAACCACAAGCGGGATATTGAACCAGGTGGAGGAGATCGGGCATGTCGTCCATGGCACCGGGGCGTCGTACATCGTGGATGCAATGAGCAGTTTCGGTGCGGTGCCGATTGACATGGTTGGCGCTCATATCGATTTCCTCATCTCGTCCGCGAACAAGTGTATCGAGGGAGTACCGGGTTTTGGGTTCATCCTTGCCAGCCGGCGCGCGCTCCAGGCCTGCAGGGGCAATGCACGTACGCTGAGCCTTGACATTTACGACCAGTGGGCGGGGATGGAGGCGGATGGCCATTTCCGCTTTACGCCCCCGATTCAGACGATCCTGGCGTTTGAGCAGGCGCTCAACGAACTCGACGAAGAAGGCGGGGTTCGGGCCCGGGGGGAGCGTTACCGAAAGAATCACGAGGCCCTGTGCCGCGGCATGAAGGCGCTCGGATTTGAGATCTATCTGGCCGAGGAAGACCAGAGCTTCATCATCACCTCGTTCCGGTATTCCACCCATCGGGCATTCCACTTTGCCAGCCTCTATGAACGCCTGTGGCAGCTGGGATATGCGATCTACCCCGGAAAATTGTCGCACGAGTCGTGTTTCCGAATCGGGTCGATCGGGCGTATCACGACGGTTGAGATCGAGGCATTGCTGGCGGCCATTCGGCGCGTGCTTGGGGAGATGGGAGTGGAAGGGGTGAATGAAAGGCGTGAGATCATGACACCGCAGCTGGGGTGACGATCCGTTCTCAAATCCGGCATCGATTCTTTGGCATTGCGCCGCCCGCGGCAAATCCTTATCGTTGCGCGGCCGGCGCAACGACGTAGATATACTCGAGTGGCCCCTTCCCGGCATTCAGCACGTTGTGAAAAGTGGAAGGCGGGATATACACCGCGGCGGGAGCGGTAAAGGAGAGTTTCCTTCCGCCATCCAGCAGGGCTACGCCCCGGCCGCGGAGGATGACGAGCGTCCCTTCATGGTCGCCTGTCGTGTGCCGCCCTACGGTTTCACCCGGCGCGAGACGAACGAATCCGCTGCGCATGCCCGCCGTTTGGGGACCGCCCGTGAGCAGGGGACAATACCTGCCCCCACAGGCCAGCGGAATCGTCTGCGGTACAGGCCGCGGCTGCTGCGCCACCACTCCCGCGGCGCGAAGCAGGGCACAGCCGGCCAGGGCATACAGCCATGAAGACTTCCCGGTGGGCACAAACCTCCATCAGCACGTGCATGCGATTGGTACTAACGTATGTGACATACGACACACTGGATCGTGCTACGTTTGAGGTAAAACATATCTCAGCCAGGCCTTGCCATCAGGGTTACGGGGCGGGCGTGCGTTCGAGCCGTTCGCGATTACAACCATGATTTCCTCTCGATGAGAGACGGCGCCAATGCAATTTTGCCGATTCGCATTCTGTGCTCTGTTCGCGGCAGGTTCGCTTCTCCCTGCGCAGGAATCTGCCATGAGTGGGCCTGGGCCCGATCCTCAGGACCGCCCAGCCGCTGCGAGTGAAGCGGCTGCGTCCTCTCAGATTTCAGGCACGGTTGTTGACACGTCCGGCGCGGTGATTGCCGGAGCGGTCGTGCAACTGCGGAGCGCGAACGGCGACGTGCTGAGAACGACAGCGTCGGACAGGGATGGCTACTTTATTCTTTCCCGGCTACCGGCCGGCGATTACCGACTCGTTATCTCCAAAGCCGACTTCGAAACCAGGGAAACGGCCGTCACCATTGGCGCCGCCGGAGCACCCGCTCCGCTGCGCATCTCTCTGGCTGTGGGTTCCGTCAGCACCACCGTCAACGTGCAGGGCCGCGCGGACGACCTCATCGGAATCGCCTCTTCCGCCGGCCAGGTGACGGTAGGCGCAAAGGAACTCGAGAATCGTCCGATTCTTCGCTCGGGAGAGATTCTGGAGACGCTTCCCGGCCTGATCATTACGCAGCACGCGGGAGGGGGCAAGGCCAACCAGTATTTCATGCGCGGCTTCAACCTCGACCACGGCACGGATTTCGCCATTTTCCTTGATGGCATGCCGCTGAACCTGCCGTCGCACGCGCACGGCGAGGGGTACTCGGACATGAACGTCGTCATTCCGGAGTTTGTGGAGCGGATCAACGCCGCGAAGGGCCCCTATTATGCCGATGTCGGCGACTATGGCTCGGCGGGCAACGCCCAGGTGGTGTATTACAAGACGTTGCCGGAGAGCTTCGTGCAGGTTGACGGCGGCATGTGCCAGTTTGCGCGGTTGGTTTTCGGAGTCTCGCGCAAGCTGGGCAACGGCAATCTGCTGTACGGCGGAGAGGCGTATCACGATGGAGGCCCCTGGGTTCATCCGGACAATTACTACAAATTTAACGGCATTCTGACTTACAGCCGGGGCGGAGACGACAGGGGTTTCAGCATCACGGCCCACGGTTACGCCGGAACCCGATGGAACTCGAGCGATCAGCTTCCTTATACCGCGATTCCGGTCGTCGGTTTCTTTGGTGCGCTGAATCCGGAAGACGGCGGCCACAGCCATCGTTATAGCCTGCAGGGCGAATGGCACCGCCAGGGCGAGAACTCGCTGACGAAGATCATGGCTTATGGGTTCTATTACGATCTCAACCTGTTCTCCGACTTCACCTACTACCTGGTCGATCCATACAAAGGTGACCAGTTCGAACAACAGGACAGGCGCTGGGTGGCCGGCTTCGATTTACGCCATACGATCGTAGGAGAGTGGTACGGCCGCAGGGTAGAAACCACGTTCGGACTCCAGCTCCGCAACGACTGGATCCACAACGGCCTTTTCCGGACCGAAGATCGCGTGCGCACCAGCAAAACGTACTATACGGCCAACTACCTGGATGAACCCTCTTCGCTCGATCAGGTTGCAGTGTTGCCCGCGGCTACGGACCTGAATCAGTTCACGGAGACGATAGGAAGTCCCTGGGTGTCCAGTAAGATCCAGTGGGCGAGCAAATTCCGCTCCGTCCTGGGCCTGCGCGGCGATTACGGCAAAGGAATCATCACCAGCTTTACGAACCCCACCGACCCTAACTATCCATACGATCCGTACCCTGCCAGCGTCAATCCGAATACTCACCAATCGGTCAGTAAGTTCCTGCCCAGCCCCAAAGCAAGTCTGATATTTGGCCCGTGGGCCAATACGGAGTTCTATCTGCAGGGCGGATTCAGTTACCACACTAATGATGTGCGCGGCTCAACGCAGCTGTATGAACCGGTGTCTCCGGATTACCCCTACTACAACACGCCGAACCCGATTAAGATCCCCTTCCTTGTCCAGACCAAAGGCGGAGAAGTCGGCGTGCGCACGGCGAACGTTCCGCATCTGCAAAGCACGGCCGAGATATGGTATCTCCACAGTAACTCCGAACTGCTCCAGGATGGCGATACCGGAGGAACGACACCTTCCGTTGAGTCGAGCAACCGCTATGGCATAGAAGTTGGAAACTACTACACGCCTTCGGAGCACTGGGTGTTCGATGGCGACTTTGCGGATTCCCGTGCCATTTTCGCCCAGGACGACCCATACGATTCGACGTTTTATTCCACAACCTCAACCGGCGCCCGGCAGCTTTGCGCCAAAAACTCGAACTGCTTTGGAGTTATTCCCAGCGGAGGCGGCGCTTACCTGCAAAACCCCTACGGCAAAGAGGTGCCCGAAGCCGTCCGCTGGGTGGTTGCCGCGGGCGCCACCATGCAGGATGTGAAAGGCTTTTCGGCGAGCTTGCGCCTGCGCTACTTCGGGCCACGTCCGTTGACCTCCGACGCCCTGTATACCTCGCCTTCAACGGCTCTGGTTAATCTGGGTGCCACGTATCAATTCAACAGCAACTGGAGCCTCGTAGGCGAGGTGTTGAATGTGTTCAACCGCCGCGATCACGACGTTGACTACGCCTATGTGTCGCAAATCACTTCGGCAGCCGGGCTGGGCCTGCCGGCGGCGCCGCCAACAACGTTGGCCGGGCAGGAGCAGGTGGCGAGCGTGGTGAATGCAAACGCGGCATTCACAAGGGTGATGCACCCCGTCGAACCGATTCAGGCGCGATTCACCTTGCGCTACAGTTTTGGTGGCCGCTGAAGACACCAAGTCGCCGGCAGCAGTATGGGGAAGGGAAAATAGGTCCTGAGGCAGGCCTCAACCTTCCCGTGGCGCCTTGTCAGGGGCGAGCCGCGCGAACTTCCCTTTGGCCCGCCGGCTTGTGCGTGTGCTTATGTCCCGCCTTATTCCTCGTATCCAGAGCATGTGCAGGGACGGTCTTTACCAGACGGCCGTGCTGCACGCCCTTCAGGCCAATCAAGCGGTCGGCCAGTTGCTCCACATCGGAGGCCCTGCCGTGAACGATCAACACTTCAAGGCATGAGTCGTGATCCAAATGCGCATGACTGGTCGAGACCACCAGGTGATGGTGCGCGTGCTGAAGATCCGTGAGCTTTTCGCCTACACCATAAGCGTGGTGGTCATAGATCAGCGTGACAGTGCCGACGACAATGGCATCGGGCGAGGCCGTCTGCTCCGCTACCAGCCGATCGCGGATCATGTCGCGGAAGGCCTCTGAGCGGTTCGTGTAGCCACTCCGCTGGATGGAACGATCAAAGCGTTTTAAAAGATCGGAATCAATGGCAACGCCGATGCGGCTGAGAACTCCCATGTGCGCTCCCGGAATCAGTGAGTCTCCAGAAGAATAGCGTACGTTGCCTGCCACGTGTCCTGGCTGAGATCGAAGGGAATCGAGCGCGGCTACGCGATTGATGTAAAGGTTTCTTTGTCATCTCCAAAATTCCTGCATCCGGAGACCATCTCCGATTATCTATGATATGCGGAGATCGTCTCCGATTTATTCATGCCGTGGAACGATCAAGGTTCGGATAGCAGGAAAAGGAGTCTTCCCATGCGTGTTTTCGTTACCGGCGCGACCGGATTCATCGGCTCGCGCGTCGTATTGGCGCTGATCGGCGGAGGCCATCAGGTGCTCGGCCTCGCGCGCAGCGATGCGGGCGCCAAAGCCCTCACCGCCGCCGGCGCAGCGGTGCAGCGCGGCGATCTGGAGGATCTCGAAAGTCTGCGCAGCGGAGCATCCTGGTCCGATGCTGTCATCCACACCGCGTTTCAGCACGACTGGTCGCGGTTTGCGGAAAGCTGTGAGCTGGACAAGCGCGCGATTGACGCGATTGGCGCGGTGCTCCTGGGTTCCAGTCGGCCGTTCATCGTCAGCTCCGGAGTCGGAGTGGCTGAGGGGCGCGCCGCCACCGAGGACGATCCGCCATTTCCTGCTTCCCCCTCCCTTCCTCGCGCATCAGAGGCAACCGCGGTTGCGCTCATCGAGCGCGGGGTGCGCGCCTCGGTGATGGGCCTGCCGCAGGTCCACGACACGGTGAAACAAGGCCTGGTGACCCGCCTGATCGCTGTGGCCCGCGAAAAAGGAGTCTCAGCGTATGTTGGCGAGGGTCTGAACCGCTGGCCGGCCGCGCATATAACGGATGTCGCCCAGCTCTACCGGCTCGCACTGGAAAAAGACACGGCGGGAGCCAGGTATCATGCCGTCGCCGAAGAGGGCGTGCCGTTGAAAGATATTGCCACTGCCATCGGCCGCGGGTTGAACGTACCCGTCGTTTCCATCTCGCGGGATCAGGCTCAGGGGCATTTCGGCTTTTTCGGGTTCTTCGCGGGCAGAGACGCTCAAACGTCCAGCGCGCAAACCCGCACCAAGCTCGGATGGAACCCCACTGGTTCTTCGCTCCTCACCGATCTCGCCAACATGGACTATTCGCAGGCCGTCGCGAGGTGATCCTACGGACCGCAGCAAAGGAGCTGGAATTATGATCGACAAAATCGCCATCATTACAGGCGGAAGCCGCGGCCTCGGCTGCAACATCGCTTTCAATCTCGCCATTGCGGCTTGATGTTTCACCTTACTGGACGACGATGGCCGACAGGACAGGCTTTTTCAAAGAATGGTTGCCAACCCTGGTAACGGGATTCCGCTGCGCGAGTTACAACTGCGAAAGCTTACTCTGAGGCGAACCACTCCAGCGGGATCGCATTTGCCATTGCCCGATAGCCGGCGGGATTGGGATGCAGATGATCGCCGGAGTCGCAGGCTGGCAGGAAGCGGGTTGGATCGGAGGGGTCGCGCGTGGCCTTGTCAAAGTCCACGACCTTATCGAAGTGGCCGGGAGCGCGGATCCAGTCGTTGAGCTCCTGTCGTGCCGCATCGAATTCAGTTCCCTGGCTGGTGTAATAATCGCTGCCTCCAAAGGGGGTCAGGGTAGCGCCGATTGCCTGGATTCCGAGGGCGCGGGCATCTGCGATCATCTGTCGATCGGCGCTGATGAGCTGCTGTACCAGGAAGTGAAGATCCGCCGCCGAGACATTGCCCTGCTGGGCCAGGTTTCCGAGATCGTTGATGCCCTCGAGGATGATCACGTAACGAACTCCCGGCTGGGAGAGGACATCGCGGTCAAAGCGCGCAAGGGCACTGGGGCCGCCGCCGTTCATGAGGATGCGGTTGCCGCTGATGCCTTCATTGAGGACACAGACCGACCTGGTGGCTGCGTTGCTCCGGAGGCGAGATGAAAGATCATCCGGCCAGCGGTTATTGCCGTTGATATCGGAGCGCCAGCCGTCGGTAATGGAATCTCCAAAGGCGACGATGCAGCGGTCAGGCGCGGGAGTGCCGACGTCGACTCCAGTCAGCCAATACCAGTGATCCATGGTCGCAGCGTCATGGAGTTGCGGCGCAGCCACCTGATCTCCGTGCGCAACGTACATGGTCTGGTTTGCGTCGTCGTGGTAGGTCCCGGGGTAGGCGGGGGCATCGATGTGAAAGCTGACGGCAAGATCTGAGTCTGCCGCAGCTTCGAATTTCACCGGGTCAGAGAGATACGCCGCGCCCTGCGGAATCATCACATCGGGCTGGCCGCCAAAAGCGAGGGCGGTGTCAGTGGCCGCGTCGATTGCGGAGGCTGGTGCCGATACAGCTCGGGCGATGTGCGCTGAGGTAATCCACAGCGGTCCGTCGCCAAAAACATTGGAGAATCGGACTCGCACGTAGCTGCCCCCGGACGACAAATGAACGATCTGCCGCAGAGTCACATCGCGAAACTCTGTATAAGACTGCTGCTGCCAGTCCGTGGAAGGCATTGGGGAAGCGGTCCAGCTTCCGGCCCAGTAAAGACGCTGGGAGTTCGTTTGTGCGCCAGCCGTCAACGCGAATGCCAGCACCGCCAGGATCGCTTTGTTCATCCTGCCGCCTCGCAATTTATTTTGACTCGCCATCCACAGGTTACAGCGCCGATGGTCACGGCTCACCGGGGGCAGCGGGGGAAGAAGCAGCGCGAGGAGCGGATCGGTCTTTGCCGGCAGATGGCGCCGCAGCATTCATCAGGTTCCGGTAGTTGTGGGCGAGGTCGTCTTTTCTCGCCTTGACGCGCAGGAATTCGTCCATGTCATGCTTCGCGGCCTGCAAATCGCCGATGCTCCTTTCGGCAAGACTGAGGTGATACCAGGCGGATTCGTCGGAGGGATCCGCCTGCACAGCGCGGTTGAGGTAGACGGCTGCTTCCTGGTTCGAACCGGAAAGGGTGAGCGCGATGCCGAGGTCCTTATTGGCTTCGGGATCGCCGGGCTGGAGGCGGAGGGCGCTTTGAAAATAACCCACAGCGACGGGGATGTGCGCCTGCTTCATTTCGATCATGCCCAGGCGGCAGTCGGCGCGCTCGTCCTGAGGGTCGTCGGCGAGAGCCAGGCGGTATTCGTCTTCGGCCTGCGCCTGATCGGCCGGAGACCGGGAGGCGCTGAGCGCCTCGCCCAGCGCAAAATGAACGCCGGAAAGGTGAGGACTGAGAACGATCACATGCCGATAGGCGAGGATGGCGCCGTGGATGTCGCCCACCTGCGCGAGCTCGTCTCCCTGCAACTCGTACATGCGAGCCGAGTCCGGGCCGACCTGCGCCATGGATTGAAACGCGTGATCTGCGAGGAGCGAGTAGACCTGATGAGCGGCATAGAGCACGTCCACATTTGTGGGGTCGAGCTGCTCAAGTTTCGCGACGACCTGAGCGGCGCGCTCCAGATCGCCGGTGCCCATCAGGAGGCTGTAGAGTTGTGTGCCCGCGGCCATGCGCAGGGAGGGGTCGTGCACCTGATCGAAAGCCGCGGTCAGGTGCCGAATCGCGTTCGCATCCTGGCCGGAGCGCGCTTCGGCCAGACCGCAGAGAGCCACAATGTTCCAGAGATTCGGGCTGTGTTGAAGAACGGTATGAAACTCATCGGACGCCTGCGAATAACGGCCCTGGAGATAGTAGGCGAGGCCAAGGTTGGAACGGGCGGCGATGTTGTCAGGAGCGGCGTCGAGGATGGCGCGGTAAATCGCGGCGGCATCGGCGGGCTTATTGCTGTGAAGATCAGCGTCGGCCTGCTGAGCGAGTCGAGGGATGTCCTGGGGCGAAGGTGTTGGAGTTTGGCCATACGAGGGAGCGGCTAGGCCAGGGGCGGCAACAAGCAACAGGAACAGGCCGCAGAAGAAACCGATCCCGGAGAGAGTTGGCGCACGGGCTGTGAGGGCGCGGCCGCGCCTGATGTCTCGACCTGGACGAGTTTGCGGCATCATGGAGAGCTCGGGAGACCGTGCTGAAACTGTAAGCGGGGAGGAAAATGGAGGTCAATGATGCAGATGCACCAGGCGCGGCGTAGTGCATTCGCACCATAGCCGGAACGCACAGCAAGCTGCTGCTATACTTCTCCGCGTCGCGCGCTTGCAAACGACCGGAAAAGGTGACTGTGACGGGAAAAGAATGCATTCGGGTGCTGGTCGTTGACGACCATCCGGTTGTGCGGCGCGGGCTGCACAGCATGCTGGACGGTGAATCGGGAATCAGCGTTGTGGGAATGGCAAGTTCCGGGCGGGAAGGTCTGGAGCTTGCGGAGAAGCTGAATCCGGATGTGGTGCTGCTCGACCTGCGCATGCCGGACATGGGCGGCGTGGAGGTAATCCATGCACTGCGGGCCGCTCACCGCGAGAGCCGGGTGCTGGTGCTGACAAATTATCAGCTGGATGAAGATATCTCCAACGCCATTGAAGCAGGCGCTCTGGGTTACCTGCTGAAGAGCGCGTCGCAGGAGGAAGTGATCGAAGCCATCAGGGCGGTGCACCAGGGCAAGCGGCGGATTCCTGCGGCGCTGGCCATGCGGCTGGCCGAGCACATGGGCCGCACTGCTCTGAGC
Organism: Acidobacteriaceae bacterium; assembly: GCA_035505395.1. Taxonomy (GTDB): domain Bacteria; phylum Acidobacteriota; class Terriglobia; order Terriglobales; family Acidobacteriaceae; genus Palsa-343. The sequence continues at coordinate 40,167 of DATJQW010000137.1, forward strand.
AGCCGCGAGCAGGAGGTGCTGGCACTGGTGGTGGACGGGCTGACTAACAAGGAGATCGCGCAGGCCCTCGGCATCAGCGACATCACCGCCAGAAATCATGTGATCAGCCTTCTCTCCAAGCTCAACGCCAAGGATCGGACGGAAGCGGCGACCATCGCTCTGCGCAGGGGGCTGGTGAAAATGAAGGAATAACCGGTAGAAGAGGCGTAAACACTGCGGAGGCCGATGGAGACGGGAGGCTGAAGAAGAAAGCGTGCCGGTGAGATTCCAGCTAAGGCGGATGGTGCGGCCTCTGGTGGCAGCAGCCCTGGGCAGCGGCTGCGGCTGTCTCGCGGCCCTGATGCCGGTGCTGCGGGAGCCGCCCTCCAGGCCGACGATCGCATTTGTCCCGCGCACGACGGGAACGAACTATATGGAAGACATGCGGCGGGGAGCGGAGGAGGCGGCGACGGCCGCCGGGTATCAGATTTACTGGAATGGTCCGACGCGAGAGGACGATCTGGACCGGCAGATCCGGATCGCGGAAGACGCGGTGCAGCACGGCGCGCGGGCTGTCATTTTGGGCCCGACGAATATCTGGGGCGTGACCACTATGGTGAAGGGATTTACGGAGCGGCATTTACCGGTAGTGTTCGTCCAGACGAGGCCCGCCCAGCCGACGGGACCGTATCTGACTTCGGTGACGCCTGACGAGGAGCAGTTCGGGAAGATTGCCGCCGCCAGGGCGGCGAAAGTGATGCACGGCAGCGGAGAGGCGGCAATTGTAGGGATCGAGCGGGGAACACCGGAGACGCTTTCCCGGGCGGACAGCTTTCTTCGCGCGATCGCGGCGTGGCCGGAGATTCGCGTGGTGGCGGAGACGCCGGGGGCAGTTCAGATTATGGAAGCCGAGCAGAGCACGCGGGAGCTGGTCAGCAGCCATCCGCAGCTCAAGGCGATTTACGCAGTGAGCGCCGATGCGACACAGGGAGCGATGCTGGCGCTTGAAGACACGGACGGGCACGGGAAGATATCGCTGATCGGGTCGGATCGCGATCTGTTTTTGCTGGTCAACCTCGAGCAGGGAAAGCTGGACTCGCTGGTGACATCCGATGGATATCAGATCGGCTATCGTGCGGTGCAGGCGGCACTGGCCGGCATTCGGGGAGAGCCACTTCCGCCGCCGAGCCAGGTGAGCGTGGAACTTCTCACGCGGGAGAGTCCGGCGGCAAATGGCAATGAATGATTTCCCGGGTGTGGAACGGCAGCGCGCGTCGGCCGGCCTGGACAGAACGGCCGGCTGGTGAGGGTCATTCCATGCGACCGATCATTCGAGACCTCATCGTGTTTGCCGTCGCCGTTCCGTTCGGCTTGTTTGTGACGGGCGGCATACTCCGGGTTCTCCACTCGCCTGTGCGCGGACTACCGTATCACGATGACTTCGTGAACGGGGACGCCTCGGGGTGGCTGGCCTACGACGGGAACTGGACGGTTCAGTCCGGAGCGATGGTGAACGAGTCGAACGAGCGGGGGGCCAAGCTGGTAACGGGCTCGCCGTACTGGAGCGACTACGCGATGGATGCGGATGTTGCGCTGAGCAATACCGGAGAAGCGGGAATTATCGCCAGGGTTACGGATGCGGAGCCGGGCGTGGATTCTTACAGCGGCATCTACGTGGGTCTGCGGGTTCGGGATGAGTCGCTGGTGGTGGGTGTGGCGGATCATGCGTGGCACGAACTGGCGTCGGAACCGCTGCCGCGTCCGATCGTTCCCAACGTGTGGTACCACATTCATCTGGAGGTGCGCGGGTGCGATCTGAAGTCTCTGGCGTGGAGGGATGGCGCGAAGGACATCGTCCGGCTGGACGACAAGCTGGCACCGTGTCCTCGGCGGGGAAAGATCGGGCTGCGATCGTACGACTCAGGCGGGCAGTGGAAGAATATTCTCGTCACGGCTTTGAAGGAGCAGCCCGGCTCATGAGAGCGCCGGTATCAAGCCTATGAGGGCACTTGCCGCAGTTCTCCTGGCTCTGCTGCCGCTGCCGGCCGCACCGGCCGCGAAGGCGGTGCGCAGCGCTCCATTTGCGTCGATCGCGGAGGTCGCGATGCTCCCGCAGGTGCGGGGCGAAGAGGTGACGGTCCGCGGAACACTGACGCTCAATGGAAATTTCTCCTACATTCAGGACTCGACGGGCGGCGCAGCCATCCGGGGTTTGCCTGCGCAGGGGCTCAGGATCGGCGACGAGTTACTGGTGACGGGAAATGCGCAGGAAACGGAAGCCGGTCTGATTCTGAACGGCGGTCACGCGGTTCTGCTGTGGCACGGGTCTCCCATGCCGCCGCTTTCGGTGACTGCAGAAGAGGCGGCGCTGGGCAAATTCGCCGGCCTGCTGATCGAAGTCAATGGCGAACTGATCGACGCGGAAAACCGGAACGGGGAGACCTGGCTGATTCTGAAGAGCGAACACCAGGAATTCGCGGCTCACCTGGACGGCGGACAGGGAAATACGCTGCTGCCGGCATTGCAGAAGGGATCGGTGCTGCGCCTGCAGGGGATCTGTTCGCTTCGGCCGAGCGACACGAAGTACATGGGGGGATTCGCGGTGCTGCTGCGCTCGGGCCAGGATGTGTCGGTGATTGCGGGACCGCCATGGTGGAGCCTGACGCACCTGTTCGAGCTGGGAATCCTGCTGGCGGCACTGATTCTGGGGGGACACATCGCGGCCATGCAGGTGCTGAAGGCGCGCTTCCGGGCGATCATGGCCGAGCGCGCCAAGCTGGGGCACGAGCTGCACGACACTCTGGCGCAGAGCTTCGCTGGCTTGTCGTTCCAGATACAGGCGGCCAGGAAGATCGTACCGGGCAGCAACGACCGATTGGCCCGTCATCTGGATCTGGCGCTGGACATGGTGCGGCACAGCCACTCGGAGGCGCACCGCAGCATCATGATGCTGCGTCCGCAGCCGCTGGCGGAGGGGGCCGATCTGCACTCGGCGCTGCGAACGGCGCTGGAACAGAGCACGGCGGAATGCTCACTGGAGGCGCGTTTTGTGACGCGCGGAACGGCTGCGCGGCTGCCGCTGGCCATGACCGACACGTTGTACCGCGTCGCGCAGGAGGCGATCGCGAATGCTCTGCGTCACGGTCACCCGTCGTCGCTGGAGGTGCATCTGGAATACCTTCCGGCCAGCGTGCGTCTGGCTGTCCGCGACAATGGCGTTGGCTTCGAATCGAAAACGCTGCGAACCCAGGGATTCGGTCTGGCGGGTATGCGGGAAAGGGTGCGCGCGGTGCGCGGCAATTTCAGCGTGGAGAGCGAACCCGGCAAAGGCACAAGCGTCAATGCCGAAGTCTATCTGCGGACCAACGTAGCGGGGCGCCTGATCACTGCCCTGCGACACTGGGTTGCATCTGCTGCCAAAGGGCTGCAGCGTGTGCTGTCTGGCAGGAGACCAAGTCTCGCGGGGGACCGGCAGGGATAGGTTCAGGGCGGCGGACGTGCTACGGGTGGGGTGAACCCTGCCGCGGCTGGATTCGGCCTGCCCGTGTGGGTGTCTCCCTGCACTCGAGCGATCAATGGTGCATACGCACTACGCAAGAATGGTGCAATGCCATCATGACCATCCTCCACTTCGCCAGATAGAGTTCCGTCGTTCCCCAGATCGCATCCCCTGCTGCGCTGAATACATAACGAAATATCTGTACGTCAGGATCAATTCACCAGGCTCGATTTTTTTGGAGGCAATATGGAGATGGACGCAGCCCATAACATCTGTGCCGGTCTGGCACGCCGATTCCTCGTCGGACCGCTTCCCCGCATTCTGGCTCTGGCTGTTCTGCCGCTGTTCGCCGCAGGATTGCTGCCGCGCGCTGCGCAGGCACAGGTGGACATCTCTGCGTCGCTGTCCGGTACGGTCAGCGATCCAAGCGGAGCCGTGATTCCAAAGGCGGCGGTGACCGTGCACAACATCGCGACCGGAGTCTCGTCGAAGACCACGAGCAATGCAACCGGCACTTGGCAGTTCGTTTCGCTCCAGGCAGGGACGTACACCCTCACCTGCGAAGCTGAGGGCTTCGATAAGTTCGTGGCCACAGACGTGGTGCTGCACGCGGGCGGAACGGCGGCGCTGCCCATTACGATGCGGGTGGGAGTCGCGACGCAGACAGTGACGGTGTCGGGCTCCTCGGTGATGGTCGACACGCAAACGGCGAATAACCTGACCACCATCGATCCGGCGCTGATCGAGGCTATCCCTGTAGAGGGGCGCGACCCCCGGGAATCGATGGAAACGCTGATGCCGGGAGCGACTGCAGCCGGAACGGGCCAGAGCTTCTTCATTCCGGTGACCACCTTCAACGGCGTTTCGCAGTACACCAACAACTACGACATCGACGGCGCTGCGGTGAACGACTACATGCACGGCTCGGCAGCCACGGATTATCCCCAGTCGGAAAACATCGCGGAATTCAGCGTGGCGTCCGCGCTTCCCGACGCATCGGTGGGGCAGGCGGCAGGCGGACAAATTGAGGCCACGCTGAAGAGCGGAACCAATCAGATTCACGGCGAGTTCTGGACCTATCTGCAGAATGGAGCGTGGAATGCGAACCTCTGGTCGAATAATTTCCAGGGCATTTCACGACAGCCGTTTAACCAGCAGTGGTACGGAGGCAACGTCGGCGGCCCCATCTGGCTTCCCAAACTCTACAACGGAAGAAACAAGACGTTCTTCTTCCTCTCCTACGAGCGGACCAGCACCTCGAAACAGTCCACGACCACCGGGCAGACCATCACCAACGACGAGCGAAGCGGCAATTTTACGAACTCGCCGGACGGCGTGCCGGTGGTGAACGGAACGCCCATGCCGGTGATTCCTCAATCCGACTTTGGCCCGATAGGAAAGGCCCTCAACGCATCCGGAGGGACGGCCATATTGCCTGCCCCCAGCAGCGGCATCGACACGTATACGTGGAATCCGAGCGATGTAAGTCTGATTCAGACCTGGGTGGTCCGGGTAGATGAAAACCTGGGGGCCAGGCACCGTGTGTTCGGAAGTCTGTACTGGTATAACGACAACCCAACGTTCCAAGATATGTACGACGAATTCAGCGAGGCGTCGTGGGCGACACAGTACCCGAACCCTCAGGCGACGTGGGGCGAACCAGTCCAGACAAAGGTATGGGCGGTTAACGATACTTATCAGATCACGCCCTCGATGCTGAACAATTTCGTGCTCGGCATCACGCAAACGGCCATTTCCGTTACTAATACCTGCGCGCCGTGCTCGGGGGTTGTGAATCCCGGGAATACCGGAATCAATGCTGTGGGCGACACGCTGGCTCCGGACATCACAGAGATATCGACTCCGCGCAATATGGGCGTGGATATCTGGAATGGATACGTGAACCCGATGACTCAGTTCACCTGGGACATTACGGATAACTTCACATGGGCCAGGGGAAGACACACGATTAAGGCGGGGTTCGAGCTGCGCAATTTCCACGAGATATTCAATCAGACCTGGGATGCGGGTGCGGACGTCTCATTTGAAGACTCCGATAACGTCTACGGCGGCACCGGGAACGGCCTTGCCGACATGATGCTGAACGGCGGACCCCTGGGGCAATTCGGGGCAGGGTTCTACCAGAACAGCACGCAAAACCTGAATATCAATTACCCCGCCCGGGCCGCATATATTCAGGACACGATCAGACTCAAGCCTCGCCTGACGGTGATGGGGGGAGTGCGACTGGAACCTTATTTCGGTCTGCGCCCGACGAATAATGCCTTCGTCACCTTCATTCCCGGCGAGCAATCCAACGTGTTCCCGACAGCTCCCACCGGCCTGGTTACGATCGGGGATCCCGGGGTCCCGAATAACCTGACCGGAGACCGCTATAACGTTTTGCCACGAGTTTCCTTCGCTTGGGATATTCGAGGAAACGGTAAGTCTGCGCTCAAGGGTGGCTACGGCGAATACACGGACTATCTGACGACTCTCGGGTTCAACGGTTATACGACCCAGGCGCCATTTGGTGTGGACTACTCGCCGGCTCAGGGGCCGGGACTGGATCTTTCCCAACCGTACGCGCAATACGGCAGCGTCCCCTTCCCCTATCAGGTTCCGACCGCGGGATCGGACGCGGCAGATAGTCTGGTGTTTCCAGACCCGATAACAACTCAGGCGATGGCCCCGGGATACAATGCGGGGCAATATCACAAGGTTAATCTCGAGTTCCAGGTGGAGCCGATTAACACGTGGGTCTTTTCCGCGGCATGGGTGGGCACGAGGGGGACGCACCTGAGCGAGCAGCACAATCTGAACTGGCCTCGTTTTGTTCCAGGAGGGAGCACGAACGACTCCGCCAATATATATTCGCGCGAGCCATATTATCCGGCCGGCTTTAACGGGATCAATGAATTCTTCTCCGACTACAACTCCACGTATAACTCCCTGCAGGTGGAGGTGCAAAAGAGATACTCCTCGGGGCTGACGCTGCTCGGGAACTATACCCTCAGCAACAGCCTCGCGCAGCAGGGTTGCCGCTATCAAGCTGACTGCGGTCTGGATTACTACAGTCCCGGGGCGGTGAGCGCGATGGCTCTGGCTGTGAGGTACACTGTGCCCGATTTTCCGGGCAACCGCTGGTTGTCGCATCGTATCTTCGGGGGCTGGGCTCTGGGAGGCACGGTGAACGCGAGCACCGGCGGATACGGAAGCGTCGGCGACTACGACTGCGCACAGTTCGACTTCAGTTCGGCCAACTGCTATGCGAACTACACGGGAGGCGGAGCGGTGCTGAGCAGCCGCAAGACGCCGATTTACTCGGGAGGCAGCGAAATCGGGGTCAGCTGGCTGGATCCCAGCAAGTTTGTTCGAGCCGATCAGGAGGTTATCAACGGCACTGTTACAACCATTCCAGGTCAGGGGCAGAGGTTATTCCTTGGGGACGCCGCCTACGGAGTATTTAAAGGGCCGGCGTCGGGCATTGAATATTTCAATGCGAGCGTCGATAAGGAGTTCACGCTTGCCGAGAGTTACAAGCTGGGTTTTCAGCTGGAGGCCTTCAACGTGCTGAATCACACGGTATTGAACGCTCCCGGCTACAACAATACGGTGGGACCGGATACTCAGGGATTCGGGATCATCAGCAGCGCTGATGCTCCGAGAAACATGCAGCTGTCTCTGCACTTTAAATTCTGAGGTGCGCCTCGGACGCCAGGCGCGGGGAGCGGGGAAGATCGGGAAGCCTGACTTCAGACCTCACCCGCGCAGCGCAAGGGGGGCGATGCGACAGGTGTTCCCGATGAGCCCCTGTCCGCTTTCTTCCCGGACTACGAATGAAGAGCAAGGACCGAGTGATCTATGAACAGAAGAGAGTTGATGCTCGTGTTGACCGCAGCCGGCCTCGTCCCCGCGCTGTCACATGCCGCCCGTGGGCTGGGCGATGACGGCAGCAGCGGCTGGGTGAAATATTCCGGCGATCCGGTGCTGGGAGGGAAATACGGGACCTGCTTCGACGTGAGCGTGCTGTATGAACACGGCGTGTACAGGATGTGGCTGTCGTGGCGGCCAAAGCAGAGCGTCGCTCTATCAGAGAGCCGGGACGGCATTCACTGGAGCCCGCCTGAGATCGTGCTCGGACCTCGCCCGGAAAGCGGATGGGAGGACGACATCAACCGGCCGGTAGTGGTGCGGCGGCACGACCTGTATCACATGTGGTACACGGGGCAGGCCAAGGGCAAATCGTGGATCGGATACGCGACCAGCGCCGATGGGAGGGCATGGAAGAGGCAATCGGAACATCCGGTGCTGACGGCAGAGGCGTCGTGGGAAGGGGTCGCCGTGATGTGCCCGGATGTCATGTGGGACAGCGAGGCGGGGATATGGAAGATGTGGTACTCGGCCGGCGAGCAGTACGAGCCGAACGCCATTGGTTACGCGACCAGCCGCGATGGGATGCAGTGGGATAAGTACTCCGCCAATCCGGTGATGCAGGCAGATCCCCGATATCCGTGGGAGAAGAACCGGGTGACGGCAGCGCAGATTCTGCGCTGGAAGGGATGGTATTACGCGTTTTATATCGGCTTCAGGGATGTCGACCACGCACAGATCGGGCTGGCGCGCTCGAAGGACGGCATCACCAACTGGGTGAGAAATGCAGGAAATCCCATCATCCGCCCCACGCCGGGAGGGTGGGATGCAGACGCCTGCTACAAGCCATTTGCGGTCTATTCCGGGGGCCGCTGGATGCTCTGGTACAACGGGCGAAACGAACATTTCGAACAGATCGGGCTGGCCTTTCACTCCGGGGAAGAGCTCGGGTTCGTGCCCGCATGAAGACGCGTGGAAAACTCTGCGCCAGGTGGTTGAGCGTTGCCATTGCCCTGGCGGCCGGGTTACACACGGGAGTGCGGGCCCAGAATCAACCTTCCGGTCCGGTCCTGCAACCGGAGAATTTCCGGCACTACTTTACAGGCTTTGTCCGCGATGAACAGGAGATGCTGGGCGCGGCTCCGGCGCTGCCGTGGGAGTGGTTCGTGCGGAACATTCCCTGGCTGGACACTCCCGACGCGGAGATGGAGCAGATTTATTATTTCCGCTGGTATGCGTTTCAGAAGCATCTGGAGCGCACGCCGGACGGATACGTGATTAACGAGTTTCTCGATAACGTTCCGTGGGCGGGGACGTTCAACACGATCGACACGGCCGCGGGACACCATATCCGGGAGGCGCGATGGCTGCGCGATCCGGAATACGTTGACGACTACACGCGCTTCTGGTTCGGCGCGGACGGGCAGCCGCGGCGCTACAGCTTCTGGGCGGCAGACTCGGTGTACCAGCTCTATCTGGCGACGGGGAACCGCGATCTGGCAGAGAGCCTGCTGCCGGCCCTCGAATCGAACTACCGTGCGTGGGAAGCGACCCATCAGGACGCGAACGGGCTCTTCTGGCAGATCGACGATCGCGACGGGATGGAGGACAGCATCAGCGGCAACGGGTACCGGCCGACCATCAACAGCTATATGTACGGCGACGCCATGGCGATTTCGCGGATCGCGGCCATGGCGGGAGATCGGCAGATTGCCGCGCAGTACCGCGACAAGGCGACGCAGTTACGGGGGCTGATCGAGAGCCGCCTGTGGGATCCACACGATGAGTTCTACGAGACGGTGGCGCGGCATTCGGCTTCAGGATGGTCCGGGGTGCGCGAACTGATCGGCTACATCCCCTGGTATTTCGAGATTCCTCCCCCGGAACATGATGTGGCGTGGCAATTCCTCTTCGCTCCCGGGGGATTTGCCGGCCAGTACGGGCCAACCACCGCGGAGCGAAGCAGCCCGCGGTTCCGCTACAAGGTGCACCACGAGTGCCTGTGGAACGGCCCGTCGTGGCCGTTTGCGACGACGCAGACGCTGGTTGCTCTGGCCAATCTGCTGAACGGTCCGAAACAGACGGTGATGACCAGGGATGACTATTTCCGTATGCTCAGCACCTACACGCACTCTCAGCACATCCGTCTCCCCGATGGGCGAACCATACCGTGGATCGACGAGGATCTGGACGCAGACACCGGAGAATGGATCGCGCGCGACATTCTGATCTCGTGGCACGCGCAGCCGAAGAACCGGGGCCGGTATTACAACCACTCCGGGTACGCGGATCTGATTATCACCGGTCTGATCGGGCTAAGGCCGCAGGCGGGAAACCAGGTGGTCATCCATCCGTTATTGCCCGCCGGGAAGTGGAGTTACTTCGCTCTGGATGGTCTGCCTTATCACGGGCATCTGCTGACCATCCTCTACGATCGGACCGGCACGAGATATCACCGGGGCAAGGGCTTTCAGGTGCTGTGCGATGGTCGAGTGATTGCTCACGCCGATGAGTTGCAAGATCTGAGCGGCATGCTGACGACTTCAGGCCTCAGGACTCCATGATGGCGTTCCGGCGAGCCGGTTCGCAGTCGTCCATCGCCGTAAGGATGATGTCAACAGCACGAGTGCAATCGGCATCCGGCAGCCGGGATGGCGGGATCGGCAGACACTGCTTCTCTGCAATCCATTGGCGCATGCGGCATGGCACGCTTAATGGCTCGACGGGCTGCCTGCGTATGGTTCGGGAACGGGGCGGAAGACGACTGTCCCGCCGGCTTGTTCGGCGCGCCATATCCGATGCGGGGCGAGGGCTGGAAGCGCACGACCGTTTCGCCAGATGCGCGTGGGCTGATTCGGATCCAGCACGGCGTCGTAGCGATCACCCATCCATTCCTGATTGCGAATGTACAGCTCATCGGCCGAAGCGTCGGGGACCACGGCCAGATCGTCGCCGCCCCAGGTGCGGAGCCCCGCGACATCCGGGAAAATGAGGGTGTCCAGTGCGTCGTAACCCATGATGCGCACCGAGCCGATGGCGTGATCGCGCGGCGGGTAGAGCCGAGGGTCGACGTTCTCGGGAAGAAGCGGTCCCAGGTTGGAATCGATCGCGCGCGCCAGCCAGGTGAATCCTTCCTGCGCATGGCCGCTGCGCGCAAGGCCCATGCCGACGTAGCCGAAGATTCTCGGCCACGCGGGCCCGCGCCAGTAGCCACCCCAGTGCGGAGTATCGAAGGCAAGGGTGGGCAGAAGCGGGCCGTTGAATTTCTTCGGATCGTTGAGCCGCTGCAGCATGGCGGCAATCCGCCGGGGATCGTTTTCAAAGCAGAGAAGGTAATACGCGTCGAGGTTTTCGCCGCGCGTCCAGAGGTCGCCGGTTTTCTCGTCGAGGTCCCAGTAGCGCCGGGTAGCGGGATCCCAGAGCCGGGTGCGCACGATGGCGAGAGTGCGAGTAAATTTCTGTTCCCAGGGCGACGGGTCATCGCCCTGGAGCCGCGCCAGCCATGCCATTTCCCGTAGGCTCCACAGTTGGAAGACCTGCTCGTTGATCGCGGCGGTGGGATCGCCGTGAAGGTCGATGAATGGCGAATCCTTGTCGTCCCAGCCGGTTTCGTAGGTATGGAGCCACTCGATGAGGCCGTCGTGGCTGGGATCGCGGACGGCGAGCAGGTTGTGCTGATAGGCGAGCAGAGCCTGCCAGACGGTTCGGTTCCCGGCAACACCGCCAGGCCGGGCCTGGAGAATGCTCTTGTCGCCGGTCAGGCGCACATACTCTCCCACGAGAGAAGCCTGCACGGGCACGCCCTGCGTGTTGCGCTCCGGGCCGGTGGCCGCGAAGGTGTTGCGGCCCGAGGGGAAAATGGTCCACGCACTGGTTCCGTCTCCCTGGGCATTCACGGAGTACCGGAACCAGTTGAGGATGGCGGCGCGAGCCAGGGCGCTCTGGTTGGTGGAGGCGAGCGCGATGGCCTCGGCGATTCCATCGTTGCTCCACATCCCCATAAAGACGTTCCAGTCGGCGATCATGATGGGGGTTGCGGGCAGATAGCGGGACCGGCAGGTGGTATTGAGAACGCCTCGCCAGAACCAGAGCTCGCTGCGGACCAGCTGCCTGGGATCGATGCTTTCCCGGTCGCCGGTGGTGCCAACGGTGAAGGAAACCGGCGCAGTGGGAATGACAAGAGGGGCGGAGGCCAGATAATTGTTCCAAAGCCGATGGGTCTCGCGATCGAAGAGGTCCGGCGATGAGCGGATTTTCAGGAGAGTGGCCGCGGCTTCGGGTTCCGTTCCACCCAGAGCGATTAGCAGGGCAGCCTCGTCGCCGGAGTGCAGTATCCACTGGAACTGGCCTTGTTGGAAGCTCGCGCGCGGGCGCGAGTCGAGAATCGCGCGATACGGCCATTGCGGAGAACCGTAGCTGACGCCCTGAGCATCGTGATCCGAAACGACGTTGAATCCGTCGGGCCGAATCGTGAGCACGACCCGCAATGGCCCATCGGAACGAACGACGCGAACGCGGAGCACAGCCGCGGACTCGCCGAAGACCGGATAGACGGTAAGCTGGACTTCCGGACCGTTGTTGAAATCCGCGCGATAGACGGTGCGGTCTGCAAAATAGGTCATGCTGCGATGCGCCGGACTGGAATCGAAGAGATAGGTGCGGCCTGAGGAGCCGGTGAAAACCGGGGCTTCGATCTCGAGCGCCGACAGCCGGTCGCTTGTGTTGGTGGGAGCGGCGGGGCCGGCCACGGGAACGATCATCCGCTGCGATCCGAAACCCAGCTCCTGGAGAGCCATGAAGCCGTTGGCCTGGTAGATGAGCGGCCGGGGCGGCGACGGGACATCGAGACGCGTGAACGCCGCGTAGTCGAAATGACTGCCGGGCCACGCCGGCTGCGGCGAGCCGGCAGCGACAGCCTGCGCGGCTGCGCCGGCCCCAGGAAGCAGCAGGAGAAGGACCAGCGGGAAAGCGCGCAGAGCTTTGCCGCGATGCACGTCAGGGCTTGCAGACAATCTCTTCATGAACAGCGATCAGCCTTCCGGCGCAGCAAAGCCTGGTGATTTGGCGAGCAAGGTGGACGGAGCGCCAGGATCCCGCCCGCCCGAGGGCGGGCGGGAATACCGGCTCAGAAGGAGAACACCATTCCCAGCTGTCCCTGCCGCGGCAGAATGTCGCCGCTGACTACCCCGAAGTTGGAGTCCGTCACCCCCGTGTCGGGGCTCTGGAGGTTGACGTGGTTGAAGATGTTGAAGAACTGCGCCTGGAACTGTAACAGTCCTCGTTCCTTAATGTGCACAGCCTTGGCGACCGACATGTCCCAGTCCTGATAGCGCGGGCCGTAAACTTTGCCTACGCCGCTGTTGCCAAGAGTAAATCCCTGGGGCGCGGAGAAGCAGTTGGTTTCGAACCAGTTGCTGATGGTGTGCGGGTTGATCTGCGAGGTGCAGAGGTAGTTGGCGCGCTGGTTGGCGCCGTTCGGCCCCAGATCGCCGTTCGGAGCGCCGATGATGAGCGGGCCGCCGGAGCGGAAGTTCGTGATGCCGCTGATCGACCAGCCACCGAGGACGGTATCGGCCATCGGCGAGATGGTACTGCCGAACTGCTTCCCGCGCCCGAAGGGCAGGTCGTAGCTGTAGGTCGCGGTGAAGACCTGCGGAAAGAAGGGGAACTGCCAGCTGTTGCCCGTATCTTCCTCCTCTTTGAACGCATAGGAGTCGATGGGGTTGGAGATGTTGTCCATTTGCTTCGCCCAGGTGTAAGAGGCCGTGAACGCCAGTCCGTGGGAGGTCCGCTTGAGCACCTCGACCTGCGCGGCGTTGTACTTCGAGCTGCCGCCGGAATTGCGGAAATCGAGGGTGGAGATGTTGGGCGCCACGTTGTAGTACGGATAGCCGATGCCATCCAGATAGCAGGCGGCGGGGGCGTTGCCGGGGACGCCTTCCTGGGCTTCGATTTGCGCCAGAGAGGTGACCGCGACTCCATACGTGGGCGGGACGCACTGGTTGAGCTGCCAGTCGTGGTAGAGGTGGCTGCCGACGTTCCCGACGTAGGCCAGATGGAGAGCCATGGTGGGAGAGAGCTGGCGCTCGAGACTGACGTTCCAGAACTTGCCCATGTTCTGGCGGAAGTTCTCCGCCACCTCGTAGACGCCGAAGCCAGGAGGCGAAGCGATGAATCCGCCTGGAGTCACTGAAGGCTCCACCAGAGCACCATAGGCGGTCGCCGTCGTGCTGGGCAAACCGTTGGCGAGGACGAAGGAGCCGCAGGCGGAGTCGCTGTACCCGGTGGCAGCGCCAGGCGCGGCCGTGGGAGTTACCTGCGACGAGCAGTTCTGTTGCGGGGCGGAGTTCGTTTCCTGCAGCAGCTCGGGATAGTCGCGCTCCAGGGTTCCGCCGGTGGCGCCGAAGTTGTCGTTCCAGTAGCTCACGGCAAAGGCCGCGCGGACAGCGGTTTTTCCGTTGTCGGGCGTAAAGGCGATGCCGAGGCGAGGAGCGACGTTGTGAAAATAGGTGTTCACGTTGGGACTGCGGTTGCTCGACGACGCGATCTGGATGAGCCCCGCACCGGGTCCGCTGGTGACGAAGTTGCTTTGCTCGTTGTGGACGTCAACCGTCGGGGTATACACGTCGTAGCGCAGGCCGAGGTTGAGGGTGAGCTTATTCGTGATCCGATAGTCATCCTGTCCGAACCCGCCATACCAGTTGGTGCGGGTCTCGGGCTTGGTGATGAACTCGTCGCGCCATACTGCGTCGAGGGCTCCGACCAGCCAGTCGGAAATCTCCGATCCGCTGGTGCCGGCTCCGGTGTAGTTGCCGGAGATCTTGAACTGTCCGCGAGGATCGTTCTGAGGGTTGCGGACGAAGGCCTGGATGTGGATGAAGTCGCCGCCGAACATGAAGTTATGGCGGCCCCGGACCAGGCTCACCGAGTCGATGAGCTGATAATAGTTGGATAGCCGGCCCGGCCCGTTGGGTACGCTGCCCGGATCGCCGACGCCCTCCCAGGTGCTGCTCCAGTCCATGGCCGCGATGCCGCTCTCGTCGGGGTAGACAGCGAGGTTGCCGTTAGGCACGCCGAGGATATTGTTCTCGGAGATGCCGTAGGCGGTGACGAAGTCGGAGATGTCATAGCGGTCAAAGCCGAAGCGGAACTGGTTGATCAATCTGGAGCTGAAGGTGTGGTCCCAGCCGATGACGTCGTTATCCTGATTGCTCTTCGTGTCCGCGTCGTTCATGCCCATGAAGACGGTGCCGGGAGCCGGCTGGGTAAAGGTACGCCGCGCGTAGGTGGCGCGGCCGAAGAGGCGGTCGTCCTGGGTGAACTGGTAATCGATTCTGGCGTCGAACTGGGGCAGGTTCTCGATCGTGGGCTGCACGTAATCGTAGTTGTTGGTGACGCCCGAAGCATTGGGCAGCGGGGTCACTGAGGACTGCAGGAAGTTGGCTGCAATGGGCACAATGTCGGCCGCCGGAACGGTATCCGCCGTGCCGCTGCCGGGACTGATGGACGCACTGGCGGTGCAGGGCACCGGGTTGGCAACTCCGTTCGCCAGAGCGCTGTAATAGCAGGCCATGGGATTGGTGATGGGCCCGGAGGTGACTCCGAGGCTGGTGGTGTCGAAGGCGGACAAATCCCCCGACCGCATCGCCGCCGTGGGGAGGCTCCATACGCCGGATGTGCTTGTGGCCTCCTTGAGCCACTGCAAGTCTCCGGAGAAGAACAGGCGATTCCGGATGATGGGGCCGTCGAGCTCACCGCCGAACTGGTTGGAATGGAAGGGGGGATTGACGTGGCTGAAGTAATCCGAGGCGTTGAAGTCGGTATTGCGGTTGTACTCGAACAGGTTGCCGTGGAACTGGTTGGTACCGGTCTTGGTGGTCATGTTGACGACCGAGGCGCCAAAGGTTCCGTACTGGGCCGTCGGGCTGTTGGTCTCCATCTTCATCTCGGAGATTTCGTCGAAGGGGATGTTGATATTGATAAAGCCGTTCATCAGCTCCTGATCGCTGACACCGTCGACGAGGTACAGGTTGGCCTCAAAGGGAAAGCCGTTGACCTCCGTGTACATCCCGGCGCCGGCACCGCCGGGCGCCACCGAGCCGCCCCCTGCGGGGTTCTCCCAAAAATCGCCCCAGGCCGAGGGCATGGAGCCCGGGGCCAGCTGCATCAGGGACTCGAACATGCGGCCGTTCAGGGGAAGGGAGTTGATCTGTTGCTCGGTGATGGTATAGCCGAGGTCCGAAGTGGTGGTCTCCACTTCCGGCGCCTGGCCGCTGACCATCACCTGCTGGCTCACCGCGCCGGCGTGGAGCGTCAGGTCCACACGGGTGGTCTGCTCGACCTGGACCACGTTATTCTGCGAAACGACGGTGCTGAAACCCGGAGCGGTGACGGTGACCGTATAGCGGCCGGGGTTCAGGATGGGGAAGGTGTAATAGCCCTGGGGTCCGGTGGTGGTCTTGCTGATTACGCCCGTACCCTCGTTGGTGAGGGTGACGGTGGCGTTGGGAAGGACGGCACCGGTCTGATCCTGAATCGTTCCCAGCAGCGTGCCCGTTACAGCTTGTCCCAGAGCGGTTCTGGCGGAAAGTAAAAGTACGAGGGCCAGCCCGGCGGCTGCCCCGATTGCAGTCACTCGCTTTCGCATATGTCCTCCGGAAATCACGGCGGGACGGACGGTCCCGCGATGTAGGGGGCTTCAGTTTTCGGTGGCGCGACTAACCTTTTTCACTTCCTCGCGCCTACGCAGAGCATCCGGTTTCGCAGCGAGAGAATTCCCTCCGTACAGCGGCCAACATGCTATTCCGAATTCGCCGCCCTGGCTAGTTACGGTGGGGTTACGGGAAGTTGAAACGTGCGCTGATGTACTGCCAGGTCTCAGTGGCTGCAGACGTTGGAAACAGGACGTTTCTCTGCGTAAAACACGTTGTTACATCCAGCCATTCTGGGTTAATATCATTGATCTAAATCCCTGTGTCTGTTCCGAGCCTGGCTGCTGCCGCGGCCGAAGTTGCTCATGCGGAATCACAGAGTGTTCGTCAACGGCTCGAGACCGGGGGCAGGAATTCGATTCTGGGGGTAACGACCATGGCATACCCGCCCCAGACGCAATGCGAGCACCAGCTGCAGCGGATTCTCGAATCAGCTACGTTTCGTAATGCGCATACCCTGCAGCAACTGCTGCAGTTCCTGGTGACGCAGGCCTCGGGTCCTGACACGGATACGCTCAAGGAGTACACGATCGGGGTCAAGGCCCTGAGCCGGGCAGAGGATTTTGACCCCAAAGTCGATCCCATTGTCCGCGTCCAGACGCATCGGCTTCGGCAAAAGCTCAGAGACTATTACGACCACGAGGGACGCCAGGACCC
>DATJQW010000138.1:0-9821 GCA_035505395.1 Acidobacteriaceae bacterium
GTTTCTGGTTCGTGGGCTTCGCCGCGCGCGCCCCCGGCGCCGGCGACGTTAAAGTAGCGCAGGCTGGCGTAGGGAAAACCGTGTACCCGATACATCCAGGCGAGCATTTTTTCCACCAGCAGTTTGGATTCCCCATAGGGATTGGTGGGGTGGAGGGTAGCATTTTCCAGGATCGGGGTGGACTCCGGCTCTCCGTAAACGGCTGCGGTCGAGGAAAAGACGAGGCGCCGAACCCCGGCAGCGAGCATGCTTTCGAGGAGGGTGAGGGTAGCCGCCGTGTTATTACGGAAGTAAACCTCCGGTTTCGTCATGCTTTCGCCTGCCTCAATGAGGGCAGCGAAGTGCATCACGCCGTCAATACCCGCTCGCAGTTGCTCTTCGAGGCGGTTGCGGTCGGCGAGCTCAGCATGAACGAAATCGGCGCCGGCAGGGATCATTTCACGCCGGGCATGGCAAAGGTTGTCGTAAATCACAACGGAATGACCAAGGGCGATGAGGCGGGCAGCAACAGTACCTCCGATATACCCAGCCCCCCCTGTAACCAAAATTTTCAACGCCACACCCCCCCGGGAGTTCGGTATGCTGATAGCGTTCTCTGCCGGTCCAATCATCTTACAGCGCGCTGGAAATGGCTCCTGGGCTGTCCGGCAGCACGCTCTTTTAACTGGTTCAATTTCGCTTCAGTTTCGCTGCCGCATGCCTCGCGGCGCAGATCAATCCGCTCCCGCAGGGCTAAAAGATCGCGGGAATGTGATGCGCAGCGAACGGAGACGAAGGTACCCACGTCGATCTTTGGAGGAGGGCGCGCCGGGGTATTTTGACGCGCGGGGAACGGGAGGCTTCTGCCAGGTAACCAAATAGTGGGATCAGAGGTACCACAACGAGGTATTCTTAAAGTAACCACTTATGCAAAACTAAAGTCCCCGATCAATGGCAGCGAGTTCCTGGGCGAAGGCACCCCGCGGAGACACCTGGCACAACGGAACAGGGTATTTGGCCTCTGATGTGCAATGAAGTTTCGGGTCATCAAAATCACCGGCGCGATTTGATGCACCTATCACAGAATCTTTTTGACGGAAGTCAGGTTGGAAGTGAAGGGCTATGGCAACCAACGAAACATTTGATCGCGGCACATTCGGACTGCTCCCCGAGGCGAAGGGGCGCACGAGCTCTTTTGCGCTGAGCACGGTCCTGAACGGCGCAACGGCGGCGATCCTGCTGTTGCTCACGATGGCGCAGGTGCACCAGGTGCAGCAGCACCGATACGTCACGCAACTGATCTTTCCGGTGGAACAGCCGAAGCCGTATGTTCCGCCGGTTCCGAAGGTGAAATACATACCTCCTCCGCCGGTGAACGAGAGCCGGCCGAAGATCGAGATGCCGAAGCCGCTGCCTGAGCCGCCGAAGCCGGTCGAGGTGAAAATGCCGACGCTGGTGATGCCGCGGGTGGAAGCGGCGCCGCCGCGCCGGGTGTCGCCGCCGCCGCAGCCGAAGGTGGGGCTGTTCAGGAGCGAGTCGCCGACGGTGGTGGCGAATAACATGTCCAGGCCGAGCGTGAGCACGGGGGGATTTGGAGATCCGGAGGGTGTGAAGCCGAATCCCAACGCAACCCGGCCAGCAACCATCGCGGCGGTGGGCTCGTTCAGCGATGCGCCGGGAGCGGGCACGCCGGGAGCGGGACGCGCACGGGCGGGCTCGGTGCATGGCGTGGATTTTGGATCAGGCGTGGAGCACGGCGTTCCGGGCGGCCGCGATCGGGGAACAGTAGCCTCAGGGGGCTTCGCCAACGGGGTGATCGGAGGAACGGGGCAACCGGGCAGCCATGGAACCATGGCGAAGGCGAGCTTCGGCAACGATGAATACGGCGGAGGCGGAGTGCGGCCGGTTCAGCAGGTGATCCCGGCGACCACGCCCATCGTGGTGCTGGACAAACCGCTGCCGTCGTATACTGCCGAAGCACGTCAACTGCACATCGAGGGCGACGTGACCCTGAGGGTGCGATTCACCGCGGACGGGCAGGTGGAAGTGCTGGGCGTGGTGAACGGACTGGGGCACGGGCTGGATCGGCAGGCAGAGATCGCGGCGGAGCATATCCGCTTCAAACCGGCGACGCGCGACGGGCGTGCGGTAGACGAGGTGAGCATCATTCATGTCACCTTCGAGATGGCCTGAAAAGTTTTAGCTGCAGAACCGCGCGGAGTGTTCTCCAGGTGCCGCGCACAGAGTGCAGAGAACCACGGGAACAAGTACGAAATTCGGGAGCAAGAGAATGGTTCGGAAGTGCATGATACTGGGGATGGCGGTGCTGATGTGCGCGCCATTGTCTCAGGCAAGAAGCCACCACCCTCTGTTTGCGCCGATGCCGCTGACGCCACAGGAACAGCGGCTGGTGCAGGAAGCCATCGCCCGTGAAAAGGTAACCAGACAGCAGGTGGCGAAGAGCACGCCGGTCGTGCAGACCTATATTCAGGACATGCGCCCGGATCTGAAGCTCTATCAGGTGCCGGTGGACGACCAGTACATGCTGGGGCGCGTCGATTTCGGCAAGGCGTTTAGCGCGGACGAGTACTCGATGCGCAACTACGCGGACAACAGCGGCAAGCACCACTTTTTCTCGGGGTCGCTGCATTTCGTTTCGGACATGACCCGCGCCTTCCATCTGGAGAACTCGCCGACCGGCTTTATGGCGATGATGTTCATCGATCCCAGCGGATTCGACGAGCAGCACTACTCGTTCAGTTTCGTGCGCCGCGAATTTCTGGGGACGGTGCGGACGTGGGTGTTCGACGTGGAGCCGAAGACGAAGGGGCCGGGAAGGTTTCTGGGGCGGATCTGGATCGAGGATCAGGACGGAAACATCGTCCGCTTCAACGGGACCTACATCAACAACCCGAACAGCGACATCAGCCATTATTTCCACTTCGACAGCTGGCGCATGAACGTTCAACCGGGGGTGTGGGCGCCGGCGGCGGTTTATGTGGAAGACACGCTGCATGACGGTCCGAACCATGCGCAGAGCCTGCGCGGACAGACGACGTACTGGGGGTATTCGCTGAAGCTGCCCACCAGCGTGTCGGACGCCGAGTCGATGCAGATCGAGAACGCGGAAGACCAGAGCGACAACAACGCCGACGTAAGCCCGCTGCAGGCGGAGCGGGCGTGGGTGTCGCAGGCGGAGCAGAACGTGCTGGACCGGCTGACGCAGGCCGGGCTGCTGGCGCCGCCCAGCGACTACGACAAGATTCTGGAGACGGTCACCAACAACATCATCATCAGCGACAATCTGCAGGTACCGGTGGATATTCACTGCCGGGTGCTGCTGACCGAGCCGCTGGAATCGCTGGCGGTGGGGAACACGATCCTGCTCAGCAAGGGGCTGATCGACGTTCTGCCGAATGAAGAGTCGCTGGCGGCGGTGATTTCGTTCCAGCTGGCGCAGATCCTGATGGGGCACCACATCGACACGCGCTATGCATTCAACGACCGGCTGCTGTTCCCGGATTCGGCGACGTTCCAGCGCATCCTGATGAGTCACACTCAGAACGACGACGAGACCGCGGCCAAAAGGGCGGTGGATCTGTTCCAGCACTCGTACATGAAGGATCGCGCAGCGGGCGTGGGCGTCTTCCTGGAGCAGCTGGAAGCGCGGGAGAAGGCATTGCCGGCGCTGTTTACGCCGCGGCTGGGGGATGGGATGATGCGGCCCGACGGGCAGCCCTGGCTGGCGGCCCTGATGCAGGGAGCGCCGAAGCTGGACCCGGACAACCTCAGTCAGACTGCGGCGCTGCCGCTGAACAGCCGGCTGAAGGTCGATCCATGGGACGACAAGGTATTCCAGCTGAACTTCAAACCGGCACAACTGCTGAATGCGGGGGACAAGATGCCGTTGGAGATCACCCCTTTATACTTCCGGCTGCAGCGTTACGAGCAGCAGACTGCGACCGCGCCGGCGGGCGCAAACGCGACTGTGCCCCCCTCTGCCGGGGCGCAGGCCCAGCCTCAGTAGCCTGAGCGCAAGCGATCGGTATCGCGCGGTTCAGAATGAAGAGCCGCGCGCTACTTCGTGGGCCATGAGGTGTTGGTATCGATGGAAAGCTGACGGAACAGA
The DNA here is from genome assembly GCA_035505395.1 of Acidobacteriaceae bacterium. Taxonomy (GTDB): domain Bacteria; phylum Acidobacteriota; class Terriglobia; order Terriglobales; family Acidobacteriaceae; genus Palsa-343. The sequence continues at coordinate 4,109 of DATJQW010000138.1, forward strand.
TCAGCAAATCAAACCGGAGATCGTAACGTCGTGAAGAAGATCATCGGGATTCTCGCATTGATCCTCATGCCGGCTGCCCTGCTCGGGCAGAGCCAGCAGTCGGCCGTCGGCGGCGGAGCCTCGCTGTGGGCCGGAGCCGATATGGCCACCTATAACCCGGACTGGGGCTGTGCCACCGATCAACCGTTCGGCTGCTTCGACCAGCAGGTTCGCGGGCCCGGGGCCTTTTTCGATTTCAACGTACACCCTAAATGGGGCGCCGAGGGCGAGGCGCGCTGGCTCAACTGGAACGGCGCGGAGCACGAAAAGATATCGAACTATCTTCTGGGCGGCCGCTATCGCATCTACCGATTTCACCGCTTCGACTTTTGGGGAAAGGCGCTGCTGGGCGGCGGTTGGATCACGACAGCCGGGTACCCCGAGGTAGGAAGCCTGAAAGGCAGCTATTTCGCGTACGTTCCGGGAGGAGAAATCGAATATCGTCTGACGCGGAGGTGGAAGCTGCACGGCGGGTACGAGTACGAGATCTGGCCGTCATTCGCCAACAACGGGCTGACGCCGAACGGGTTCAGCCTCGGTGTGACGTACCGGGTGCTGGGACAGTAAGCAGAGCGCGCCTGGGCCTGGCGCCGGTCAGGCCTGCGCTACAAAAATGAGGGCGATGCGAAAGCCCTCCAGGGCAAAGCTGGAGCTGACGAGGCGCTCGTAAGCCGTTATCGGCAAGAAGAGCGCCGCGTGGACCCCTGCGCAGGCAGGCTCAGGCTCGATCATGCGGAACCCGGACGCGATCCTTTCGCGGCAGAGGTTCAGGAACGGAACGGTGCCGCCCAGGTAGCCGGGACGTGCGCAGTGCGCTTCTGACCTAATGGGATGGACCCGCCTCGTAGAGGTGAGTTGGTAGGCTCGCTACGAGGAGGACGGACCATGGAGAAGGCAGCAACGATTGGACTGGATATTGCGAAGCAGGTGTTTCAGGTACATGGGGCTGACAAGGCAGGACGTGCGGTACTGCGACGGAAGCTGAGCAGGAACGACGTTATCCGGTTCTTTTCTGAGCAGCCGCCGTGCCTGGTAGGGGTCGAGGCCAGTGGCAGCGCGCATCACTGGGCGCGCGTTCTCAGCGGTCTGGGGCACACGGTGCGGCTGATGGCGCCGCAGTTCGTGAAGCCGTATGTGAAGTCGCAGAAGAACGACGCCAACGATGCGGAAGCGATTTGCGAGGCCGTTGGCCGGCCCAGCATGCGCTTCGTTCCGCAGAAATCTGTCGAGCAACAGGATCTACAGTGCCTGCACCGGGTCCGCAGCCGGCTCGTTGCGAATCGAACCCAGCTCATCAATCAGGTCCGCGGGCTGCTGGCGGAGTATGGGATCGTATTGCCGCAGCATCCGGGACAGGTACGCAGCGGATTGCCGGCAGTGTTGGAAGACGCCGAGAGCCAGCTGACAGGCTTTGGCCGGGTGCTCTTCCGAAGCCTCTACGAAGAGCTCGCGCAGCTGGATGAGAAGATCGCTGCTGCCGACAAGAGGATTCAGATCGCATTCCAGAGCATCCCGGACTGCCGACGTATAGCCGCAGTCGAAGGCGTGGGACCACTGATTGCGACAGCGATCGTTGCCGCGATCAGCAACGGGCATGCTTTTGAGAACGGCCGCCAGTTCTCGGCCTGGCTGGGACTCGTACCCCGGCAGAACTCCAGCGGCGGCAAGAGCCGACTGCTGGGCATCAGCAAACGCGGCGACCCATACCTGCGAACTCTCCTGATTCATGGAGCGCGATCGGTGGTCTACCGAGCGAAGGCCAAAACCGACCAGCGAAGCCTCTGGATCAACGATAAGCAGCAACGGCTGGGGACATCGAAGGCCTGCGTGGCAGTAGCCAACAAGAACGCCCGTATCATCTGGTCGCTGATCGCCCGTGAGCAGGAGTATCGACGCGCTGCATAGCCGGAACCTGGCGATTACCGAAAAGCTTTCCCAACGAGATGCTCGAGCCGCCAACGATGGCGCAACTGGTGAGACCAGCTTCTTCAGAACCTGACGGGGGCCGGGCCGATCAAGGCCGATGACCTGATGAGGAGAAGAAGCGCAGATTCCATTATGGCCAGAGTGGAGTTCCCCTCCTCTCGTCAACAGGCCGGATATATGTACGCGTCTCATTTCCACTGCTTCATCGAAAAAAGCTCTTGCATGCGGGGCGGGTCCATATATGAATCCCCGATCATCGACAATTCCACTCCGACCGCGGTGCTCGGTGCCCGAGAGCGGCCGCTGGTCAGAACTCAGAAGTGGTAGGCGATGCCGATGACGGGGTTGTACAGGTTGTAGTAGACGCCGGTGCGGAAGTCGTTGCCGGGATAGCCGAAGGTGGGCGTTTTGATGACCAGCCCGCGCAGTTCGGCGCGAATATCGAAGCTGGGGCTGATCTCATAAGCGATGCCGCCACCGTACATGACACCGACATTGGTGTTGCTGCTGATATTGAAGGTATCGGTCTTGGCGTCGTCGATGGGCAGGAACCTGATGCCGGCCGGACCGGCTTCGAGGAAGGGATTGAAATTTTTGAAATTAAAGCTGTAGACGTAGGCCCCGGAAAACTCCTCGATACGGTCGTGAATGTGGTAGTTGCCCTCGGGGAAAACGAAGTGCTGGACGTTCTGGTCGTACTGGAAATTGAGCTCCAGCGCGCCGTGGGGGGTAAGGTCGTAGCGATAGCTGACCAGGCCACCCGGGAATCCGGCGGTGGAGTGGAGCTGCACTGCGTTGCCGGAAGCGAAAGGCGCACTAATATCGGAGACGCTGACACTAATGTCCTGGCGGGCCTCCTGAGCGAATGCCGGCAGGGCCAGCATGGACAGCAGAAAGGCAAGCAACAACGATTTCTTCATGCGGCGATCAACCTCGTTTAACTACGCCCATCGGGAAGATCCGCCGCTCACACGGTAGTGACGACGCAGCCCCACAGGCTCCGTGAAATTGCAAACATCTGGAGGGGATGTCTACTCGGCCATTGTACCTGTCGCGGGGCAAAACCACAGCGCCGGAGGAGGAGCGATCGCCAGGCGAGGAGATTGCGGAGCCCTGCGAGGTGCGGAACGCATCGGTCGGGCCGCCACTGAATCAGCTTCGCCGGTCCCGGCCGGACGCGCCTGCGTGAGCGTGGTGAGATGCGGAATCGTCGCTTTTGGAGACAGCGTGGGCGCGTTCGGGGTGATACGCGAAGGGATGGCCGCGGTCGGTAGCGAAGGTGCGGACAACGCCGAGAAAGGCCAGGCCGGCGTGGGAAAGGCTGGCCTGGGCGCGGTGGACGAGCCAGAGGCGGCGGGCGATCTTTAGCTCCGGCACCTGCACCTGAACGAGCTCGCCGCGCTCCAGCTCCGGCTGCACAGTGAGTCCGGGGACGAGAGCAACGCCGTTCCCAAGCGCGACAAAGCGCTTGATGGCTTCGAGGCTGGGAAGCTCGACGCCCATGTTGAGCGGGGTCTGGTGGCGCGCGAAGGTCTCGATGACGCGCTGGCGGAGCGGCGAACTGACAATGTGGGCGACAAAGTTCTGAGCGCCGAGATCGCGAATGGAAACCTGGCGGTGTTTCGCCAGCGGATGTCCGGGATCGACGACGAGGGCCACGGAGTCGGTGTAGACGGCGATGGCGCGAAGACGATCGGAATCGGGCCGAAACGAGAGGATGCCGAATTCCGCGGCGCGCTCGACCAGCTGATCGGGAATGCGGCTGGCCAGGGAACGCTGGACGGTGACGCCGACGTGGGGCGAGAGGCGGCGGAAGGCGTCGAGCACGGGCAGGAGCCAGAGGCAGGTGTACTCATTGGCGAGGACGGTGAGGCGGCCGCGCTCGAGCGAGCGGAGCTCTTCGAGGGCGGTGGACGCTTCGCCGCGCAGGCGGAGGAGGCGCTCGGCGTAGCCGCGCAACAACTCGCCGGCGGCGGTGAGGTTGCCCTCGCGCGAGGCGCGCTCGAAGAGGGGCTCGCCGATTTCGTCCTCGAGTTTGCGGATGGCGTGGCTGACGGCGGGCTGGGTGCGGCGCAGGCGCACGGCGGCGCGGGAGAAGCCGCGCTCTTCGGCGACGGCGAGGAAGGTTTCGAGCTGAGACAGATCCATAAACGGCACCGGCGGCAGACGCCAGATCAGATTACACATGCAGAAAATTTATGTAAATGCAAAGAATTACAAATTTGCGTTATGGACAGCAATTTGGGACACTACTGATGGCGGCGCTGGTGCCGTCCCGCGGGGGTTGCATGAGTCAGGACCGCATTGCTTTCTTCGATACGACGCTGCGCGACGGCGAACAATCGCCGGGCTGCAGCATGACGCACCACGAGAAGCTGGCGCTGGCGCATTCGCTGGCCGGGCTGGGCGTGGATATTCTCGAGGCCGGGTTTGCGATCGCGTCGGATGGAGATTTTGCGGCGATCAGGGCGGTTGCGGAAGAAGTGCGCGAGCCGAAGATCGCGTCGCTGGCGCGGGCCCGGCAGGAAGATATCGAGCGAGCGGCGAAGGCGGTGGAGCGGGCGGCGCGTCCGCGCATTCACGTGTTCCTGGCGAGTTCGGATATCCATCTGGAGTACAAGCTGAAGATCGGGCGTGAGGAAGCGCTGGAGCAGGCGGCGCAGATGGTGGCGCTGGCGCGGACGTACGTCGACGACGTGGAGTTTTCCCCGGAGGACGCGACGCGGACGGACCGGGAGTTTCTGTGCCAGTTTGTGGGCGCCGCGATTGCGGCGGGGGCGACGACCATCAACCTGCCCGATACGGTGGGCTACGCGACGCCGGAAGACTACGCGAGCATGTTCCGGACGATTCGGGAGCGGGTGCCGGGCGCGGACCGAGTGATCCTGTCGACGCACTGCCACAACGATCTGGGTTTGGCGGTAGCCAACACGCTGGCGGCGATCCGGGCGGGGGCCCGGCAGGTGGAGTGCACGGTGAACGGAATCGGGGAGCGGGCGGGCAATGCCGCGCTCGAAGAGATTGCCGCGGCGCTGCACGTGCGCGCGGATGCGTATCCGTACGCGCACAATCTGAAGCTCGACAAGCTGTTTCCGGTCAGCCGGCAACTGACGGAGACGATCAGCTTTGGGCCGGCGCCGAACAAGGCGGTGGTGGGCGGGAATGCCTTCGCGCACGAGGCCGGGATTCATCAGCATGGGGTGCTCTCGAATCCGCTGACCTACGAGATTATGACGCCGGTGTCAGTGGGCGTGCCGGCGAACCGCATGGTGCTGGGAAAGCATTCCGGGCGGCACGCGCTGCGGTCGCGGCTGCATGAGCTGGGCTACCGGCTGTCGCATGCGGATCTGGACATCGCCTATCGCGCCTTCACGGAGCTGGCCGACCGCAAGAAGGCCATTTACGACCAGGATCTGATCAACCTGGTAGCGCACCACCAGCGGCACGAGGATCTGATCTCAACCGGCGAAACCGTCAGCGAACCAGCGGCCAGCTAAGCGCGGCCGATCCACCAGCAGGCGAGCGAAAATCAGAAACGGGAATTCATGACGAAGAAGCTGAAGATTCTTGTTGTCGCCGGAGACGGCATCGGGCCGGAGGTAACCGGCGAAGCAGTCCGCGTGCTGAAGTCGGTTGCGGAGCTGGGCGGGTACGATTTTCAGTTCTCGGAGCGGCCGATTGGCGGTGTGGCGATCAAAGCGCACGGCTCACCGCTGCCGGCGGAAACGCTGGAAGCGGCGCTCGGGTC
>DATJQW010000139.1:0-25140 GCA_035505395.1 Acidobacteriaceae bacterium
ATGAAATCGAGCGGCTCTTCCGCAGACTCAAAGGCTTCAGGTGCATCTTCTCCCGGTTTGAGAAACTCGACGTGGTTTTTCTGGGCTTCATTTACTTCGCTCTCATCGTCGAGACTCTGCGAATAGTGTGAACACGCCCTAGCACATGGGCAGCTTTCTCTCGCATCTCCGGTTTCTTCCGCGCGGCCAGATCGCGGAGATACTCGTCAATCGACGTGCGGATGTGGAACCGGGGATTGTGTGCGCCAAAGTTGATCGCTGCTTTCCGCGCTCGGTTCAAAGCTTGCATCGCTTCTACCGGATCGCACGTCTCCAGAGGCTTGTACACGCGCCGCCCGTCTTCCCACGTGCGTAATTCATAGCGTCCCGTGGGATACTCCACGTCCTCGCCTTTGTATTTCACCCAGCCGTGCTTCGGGCGGGGCAGACCGTGTTTCTTCTCCCAGAGGCAGGGGAAGTGTCGCCACCCGAGTGGCGTCTTCGCGTACCACCAGAGGCTAATCGTCGCGTGCGAACCTTTCGGCATCTCTGCTCCTCATCCACCGCACACTTTGCAGGTAATGTGACTGGTAATGCGGTTGCAGAAAGTATCGCAGAGCCGGTGTTTATGCGGCAATGAGAAAATGGCGGAGGCTCCCCCTCTCTCCGCCAGCTTTCCCGGCAAAACCCCGAAAATCAGCCCTGTTCTCTTAGTTTCACGGCGAGTCGAGAGCCTTCCGGTCTCGATGCGCCTCCAGATCAGTCCGTCCCCTGCTCCTGCCGGTTTTGTCGAGCCTGAATCGAGCTGGACATCACTCGATCCGCAGCGCCTGCTGAGGATCGAGGCGAGAAGCGCGGCCGGCAGGCATCCAGACTGCAAACAGTGCGACAAGGCAGAGCACAACGGGGACAGCGGCGAATGCGAGCGGATCCCAGGACTTGACGCCGTAGAGAAAGCTGGCGATGAAGCGGGTGAGGCCAAAGGCAGCCCCGATCCCAATGACGATGCCGATGAGGGCAAGACGCATGCCGTTCCAGACGACAAGTTTCCGGATCCGCGCGCGGTCGGCCCCAAGAGCCATGCGAATGCCGATCTCCTGGGTGCGCTGCTGGACAGAGTAGGCCATCAGCCCGTAAATGCCGATGGCGGCAAGAACGAGGGCGGCGGCTCCGAAGATGGAGAGCAGCAGCATGTTGAAGTCCTGACTGGCGGTCGACTGACTGACCACCTCGGTCATGGGACGGACGCGGGCGACGGGAAACCCGCCGCTGGCCTGGCGGAGCTGCTCCGTGACGGCAGAGATGTACTGACTGGGGTCGCCGTGAGTGCGGACCAGCCATACCATCGGGCCGATATTGGAGTTGAGCGCGGTCATGCCGTCGGTCACCTGAGCGACAGGCACGATCATGAGAGGTCGAGGGTCTTCGTTGAGTCCGCCGTCGCGGATGTCCCCAACGACGCCGATGATCTGGCGCGGGCCCTCAGCAAATTGCGGGCCCACTCCCTTGCCGATGAGGATCTGCTGGCCGACGGGGTCGCCTTTGGGCCAGTACTCTTTGGCCATGGTTTGGTTAATGAGCACAACCAGCGGCGCCGATCCGGTGTCCTGCTCGGTAAAGTCGCGGCCGCGCAGGATGGGAATGTGGAACACGGAGAAATAGCCGGGGGACGCGCTCATCCAGCCGGCTCCGCCGTTGTAAGGGGATTTACCTTCGGGCGGGCGGCCAATGATGTTGAAGGGCAGACCATAGCCGCCTTCGAGAGGCAGACAGCAGGTGAAGGCGGAAACCTCGACCCCGGGGATCGCGTTGAGGCGCTCGCGGCCATGGTGAGAAACCTGGGCTACGCCGGCGGTCTTCTTGTACTGATCGCCGGTGAGGGACATCTCGAGCGTAAGAACGTGGCGGGGATCGAAGCCAGGGTTGACGTCGCGCAGAGCGAGGAAGGTGCGGATCAGGAGCGCCGCTCCGATGAGGAGCACGAGCGCCAGGGAGACCTCGCTGATCACGAGCAGGGAGCGGGCTTTGTTATGGCGCAGTCCGGTGCCCGAGCGGTTGCTGCTTTCTTTCAGCGTCGAGTTGAGGTCGGTGCGGGAGACGCCGATCGCCGGAAAGAGACCGAAGAGGATGCCCGTCACTACGGAGATTCCCAGGGTGAAGGCCAGCACGCGCCAGTCGATGCCGATCGCTGCGCCGTGCTCGCCGATGCGAGGCAGCCCGGCGGGACTGATGGCGAGCAGCGCGCGAACTCCCGCGAATCCGAGGATGAGGCCAAGGATGCCGCCGGCCAGTGAGAGAACGATGCTCTCAGTCAGCAGCTGGCGGATGATACGCAGCCGCCCCGCACCCATCGCAGCGCGGATGGCGAATTCGCGTTTGCGGCCGGTGGCGCGGACCAGAAGCAGGTTCGCGACGTTGGCGCAGGCGATGAGGAGGACAAAGCTGACGGCTCCCAGAAGGATGAAGAGGGATTTGCGAGCGCCGGCGACAACCGAGTCGCGGAGAAGCTCGACGCCGAAACTGTCTTTGGGTCCGAGGTCATCCGGATGCAGACGGCGGTACTGGTTGGCTGCGAGCTTGAGCTGAGCATTGGCCTGGGCGAGGGTCACGCCGGGCTTGAGGCGGCCGGCAACGAGAAAATAGTGGCCGAGATTCGTGCTGTTGGGATCGATCTGGAAGGGCACCCAAAGATCGGCCGCCGGATCGATGACGAAGGATTTTCTGAGGACGCCGACAATCGTGTAGGCCTCGTTGCTGAGGGAGATGGTGGTGCCCACGATGCGCGGGTTGCCGCCAAATTTACGCTGCCAGAAGCCATAGCTGATGACCACCACATGGCCGCCGTTGGGGGAGTCTTCCTGGGCCGTGAAGGTGCGGCCGAGAATGACCGGCGCGCCGAAGAGGCGGAAATAAGCCTCGCTCACGTGGATGCCGTGGACCTGCTCGGGAACAGCGCCGGTGAGGTTGAAGCCCGGGCCGCCGAAGTCGTAGGCGGCGACGTCCTCGAGGACAGAGGTCTGGGCCCTCCAGGTGTTGAAGTTCACCGGGGAGCCGACCGGGCTGTTGCCGTCGGGAAAGGTGTTCATGACCTGGACCATGCGGTCCGGCTCCGGATACGTGAGCGGCTTCAGCAGCACATTGTCAACGACGGTGAAGATGGCGGTATTGGCTCCAATGCCGAGAGCGAGAGCGGCGACGGCGGTGAGCGAAAAAGCCGGGTTGGCGATGAGCATGCGCAGGGCATAGCGCAGGTCGGAGAGAAAGTCGCGCATGAGGGGCTGCCTCGAAGCCAGGGATGCCGATGCAGGGATGGATGAATCTACGCAGGCGACGGGGAAAAGCTCCGCGAACGTTACTGATTGTAACACTTGGACGAACTGAGGCCGAGGAGGTAAGCAGCAGCAGCCGAGGTCAATCCGTGCATCTCGCCATAACTCCGGCCAATCCGGCGCGCGGATTGGATTTTGTTGCTCCTCTTCTCTCGCAAAGCTATATTTCCTCCATCCGATCCCGGAGACTTCGCCGTGCGCACTCCCACGACTGACCAGCCATCCGGAGCAGGGTCATGGATCGTGCTTGCCATGATCGCCATGATCTCTGTACCCGCGGCGCTTACCCTGCACACAGTAAAATCCTCGGCTTTCCGGCCGCTGAACGAGGTTTTGGCGGGCAATCCGTCGCCGCGCGGATACGCAGTCAGCCTGCTCATTTTCATAACGCCCATCGTTGCCGTGGCCTTCTGGTTCCGTGTTCGGAAAAACATCCCGATATCCGGGAGAGCCTTCTGGTTGACGGCCGGAATCCTTTTTCCGCTGGGAGGCGCTCTGGATTTTTTCTTTGCACAATTCTTCTTCCGGTTTCCGAATCCCGGCGCCACGTTGCGGATTGCCGCGCCCGCGCTGGGCCATCCGGTCCCGATTGAGGAGTATCTCTTCTATCTCACAGGTTTTCTTGCCGTGCTGTCGATCTACGTCTGGCTCGACGGCTATTGGCTGCGGGCCTTTGCTGTTCCGGAAGACGACACGCAGCGAACTGGTTTCGGTCGCCTCCTCGGATTTCATGCCACGTCATTCGTACTGGCAGTCGCACTCATCGGCGGCGCCATCATTTACCGCAGGCTGGTACTACCCGGTTCTCCGGGCTTTCCTGGCTACCTCACATTCCTGGTGCTCACCGCGTTGCTGCCCTCCATGGCGCTGTACCGCGCGGTGAATCAGGTCATCAACTGGCACGCTCTCAGCCTCACCCTGTTCATGGTGCTGCTGATCAGCCTGCTCTGGGAGGTTACGCTGGCCATTCCCTACGGCTGGTGGTCCTATCAGTCCACCGCCATGGTCGGTCTCTACATTCGTGCATGGGACAACCTTCCCATTGAGGCCGTCTTCGTGTGGATTGCGGTCACGTACACGACGGTTCTGGTGTATGAGACGATCCGGTGCTGGCACGCCTCGGGCAGACCGGCGGGCGACGCGCTCTTCCGCAGCAGGGCAGCGCAGGAAGGGCGGCCGGCAGCTAGCTGACCAGCCGGCGTCGAACCAGGTCAAGCCCGAGCGCTCAGACGTCCCAGGCTGCTGTCCACTCCTCTGCTCCCGGATCCACAGCCACTGCGGCGCTTCCTGTTCTGCTCATGGCTGCTCCATCCACATTGCGCAACTCCACGCCAGGCAGCAGGCTGGCCGGAAGCGTGACCGATTCCGGTGCCACGCCGCCACGGCGGACGAAGTGCGCTTTCCATCCGCGGCTCCCCGCAGGTTCCAGGGTCAGCGAAACGCGCCCGAACCGCGTTGGCGTCTCGGTCAGAGCAAAAGGCTGCCGCTCGGTCAGATCCGTCGGCACGACGCCTTCCAGCAGCCGCAGGCTGCCGTCGTCTTCGAGCACCAGCATGTGTCGCAGGTACCGGATGCACTCGGCGCTGGCCCAGTTATGCGGCATGTCGCCCCAGAGCATCCCGATCAATGCTGTCTGCAGCGGCTGCTCCTCGCGCCAGGCATGCAGCGGCGAAGCGTGATTGAGATATCCGGCGAAGGTGCGGTGCGCCCAGTCACGCAGCCCCGCCCACAAATAGACCTCGACCACAAACGGGGCGTTGTAGTTCCAGACGCCTTCGTGGTGCAGCCAGCCCGTCTCGGCGGGGATGTCCTCCTGGGTGCAGGCCTGCATCAGCGCAATGTGCCCGCGCACCACCGGATCGTCGCGGCGGAAAACTTCGCCGGGAAAGATGGTCTGCGACAGAGCCCACTGCGCCGTCTGCGGGCGCGGACGATCCCACCCGTTCTGGTGCATGAGCGGGTCTTCGCGCATGAGGATGGGCAGATACGAAAATCCGCGCGGGTCGGTGACCATCTGATCGCTCGCGGCGCGATCGAAGGCCGCGCGCAGCTGCTGATAAAAGCCGGCGGCGCGCTTCAGATCGGGCAGATTCAGCCTCTCATTCGCGCGCGCGACAGCGCGGAGCCCGGCCAGCGCCCACAGCGTGTTGCTGAAGTCGTAGCACACGCCGCCGATGCCCCCATCGGGAAATCCCGGCGCCAAAATGCCGTACTTTCCGTTGGGAGAGTTCCCCTGACGCGCCTGATCGCACAGACCGATGAGGAAATCGACAGCCTGACCGACCTTCGGTGCGAGACCGCGGAGCAGACTCCAGTCCTGTTTCAGCTCGCAGGCGCGCACCAGCGTAAACATCGCGATGGCGGTGTCTTTCCAGTGCTCTTTGCCCGCGGAAGCAATGATCTGCCCGGTGGAGACCTGGTGATCCCACTCCGAAAGCAGTCCTTTGTCCGCGGCGTCGTCGTAACCGAGGTAGCGAGCGGCCTCCAGGAGGAAGTTGCCGTCGACGATCCACATGCCGCGATAAACGGTGGGGCCGACCTCGAAGACCAGCATGCCGTCCTTCACCTCCCGCGCCTGCTGGATGTTGCGCGCGCAGGCGCTGAGGAAGTCGCCGTTCACGCCGGGCAATGACCAGTCGACGGGCGACTCGAAGGCGTGCCACTGGCGCCACCAGCTGCGGACTTCATCAAGAAGCGCGTCGGGAGAAATCGTCGTGTCCGGCTTTCCCGTGCTCCCCTGCTGTGGAAAGCGGAAGAAATATCGCAGCGGCTGGGCGGCGGTAGCTGTGCCGTGCTCCAGATACAACTCGTAGCCGCCCTCGTCGAGCCGCCATCCCAGATCGCCGCGACTGGGAAAGGCATTCACGGGAATCGAGATCATCCACGGCGTCTGTTCGTTCTCGCGAAAGATGCTGGACACGGCTCCCGAACCGGCCGCCAGCCGGTATTGCCGGCACGAGCGAATGCGGACCAGCGGCGCGGCGGCGACCGTGCCGGATTTCGGTCGAATTTCCATCAGCACGTTGTCGACCCGCCCCTCGCCTTCGCGGCGCGTGGCAAAGGCGATCAGCTCCACCGTCGCCGCGGCGCGTTCGAGCGTGGTGTGCACGATGGGAACGCCGACGCTCTCCATATTCTGGCTGTGCCAGACCTCCTGGCCCATGCCGGCAAGCCCAAACTCGACAATCGTGCCGAACTGATCGATGCCGGCAAAGATGTCCGCAGGGAAGTCGTAGCGCAGATCGCCGCGTTTCCCCAGGACAGTCTTCTCGGGGTCGTCGGGAAAGCAGATGGTCGACTGGAAGTCGGCGGGCGCGTACCGAAAATCGACGCGCTCCCCGGAAGCCGCCGCACCGGCCTCGAGGCCGCTGCCCCGCACCGTTGACGGCCACTCCAGGCTCCCGAGTACGCCGGCTGCGCTTCCGCCGGCCAGAAATGTGCGTCGATTGATCGGCTTCATCCTCTTCCTCACGGCTCCAGCGTGGCCCACAGCGAAGCCAGCCGCGCCGGATCGGAGATCCACTGCACGGCTTCAGGATTCCGCTGATACTGCCGGTAAATCGAGAGTCTTGCATCGAGCCCCAGTTCCGGATAGTGCCTCGGACCCCCCACCCGGAGCGGCGATTTTGTGTAGCGCGGGTTCGCCTGCCACTCGACGCGGCCGCCGCGGAACAACGGATACCACGCCAGCCCGCCATGGGCACGCACATTGTCGTAGAGGAATCGATACTGGCGCTCGCACCACGCACCAAAGACCATGGGCGCGCCCTCGTCCGCGTTGATCACCGAGTGCGCCCAGCCTGGCGGAACCACCACCTGATCGCCCGGGCCGGCCTCTACGGCGATGCAGCGGCCGGGATCGTCCCCGGCAGATTCCTGCGCATAGACGATCGCGCGCCCCTCCCAGATCTCGAAGAGCTCCGGCGTCGACCATCCGCTGTGCGGCGCCGGCGCGTGGGTGTGTCCCTGGCTGCGCACCGGCTCGTCGCCCAGGCGTCCGCTGGCGTAGACCACCACGCCGAAGAGCAGATACCGTCTCTTCAAATCAGCCTCGTCGCCGCGTCGGCACACGTCCATGGCGATGCCATAGACCGGATCGGGACCGTCGCACTGCGGATCCCGCAGGCTGAGGCGAATGTCCGCGAGACGGCGCATCTCCGGGGCGGGACCCAGCACACCCGGGCCGTAGTCAAAGCTCAGTTCGCCGGGCCGCAGCGTGATATCGAGACCCGAATCGAAGCGCACCGCCGGTCTCTCATTCATAGGACACGAGCTTCGGACGGCCGTCCTGTTCGATCACACGTGCGCCGAAGCCGCGCTCGCGAATCGTAGCGTAGTCGTAGCCGGCGTCACTGCCCCAGCAGGCCCAGAAGATCAGCGGCTCCTCGCCGACATTGACCACCCGGTGTGCGTGCCGTCCCTGAATGTAATGCAGCGTTCCCGGCGCCATGGCTTCACCCCACGTCGTGCGCTGCTCGTCCATCCGCATCAGCAGCCCCGCTCCCTGCACAACCGTGTAGTACTCGGCGCGGGTCCGGTTTGCATGGAAGTGGCCGTGCGTCATGAAATATTCTCCGCCGACCTTGCCCGGCTGCAGGATCGTCACTCCCCAGATCAGACCTCCCTCTTCGCCGGCAGCGGCGGCCGGCCACCAGCGCACCCGGTAGATCTCCTGCTGTTGGTCCATGCGGCGGTAAGCGGCTGCATCCTGGAAAATCCCATCCAGATCCGCGAGCCGCTTCGCGCTCTCCTGGACCGGTGACCCGCTCATGCGGCCGGCGAGCCACTCGATTCCGACAATCGCGCTGGCCGGCTCTGTCGCTCGATCTTCCTCTGGATTGTCATTCCCAGGTTTTTCCATGGCTGAACCAGATGCTAGCAGGGGAACCTGGTCGTTCCCAACGATATCGGTGCGTTCTGATGTTCGCTTCGCAGCAAACGAATCGCGCCGCTCTTCGACTCTGGCGCGACCGATGAGATGTCACCGCTCCAGATAGGCGTCGAAGCTTCCGCGTGTGACCCCGGAGACTCATCGACGGCACTCTCTGGTCCGGGGTTTTTCGCGTATTCCTGAAAGTTGGGCGCTTGAGCCTTGCTCTATGATTTTGATGCGACCGCTCCATTCGAATCTCATTCCACCGGAGGTTTTTGCCGATGAATCGCCGCAGCTTTCTCAAGGTCTCAGCCGGCGCGGCGGCCATAGCGGCGCAGTCGCATAGCCTGCCCGCTCTGCCTCGCGCGCTGCCGCCGGTGCCGTCGCTGAGCGGACTGGCCAGCGTGCGCATGCCCCATACCTTCATGGAACTCTTCAATCTGCCCATCGCCATGAACGACTGGGGCTACGCGCAGACGGTGAAGTCAGTCACCGGCATCAACGCCATGGCCTTTCCGCCCTACGTCTGCTGCGGCATGCCCGACGTTCCGTGGAGCCCAGGCCTGCTCACCACCTGCGAACTTCTTGTGAACGACCGCCTCGCGGCCATCTCCGACGATCCCGCACAGGCGGTCATCTATCAGTGGTTTCCTCATGGCGTCGTGCGAGAGCAGACGCTGGATGCCATCCGCTTCCGCTCGACGATGTTCCTGCCGCCTGATCAGCGGGCGGTTCTCCAGAAGATTGAGCTCCGCAACACGGGCGCGCAAAGCGCGAATCTGACCATCGGCTTCGATATGCGCGCTGCGGTCACACGCAAAACGACGGCGTGGATGGCCAATCTTCCCGGAGAAGGCGACAACCGGGTTTCGTGGGATGCTGCGCACGGACGGCTGACCTTTGCCGCGCAGCATTCACCCGCCGCGTGCTCGCAGGGGATCCATCCGCCGGCCGATTCCCTGGTCGTCGGCAACGTGCTCACCTACCGGCTGGCGCTGGCTCCTGGAGAGAGCCGCGAGTTGCACTTTGTCGCGGCGATCGCGTCTGGTTCCGCAGAATCCGATTCGCTCCACGACCGCATGCAGTCGAGCTTCGCCGCGCTGGAAGCGCAAAACGAGCGCCGCTTCGAGCAGCTGATCCAGTCCGCCTTTACCGCGGGGAACAGCGACTTCTCCGGCCACCTGCCGCGCCTTCAAACCAGCAGCGAGACGCTCTGGAATCTCTACCAGAACGGATTTCGCAATCTGCTCACCGCGCGCCGGCGTTCTCCCGATTCCGCGTACGGACCGACGCTGCTCACCCTCAGCGGTCACGTGCTGCCCACGCTCAGCTTCCCGTGGGACACCTCCCTGAGCAGCCTGAGCCTCGCGCTTCTCGATCCGCTGCCGCTGCGCAACCTGGTGGAAGTCTGGTTCCAGCGCGACATGCATCTGCATCTCGCTACCGACTACATCTCCGGCGAAGCCGTCGGTCCCTGGTATGCCGTCAACGACATGGCCATCGTCCGCTGCGCGCAGGATTATCTGCGCATCACCGGCGATTTTGCGTGGCTCGATAAGCAGGTGGGTGGCAGGCTCGTGCTCGATTCCCTGCTCGATCACGCAACCTACTGGAAAAAGCTTGTGGGCAGGAACGGTCTCGCCGATTACGGCAGCATTCAGAATCTACTCGAAGTCGTCAGCACCTACATCCATGAGGTCGCCGGCATGAACGCCGGGAATGTGTCCGGCATGCGCTTTGTCGCGGACCTGCTCGACCGGCGCGGACGCACGCAACAGGCCGCCCAGCTCCGCGCCGAGGCAACGTCGCTCGCGCAGCGCATCAACGACGTCCTCTACGTGAAGGGCAAAGGATGGTGGCGCTGCGGCCAGCCCGATGGCGCCTTCAATGAAGTCCGCCACTGTTACGATTTTCTCGCCGTCTTCGACAACATGGGCCAGGACCTCTCTCAAAGCCAGAAGCGTGAGATGGCAGACTTCTTCTGGTCCCAGCTGGCTTCGAAGAAATGGATGCGCGCCCTGGCCAGCGGCGATCCCGACGCCACCTGGAATGTCCGCCCCGATCACAGCTGCCTCGGTGCCTACACGGCATGGCCGCCCGAGTGTGCCAAAGCGCTCTTCCAGGTCGACGATCCCGCGCGGATCGCCGTCTGGCTGGCCGAGGTGGCGAAGGCCGGCAACCAGGGTCCCATCGGTCAGGCGCATTACGTCGAGCAGGTGGTGCCGCCGCTCCAGGGAGGCGCGTACAAGGCCTCGAACGATGCCCCGTTCATCGAGGACTGGTGCGCCATCTCCGGCGGAGCTTTCATCGACATGGTCATCGAGTCGATCTTCGGCGTCACCCCGCACCTCGATGGCGGACTCCACGCCGCGCCGAAGCTGGCTGCCTTCGATCCCGGCGCTCGCCTCGAAGGTTTCCATTACCAGGGCGGCGAATATTCCATCTCCGCTTCCGGAGTCGTCCGCACCGGCTGAGAATCAGGCGTCAGCGGGGCGTCTGATGCGCGGCTTCCCGCAGCTGCAGTTCTGCTATTCTCACCCCGAAGGAGAATGCGGTTGCTCAAACCCCGCGGCCTGGCCGCTGCCGTCCTGTTGGCCTCTGTCGTTCCTTTCGCCGTCTCGGCCCTGCAGCAGGGCCAGCAGCCCATGGCTTCCGGGGGCAGTTCAACCGGCGGGGCGCACGCCGCCGTCTTCGACGCCGAACACCGCCCCATCACCGCCGGCGGTTTCGTCAAATCCGGTCCCGCGGTCTTCGTCGACGCTTCTGAAAAGTCCGGCCTCGCCTCGTGGTCTCACGTGATGGGCTCGCCCGAGCAGAAATACATCATCGACGTCAACGGATCCGGCGTCTGCCTCCTCGACTACAACAACGATGGCTGGCTCGATATTTATCTCGTCAACGGATCTACCTACGACGCCGTCTCCGGGAAAACTACTCCGCCCCACGCCGCGCTCTTCCGCAACAATCACGACGGCACCTTCACCGACGTCGCCGAGCAGGCCGGCGTCACCAACGACCGCTGGGGATTCGGCTGCGCCGTCGGCGATTACAACAACGACGGCTGGCCCGATCTCTACGTCACCAACTTCGGCAAGAACCGCCTTTACCGCAACAACCACGACGGCACCTTCACCGACGTCGCCGAACAGGCTGGCGTCACCCTCGGCAACTGGTCCACCGGCGCTACCTTCGGCGATTACGACGGCGACGGATTCCTCGACCTCTTTGTTCCCGGCTACATCCACTACGACTTCGCCCATCCGCCCGTGCCCGGATCCAGCTCCGTCTCCGCCGCTACCTGCACCTTCCGCGGCGAGCCCGTCATGTGCGGTCCCCGCGGTCTCGAGGGCGAGCCCGATCATCTCTTCCATAACAACGGCAACGGAACCTTCACCGACGTCAGCGTCAAAGCCGGAGTCAGCGATCCCTCGCACTTCTACGGTTTCTCCAGCGTCTTCGTTGACCTCAACAACGATGGCAAAGTCGATCTGGCTGTCGCCGACGACTCCACCCCCAACTACCTTTACATCAACAAGGGCAACGGAACGTTCTCCGATGAGAGCTACACTTCCGGCTTCGCGCTCAACGAGGATGGCCGCGAAATCGCCGGCATGGGCCTCGCCGCCGGCGACTACGACAACTCCGGCTGGGACAGCCTCTTCGTCACCGATTTCTCCGACGACTACGACGTCCTCTACCACAACGACGGAAATGCCAATTTCACCGACGTCAGCTATCGGATGGGCATCGCCCAGGACACCATTCCCTTCCTCGGCTGGGGCGCCGGTTTCATCGACTACGACAACGACGGCTGGAAAGATCTCTTTCTGGTCAACGGCCACGTCTACTCCGCCGTCGATCGCTACGACTGGGGCACGACCTTTGCCGAGCGGCCGCTGCTCTTCCACAACGACCACGGCAAACACTTCACGCTCGTCCCGCCCGTCGAAAACACCGGGCTCGCAGTCGTCGCTCCGTCGCGGGGCGCGGCCTTCGGCGACCTCTTCAACGACGGCAAGATCGATGTCGTCATCAATCCGCTCTCCGGCCACGCCATCCTGCTGCGCAACGTCAACCCCGACCGCAACCACTGGGTCGAGCTCAAACTCGTCGGCGGTCCCAAATCCCCGCGCGACGCCGTTGGTGCTACCGTCTATCTCACCGCCGGAGGCATCCGCCAGCGCGGCGACGTTCTCAGCGGAGGCAGCTATCTCTCCTCCAGCGATCAGCGCGTGCACTTCGGCCTCGGCGCCGCCGCCACCGTCGACAAGCTCGTGATTCACTGGCCCGGCGGCGACATCGAATCCGTACCCCTGCCGGCGGTCGACCGCATCTTCACCATTACTCAGGACAAAGGCATCACCGGCGTTCTCTGCGTCGCCTGCGAGTCGGCGCGGAAGTAAGAACGTCGCTGCTGCCTGGTGCTGGTTATTCGTGAGCGGGTGACGGCGCTGCCGCCTTCGACGCAACCACACCCACCCCTTCGCGAACCGTGTAGTAGCGATCGGCCGCCAGACCGCTCAGCGTCTCTTTTTCGCCCGAAGGCCAGAAGACCTCGGCCTTGTCGATCCGAGTGTGCGCGCCCAGGCCGAAGTGCAGCCGCAGATCGCTCTGCGAAAGATAGCTCCCGCCGCTGCGCACTTCGTCCATCTCCACCAGATCGCCGGCCGTGATGCGCACCCGTGCGTTCAGCGCCAGTCGATTGTGTCCGGAGCCCTCGAGGGCAAAGCTCACCCAGTGATTCGCCGGCCCTCCCTCCACGCGCAGGATCATCGGCTGGCCCTCCAGGTTCTCGACCACGATCTCGAGATGCCCGTCGTTGAATAGGTCGCCCACCGCCAGCCCGCGGCTCACCTGCGGAATCCGCACCGCCGCTCCCACCTCATCGCTCACGTTGCGAAAGGTGCCGTCGTGCTGGTTCAGGAAGACCAGCTTCGGCTCGCGATAACGCGTCCCGATGTCGCGCGTATCTACCTGCGGGTACACATGGCCGTTCACGATGATCAGGTCCGGCCACCCGTCGTTATTCAGATCGAGAAACGCGTCGCCCCAGCCCACCGTCGGCTTTGTCGCGCGCACCAGCCCGGCCTCGATCGACACATCGGTGAAGTTCATCCCGCCGTCGTTGCGAAAGAGCGTCGCATATTCATCGCTGAAATGGCTGATCAGCACCGAGAGCCTCCCCGTGTGCAGATAGTCGCCGAGCGCAATGCCCATATTCGCCTGGCTCGCTCCTTCCGCGTTGACGGCAATGCCCGCATCGAGCGCCACATCGGTAAAGTGTCCCCTGCCGTCGTTCTTATACAGGTAATTGGGCTCGCCGTCGTTCGCCACCAGAAGATCGAGCCGCCCGTCGCCGCTGAAGTCCGACCACACCGCCGTCAGCCCGTAGCGCATCTCCGGATCGCCCACGCCCGCCTGCTCCGAGACGTCGCTGAAGGTTCCGTCGCCGTTGTTGCGGTACAGCGAGTCCGGCAGCCCTTTCAGCCCCCGCGGGCCGCACTGCACCTGGATGCCGCGATACTGGCAGTTCTGCATGGAGCCGAAGAGCGGCAGGTCATGCAGGTTCAGGTCCACGTAGCGTGAGACGAACAGGTCCGGCCAGCCGTCGCCATCGAAGTCGCCGAAGGCCGCGCCCGTCGCCCAGCCATCCCCACCCGCGAGCCCGGCCTGTTTGGTTACGTCGGTAAATGTGCCGTCCCCGTTGTTGCGGTAGAGCACCACGCCGCCGAAGCAGGTCACCAGCAGATCGGGCCAGCCGTCGCCGTTGTAGTCACCCACCACCGCGCCCATCGCCCAGCATGGATAGCCCACCCCCGCCTTGTCGGTCACATCGGTAAAGGTGCCGTCGCGATTGTTATGGTAGAGCGCGCTCTTCGCCCGCTTGCCGTGGAGCGCCATGTCCACGCTGGGTGCGTTGGTGAAGTAGATATCCGGATAGCCATCGCGATCGTAGTCAATCAGGGCCACGCCGCCGCTCATCGACTCCACGACGTAACGCTTCTCCGGCGCCGATAGATGATCGAAGTGGATCCCGGTTACGCCGGTAATGTCCACCAGCTGTGGCAATGCTTCATGGCCGCTGTTCGCCGGCCACGCGCGGACGACCGACGGACCCGCCGCGACCAGGACGATCGCCGCCGCGATGGCCAGCGCAACCACCCACGGCGCGCGCAGTCGATTGGGCCTGCCTCCGCCTCGCTGTTTCGCCACGCCTCGCATCATCCCTTACCGCACCTGCCGTTGTCACGTCCATTTCGTTGCGGTGCCCCGCTCAGTCGGCGCAGATCTGGCGATTCCAGAGCCACCGCTGTTACCACCGGCCCTTTTCCGCGAATAGCTCGTGCAAATTGCTGTAACCCCGCCCTCAGTCACTCTGACCGAAGCGTGCATACCGGGTCGACATTTGCGCCGCGCCATGCCGGAACCCAGCAGGCCGCAGCAGCTACCGCAGCTAGCAGCGTGATCATGCCCAACCACGAAACCGGATCGAGCGTCGAGGTGCCGAAGAGAAGCGAGGTAATGCCCCGGCTGGCGGCCCGGGCGCCGCACGCGCCGATCGTCATGCCCCAGAGGACAACCTGCATGCCGTCACGGAACGCCAGAGCCAGAATGTCGCCCCGTGAAGCACCCAGCGCCATGCGTACGCCGATCTCGTGCATCCGTTCCGCGATGCCGCCCGAAAGAACCCCATACAGGCCAACGGCTGCAAGCAGCAGAGCCACAACTCCGAACGCTTCAAAAAGAATGAGGATGAACCGCCGTTGCGCCTCAGTGATGGCCACCATCCGATCCATGGTCAGTACGCGCACGATGGGCTGATTCTTGTCCACCGACCAGATGGCGGACTTCACCTGCGGAAGCAGCGCCGCGGCACTGCCGTGTGTGCGGATGACAAACGAAAGCGTGTCGTCTGCGAACCACGTCTGCTCCGTGGACAAATACACCGCGTCGTCGTCGTCCAAAGACAGAGACGTCTGCTTGACATCGCCGACCACGCCGACCACGGTGTACCATGGGCGGTCTCTGGGTCCCACATGGAGGCGGCTGCCGATTGGATTTCGGCTCCCGAAGTGGCGTCTGGCCAGAGATTCGCTGATCAGCGCAGCCTGAGGTGCGCCGGCGGTATCTCGCTCGTCGAGCAGGCGGCCGCTGATCAGGGGAATGCCCATCGTCTCGCAATAGTCCGGACTGACGGCATAACGAAAAACGTTATATCCGCTTTCTGAATCCTGGTCAGCAAATTGCGCTCCGTATTGCCCCACCACCGGCGGATCGTCACTGAGCGGCAACAGGCTGGTGAATGCAGCGCTCTCGACGCCGAGAACCCGCCGAACCGCATCCAGAGCCTGCGCGAAGAAGCGGCGCCGAACGCGGTCGCCCCCACCCGGATCGGAAGCGAGATTGTCGAATTTGTGTCCCGAAGTAACCACCTGCATGGTGAGCAGATTTGACGGATTGAATCCCGGGCTGACCGAGAGCAGCCGCTGCATGCTGCGCAGCAGCAGCCCGGCGCTGACCAGCAGAATCAGAGCCATGGCAATCTCTGCGACCGCAAGAGCGCGGCGCGTCCACAGATGTCGGCCTGTAGTGCGCCGGGAAGCCTGCTGCAGTCCCGACTGGAGGTCATTCCTGGAAATGTGCAGCGCCGGGAAAAGACCGGCGGTGAGGCCAATGAGCGAGATGAGAACAAACCCGAAGAGAAACGCGGCGGGATCGAAGGAAATGGCGTCGAGCCGCGGCAGCTGCGCCGGGCTGAGCGCAACGATCACGCGCACGCCGGCCCAGGCAGCGGCGATTCCGAGTGCGCCTCCGAGGGACGAGAGAAGCAGACTCTCCGTCACCAGCTGGCGCGCGATGCGCAGCCTGGATGCGCCCAGCGCGCCTCGCACAGCAAATTCGCCGGTTCGGTGCGCGCCGCGTGCGATCAAAAGATTCGTGACATTGGCACAGGCGATCGCTAAGACAATCAGCACCGCGCCGAAGACCGCCAGCAGCGCGGGTTTGACCGTATGCGCGATGTCATCCTGGAGAGAATCGATGATTAAACCGCGTTGCAGTGCGGCCCAGCGCGGCCGTGGGAACTGCGGCCAGGGGGTACGCGCGATCTGATCCAGTTCCGATCCAGCCTCGGCGCGTGTGACGCCGGGTCTGAGCCGGCCCACCATGCGCAGATGGTTTCCCCACTCCCAGGTATTGAATTCGCGCGTGATTTCAGAGGAATCATATTGGTCCGGCGCCCAAAGCTCAGCGGACGGTGAAAGTACGTCCTCAAAGCCGCGCGGCAAAACGCCGATTACGGTGTAAAGATCGCCATCGAGTTTGACCGTACGGCCGAGGATCCGCGGGTCCGCCGCGAAGAGATGCCGCCAGAGTTTGTCGCTGAGAATGACGACTCCTGGCTTATTTGGACCCTCGTCCGCGGTGCGGAAGTCGCGGCCGAGCACAGGAGCCACTCCCAGCACGCGGAAAAATCCCGCGCTCACGCTTTGGCCTTCGAGACGCTGCGGTTCCCTGCCGCCGGTCATCGCCGGCTGCCACGGTTCAAAGATCGCCGTCGACTCAAACGAATGGCTGCGTTGCGAGAGCTCGCGCCACGTGCCGAAAGCCATTTCGGAGCGAGCGCCCTGCCACGTGTTCCAGATCATCAGAATCCGCCCCGGGTGAGGATAGGGCAGAGGCTTGAACAGGATCGGATTGACCGCACTGAAAATCGCCGTGCTCGCGCCTATACCCAGCGCCAGCGTGATGGCACTGATCGCGGTAAAGCCCGGGTTGCTACGCATTTGACGGGCGGCGAAGCGCAGGTCCGAAAAGAATGTCCTGACGGCGTCTTCCCATCCGTACGAACGCAGCTGCTCCTCGGCGGCGTGCTGGCTCCCCATCTCCAGGCGCACCGCGCAGCGAGCCTCTTCTTCCGATAAGCCCCGCCTCCTCCAATCTTCGACGGCTTCCCTGAAGTAGTGCTCAACCTCGTCGTCGATCGCCGAGTCCCGTTCGCTCCGATGCAGCAACCCGCCCACGCCCCGGCTGAACTGGCGCCACCATGTCATATCGAACTCTCCTGCCGAAGAAGGCGGGCCACTGCGGATGCGCGGCGGGTCCAGTCCGCTGTCTCGACGTCCAGCTGTTTTCTGCCCGCGCGCGTGAGGGTATAGAACTTCGCGCGTCGCGAATTCTCGGTGTTGCGCCACTCCGAATCCAGCCAGCCGGCGCGCTCCAGACGCTGCAGGGCCGTGAGCAGAGATCCGGGGTTGACCTTGAAAACGCCGCGCGAAACCTGCTCCACCCGGCGCGCGATACCGAAGCCGTGCATCGGTTCGAGGCTCAGCGTCTTCAGGATGAGAAGATCCAGCGTGCCCTGGATCACATCGGTGTTCTGCTCATTCATGGGGACAAGCGTATGGCTCTTTCCCTATGATTGTCAAGATGTGATAACCATAATGAAAGAGCGGGCCGCGCCTCAGCCCTCCTGGCCGCCCCTATCGCGAAACCGCCGCTCTGCCCGCCTTTCTGTGTATGTCGGAGGTAAAGCTGCACGACGCATCGGTGAGAGTCATCGGCGCCAGCGTGAGTTCGTGGAGCTGGGCCCTGACCAGCACTGCGTTGAAGTCCCTCAGTTGTTGCTGCATCTTTTTCCACGCAGTCAGCGTGCGGCTGTAGTTGTTGCAGTCGTTCTCCCAGGTGTCGATTTGCGTCGGAGTGGGCGCCATGTCCAGTCCCACCTGCATCATGCTGACCATCGTGTTGTATTCGTTGTTCAGGTCAAAGAACGACTTCATCTCGCCAGGCTTAGGAGGCACCGGGCGGCTGAATCCTTCTCCCGGGGGCGGCACCACACCACCAATCTTCGTCAGGCTGGCATCGAGTGCCTTTGCCTGTGTGGCGACGTCAGCCGGGAGGTCGCCGTGCATCAGGGCCGCAAGCTGACTTTGCACGGCGTCCACTTCCCCATGGCCTTCGTAGCTCTGCTTCATGCCTTCGAGGGACAGCTGCGTGAGCTGGTTCTGGCTGCGCAGCGCGGCCATCATCTGGGGACTCTGGCCAACCCGCGGATCGTTCACCACCGTGACCTGGCGCGTGTACACCTGGCCGTCGATGGTGAGCTTCAGGGTAAACACGCCCGGAATCACCTGCGGTCCATGCGGTCCGGGATTGGTAGCTCCCGCCACCATGTTCATCTGGTTCTCAAGGTCGTGCCGCAGCGCCGGCGGGTCGTCATATTGCAGGTTCCAGTTCACGCGATTCAGACCGATATGGGTGCTCAGGGCGCGCGACTCAGGAGTGGCCAGCCAGTAGCGCGGGTATTCCTGGCCTTCGATCGGCGGCGGCAGCGTGCTCGACATGGTGCGAACCAGGTTCCCCTGCGTATCGAAGACCTGCAGCTGGATTGGCCCGCTGGGCTCCTGGCTGAGGTAATAATCCAGGATCGCACCATACGGCGCGTTCTCCGCATGAGGCATTTCGATCGAGAAGGGCTGATCCCAGTTGCTGTTGATACGCGCGCGAATGGCATCCTCGGGCGGAAAGAAATAGACAGGCGAGGAACTGATGTGCTGGGTGTCGGCAGCAATCTGGCGCAGCGGCGTAATGTCGTCCAGAACCCAGAAGCCGCGGCCGTAGGTGCCGATCACCAGGTCGTTCTCGTGGTGATCGGTATGCACATCGAGGTCGCGGATCGAACTGCTGGGCAGGTTCTGCTGCAGCGACTGCCAACGATCGCCGTTGTCGAAGCTGGCGTAAACGGTGGTCTCGGTGCCGGCGAACAACAGCCCGGGCTGGCCAGGATCGGCGCGCACCTTGTTCACCCAGCTTCCGGTACGCTCGTCGTTCGGCAGGCCGTTGACGATTTTGGTCCAGGTCTTGCCACCGTCCACCGTGCGCCAGATGAGCGGCACATCCGAGTCTTCGCTGTCGGGCACGGTCTCGCCGCGCGCGCCGCCGATGCGGGCGGCCACGTAAGCGGTCTCCACGTCATCGCCCGCTTCAATGGTGTTGAAGTTGGTGTGGGGCGGCACGTCCGCAATGTTGCTGACGTTGGTCCAGATTTTGCCGTGGTCCATGGTGTTGTAAATCTGGCCGTTGGTGCTCACCGTCCAGATCACACCCGGTTTGATTCTGGAGATCGAAAAGTCGGCGATTGAGGGCGGAGGGGGTGGCGGCGTTGCGCCTGCAGCTGCAGGTGCAGCCGTGGCCGCAGATCCTGAAGCAGCCTTTGCCCCGGCCGCAGCCTTCGCCGCAGCCGCGCCGGCAGTCCCTGTACCGGCCGAGGTGGACTTCGTCTGCGGACGCTCCTTGCCGCACGCCACCTCGGGCGCGCCTTTGGCCGTGGTCAGGTCCGGGCTGGCGGCCGTCCATGAATGAGCACCGTCGCGCGAGACCAGCAGGCATTGGTAAGCGACGTACAGTGCCCCGGGCTCAAAGGCCGTGTCGAATTTTTTCTCGAAGTCCCGGTAGGCCGTGTACCGGGTGTCCCCGGAGCCGAAGTTGGGCGCGACGTTCTCCCACTGCCCTGTCGCCATATCGATTTTGATCAGGCCGCTGCCCCCGCCGCCGGGGCCATAACCGACCCCGTAGATGATGTTCGGGTCCAGAGGATCGGGCGTGAGAACGCCAAATTCAGAGGATGGCAGTGGGCTCCAGTCCGTAAAGTTCACCTGCCCCCAGTTGCCGCGGCTGCTGATCATCACCGCCCCGGTGTCCTGCTGGGCCGCGATGATGTGATACGGATACCGGCTATCGGTGGCCACGTGGTAGACCTGCGCGATGGGCTCGGTGTACCAGAGGCTCCAGGTTTTGCCGTTGTCGAGCGTCACGCTCGCGCCCTGGTCGGAACCGACCAGCATCCGCCTGCCGTTCGTCGGATCGATCCACAGCTTGTGATAGTCCTCACCACCCGGTGCGCCCTTGAAGGGCTCAAAGGTGACGCCGCCATCGGTCGAGCGGTACATCGCGGTGCTGACCGTATAGAGAATGTCCGGATTCTGCGAGTCCACGAAGACGCCGCAGCTATAGGAGCCCTGTCCGTTGCTGATGCCGATATCCTTGCCCGCCATGTGCTTCCACGTGGCGCCGCCGTCGTCTGAACGGTACAGGCCCGAGCCGTTTTCAATGTTGTTGCCCACGATGTACATGCGCTCGCCATCGGTGTGCATCGCGATCGCCACCGCTACGCGGCCTGGAAATGGCGGAATTTTAATCTCGGTCCACGTCTTGCCTTCGTCCGTGGACTTGAAAACCATCGGCGGCTTCTTCTTCCCGTGTTCGTTGGCGCCGAAGCCGGAGCCGCCTGTTCCCTGCGTGGCGGCCAGCATCACACTCGGGTCGTCGTAGGCGTATTCCAGGTCGCGCGTGCCGTCATAATCTGCGGGCTTCAGCACATTGGTCCAGCTCTGGCCGCCATCGGTGGAGCGGTAGACGCCGCCGCCATGACGGCGGCTGTCGCCAAGAGCCGACACAATCACCAGATTCGGATCGGCGGGATCGACCAGGATTCTGTCGATCTTCATCGTATCCTCGAGGCCGATGTGCTGCCAGCTTTTCCCGGCATCGGTGGACTTCCACATGCCGTTCCCGAGGCTGCCGCCAATGGGGTCGCCTGCGCCTGCATAGATAATGTCAGGATTCGACGGAGCAACCTGGATCGCGCCGATGCTGTCCACACTCGTCTCCTGATCGAAGATCGGGAACCAGGTCACGCCGGCGCTGGTGGTCTTCCAGATGCCGCCCTGGGGAGTGCCCATGTAGAAAGTGCCGGCATTGCCGATGACACCGCTCACCGAGGCGATGCGTCCGCCGTGGAAAGGTCCGACGTCACGCCACCTGAGCCCCGCATAAAGGTTGGGGCCCACCTGCGCCCTCGCGCCCAGGGTTGATGCCATTACGCCGGATAGAATCAACACGCCATAAACTGCCCACGACCTTCGCATTCTCTTGTTGATCGCCTCTCGCAGGATTGCCGACTGTTCGGCGCGTAGTATACAGGAACGCCGCCGCCGCACATCCGCCGCTGTACATTCCATCGCACCATTTGCCGCCCGTGTGCGTTCCTTCACATCCGCTTCAGGCCCCTGCGAGCCGGCATACGCCGCCATCGGCGAATCTCAATGCGCCTGCCCTCTGTTCAGCCATTGATGGAGTTTATCGGCGTAGGTCCGGCTCGATCGGTGCTGTGACCCATCGGTCAGCCTGATCAGATACTCCCGGTTGTCAAAGGCGGTCAGCTCCACGATGCACGCGGTCTGCACGATTCGGGATCGGTGGACGCGCAGAAATCGTTCCGGATCGAGCTTCTGTTCCAGCGCATTCATGGTCTCGCGGACAAGATGCGAGGATCCGCGAACGTGCAGTTCCGAGTAGTCTCCGGCCGCACCGATCCACTCTGTGTCCTCTGCATGCACAATCCTGATACGCGAACCGCTGCGAACGACGAAGCGCGATGTGTATCTCCCGGAATCCCGTCCGAGCATCTGCAGAATCCGCTCCGTCATTCGGGTTCTCAAGGCTGAATCGCCCAGCCTCCGAGCTCGGTCTACGGCCGCCGCGAACCGTTCGTCATCCACGGGCTTAAGCAGGTAGTCCACGGCGTGAAATTCAAATGCGCGCAAAGCATGCTGTTCATAAGCTGTGAGGAAGATGACGTGGGGCAGGCTCTCTTTTGGCAAAGCGTGAAGAACCTCGAATCCGTCCATGCCGGGCATCTGAACATCGAGGAACACAATATCCGGCGCAAGATCGACGATTTTCTTCACCGCGGATAAGCCGTCGGCGCATTCGCCGACGATCTCGATGTCCTTAAACTTGCGCAGCCTGAGCACGACACCGCGACGAGCCAGTCGCTCATCGTCGACAATCAGCGCCCGCACACTGCCTCCCTTTGCGTTTGCGCGCTCTTCCTGAAAGGCAGCTCCACCGTGACCTCGCAACCGCCGCTTTCTGGCCATCGCATCGTGAATTTGTGGTCGGCGCCATAGAGCGTCTTCAGACGTTCTGCCGTATTGCTGATCCCGATTCCCTGTGCAGACTCATTAGGCTGTGCAGGTCGAGCGTTGCCGGGCCCCGAATTTGTCACTCCGATCTTCAGGTGCGTGCCCTCAAGCCTGCTCTCGATGCGAATCGTCCCGCCTTCTACTGACGCCGCGACGCCGTGCCGCACGGCATTCTCGATCAGCGGCTGCAACAGCATACTGGGAACAAGCGCGTCCAGCGTCTCCGGAGAAATGGCCATGTCCACTCGCAGCCGCGATCCGAGTCTGGTCTTCTCAATCGCCAGATATTGCTCACTGAAGGTGATCTCGTCAGAAAGCGGCGTCTCCGGGCCGGCTTTGCTGTCCAGAATCGTTCTCAGGAACTCCCCGATCTGCGCCAGCATGCGCGTTGCGGCGGGAGGATTGTCCTCGAGAACCAGCGTCGACACCGCATTGAGCGAGTTAAACAGAAAATGTGGATTCAGCTGATATCGCAGAGCGCTGAGCCGCGCGTCGCGCGCTTCTGCATCCGCGCGCAACAGGCTCTCCCGTTCCCGCATCGACTGCTGCCACAGCTTGATGCTGAAGTACAGGCTGCACCATACGAAGAGAACGAAGGTGGAACGGACCACCGTAGGGATCAAGTCGGCCCAGCTGAATGGCAGGTGAAGAGACGCCAACCGGTCGATTACGTAGCCGGCGATGACTCCGCCCAACAACGACCAGAGAAAAGCGCGCACTTCCAGAGCAATCCACGAGTAAGGCCGGTCTGCCAGAGACCGGCAAACCGGGCGCAGCAATGAGCTGGCAAAAAACAGGAAGATGAAATAAAGGTTGTTGGCGAGCAGCGCTCCGGGTTGATGAATCAATGGAAGCAGCGAGATGGTCCCCCACAGATAAAAGCAAACCCATCCGGCAATCTGGATAGTCCAGAAGGTGGGAAAACCAGAATCGTCGCGCCCCAGCACGAGCCGTATTCTAGCCCACCGGAAGGATTGCGCGGCCTCCGTCCGCCGCACGGAACCCTCGCCTCGCCGCAAAAAACCCTCCTGTTGCAGAACGGCCCGTTCGGCGTCGACACGCTGCGCGTATGTTTCCTGAAAGTACACCCGCATTGCGACAGCGAAGAGGTGCGAATATGAGATTTTCAGGACGGTTGGTGACGATTCTTACGCGTGGTCTGTCCATCGGCGTTCTCGCTGGAGTTGCCCACGCCCAGGTTCCATTTCAGGACCTGCCGAAGGTCATGGACGCCTCCATGCCGCGCGACGAGCAAATCTCCATCGCCCTGAGCGCAGCGCCCCAGGAAGTTGCAAAGAACGCGACTGTTTATGTCCTCGGTCCCGCCGGTTTCGAGATAGCCCGCCAGGGCACGAACGGCGTCAGCTGTCTGGTTGATCGCCACTTCGTGAATCCGGCAGAAACCACGATCGAGCCTATGTGCTGGGACCCCGAAGGCAGCAGAACCACATTGCTCGCTTATCTGTACGGCGAAGAGCTCCGCTCAAAGGGTGTTTCCGAAGCGGAGATCAGAGCGGACATTGCCGATGGATACAGGAAGGGCCGCTTCAGAGCGCCCGCTAAACCGGGGCTGCTCTATATGCTGTCGAGCGACAATCGTCTCGGCCCCACTTCCGACGGCCAAACCGCCCATGTCCCTCCGCATGTCATGTTTTACGCCCCGTATATGACCGGCAAGGATCTGGGATACGCCTCGGCCGCGCCGTTTCTGGTGCAGCCTGGCACTCCCGGTACGACCATGATCGCGTTTCCGGATCCAAAGCTAAAGGACATGTTTTAAGAGCCAATTCAGCCGGTTCATGACAGCATGTTTCAGGATCAGGCAGCCTCACGTCTCCGCGCGAGGCCAGGCTGGTTCGGCCGGACACAAAAGCGGATTGCCGTCCTCAGCCACGATGGCGATTAGTGCACGTGAATTGCAATCAGCTTGCTCTCAATCGGAACGTCGCCTCCAACCGTTGTTTCTATGACGGCTTCGAAGGGACGAATGACTCCGCCGGGACCCGCGGCCCTGCGCAAAAGCTGCTCCAGACCATCGGGGCGGCACGCGAACTCGACCGCGGCTTCGGTTCCGAGGGTCATCAATCCACTGAAGACCAGAATCCTCCGGCCCGGCTCCAGCCCCGGCAGCAGGGCCACGATGGCATAATCCCTGGTCAGCGGATGCTCCGGCCGGGAATAAAGAGCGAGTTCGCCCGGACGCGGATTGTGGTTCACGATTCCTGAGAAACCCTTCCCGGCCTTGAGCGTGAAATCCATATTGCCCGGCATCACGCGCAGTGCAGGATTCTCCGCGACCGACCCGATGAAGATCAGATTTCTTTGCCTCGCTTCGTCCCAGGTGACCAGCAGGCTCCGCTTCAGCGTGAAGCTCGCGCGATGGCCGTCAAAGAGTCGCGTAAGTTCGTAGACGCTGTTGAGTTCGCCGATTCCCGTGTAGGTGTCGACGAAGTCCGATCTGCCCGGCCGGGAGGTGATGCCCGGAGGCGCATAGCGCAGTCCATGAGTGGAGTCGCCGATAAAGAGAGCATTGCTGTAAATCACCAGAGAAGAGTTGTCCGCGAAGAACGGCCCCCAGAATCTGTCGATCGCCGAGGATGCGCCCGGGGGCCGAACAGCAGCGCGGGACCATCGGCGGACGCTCCACATGCCGGCTCCGGCCACACAAAGAAGCAGAGCCACCGCGACAAGCACCCTCGCTGTCCTGCCCTTCAGTGCCGATTTTGCCGGCGGCGCGGCCACATGGGGGATGACTGCCGCCGGCACTTCCGTCTGAATCTTCGCGCCGAAGACCGGCAGGTAATGGCCCTTGGGGATCCCGATGAGGATGGGGTCCTGGCGTCCCTCGTGGTCGTAATAGTCTCTGAGCTTTTGCCGAAGCCGATGCGTCTGGACGCGGACAATGGGATCGACTTTGGGGTCAAAATCCTCTGCCCGGCTCAGGGCCTTGACCCCGATCGTGTACTCCTTG
>DATJQW010000140.1:0-11186 GCA_035505395.1 Acidobacteriaceae bacterium
CTCGCGGGCGATCCTGTTTGACCAGCAGGGACGGGTGGCGGGGGTGGGGCAGCGGGAGTTTCCGCAGATTTTTCCCCAGGCGGGATGGGTGGAGCACGAGCCGTTCGAGATTCTGACCTCGCAGCTGAGCGCGGCGGTGGAGGCGCTGGGGAAGGCGGGGACGACTCCGGCGAACGTGGCGGGGCTGGGCATCACCAACCAGCGCGAGACCACCATCCTGTGGGACCGGCGCACGGGCAAGCCGGTATACAACGCGATTGTGTGGCAGGACCGGCGGACGGCGCCGATGTGCGAGCGGCTGCGCCAGGAGGGCGTGGAAGACACGGTGCGGCGGAAGACGGGGCTGCTGCTCGATCCGTATTTTTCGGCGACGAAGATTGCATGGATCCTGGACAACGTGGAGGGCGCGCGGGATCAGGCCGAGCGCGGCTGCCTCGCGTTCGGGACGGTGGACACGTGGCTGGTGTGGAACCTGACGGGCGGGACGCGGCACATCACCGACCGCACCAACGCTTCGCGGACGCTGCTCTACAACATCGTGGAGGACCGCTGGGACGACGATCTGCTGCGGATCTTCGGGATTCCGCGGAAGGTGCTGCCGGAGGTGTGCTGGTCGAGCGAGACGGTGGGGCGGGTGACGACGCCGCTGGGTCCGGCGGGCGCGGAGATTGCGGGGATCGCGGGGGATCAGCAGGCGGCGCTGTTTGGGCAGCTATGCGTGCGGCCGGGCGAGGCGAAGTGCACGTACGGGACGGGATGTTTCCTGCTGGAAAACATCGGGGACGGCTTCCGGCTCTCGGAGCAGCGGCTGGTGACGACGCTGGCGTGCAGCCCGGCGCGGAAGCCGCGGTACGCGCTGGAGGGGAGCATCTTTATCGGCGGCGCGGTGGT
Organism: Acidobacteriaceae bacterium; assembly: GCA_035505395.1. Classification (GTDB taxonomy): domain Bacteria; phylum Acidobacteriota; class Terriglobia; order Terriglobales; family Acidobacteriaceae; genus Palsa-343. The sequence goes on from DATJQW010000140.1 coordinate 892, forward strand.
GCAGTGGCTGAGGGACAACCTGCGGTTTATCGCGGCGTCGCCGGACGTGGAGGGCGTGGCGGCGGGCGTGGCGGACGCGGGCGGCGTGGTGCTGGTGCCGGCGTTTACGGGGCTGGGCGCGCCGCACTGGGATCCGTACGCGGCGGGGATGATGATCGGGATCGGGCGGGATACGCAGATTGGGCATATTGCGCGGGCGGCGATTGAGAGCATCGCCTTCCAGGTGGCGGACGTGCTGCGGGCGATGGATCGGGACACGGGGATTCCGTGCCGGGAGCTGCGCGTGGACGGCGGCGCGGCGGCGAACGACATGCTGATGCAGTTCCAGGCGGATCTGCTGGGGATTCCGGTGCGACGGCCGGCGGTGCTGGAGTCGACAGCGCTGGGCGCGGCGTATCTGGCGGGGCTCGCGACGGGGTTCTGGGGTAGCGTGGAGGAGATTGCGCGGACACGCGAGGGCGCGGTGTTCGAGGCAAAGGCGGAGCGGGCGGCGATGGAGCAGAAGTACGCGCGCTGGCGGGATGCGGTGGAGCGGGCGAAGGGGTGGAATGCTTCGCGGTGATCAGTAATCAGTGATCGGGATTCAGTCGACAGTCCCCGGTCGCCAGTGAGTCGCCAGTTTCCAGTCCCCAGTTGTGAGTCCTCGGTCCCCAGTTGTCAGTCCCCAGTCCCCGGTTGATAGTGGCCAGTCCCAATCTTCCTGTCCCAAGTTGATGGTCCCCAGTTTCCAGTCCCCAGCAACTGCTCGCCGGCGGGTGGCCCACTCAAGCCCTCCGTTGGCTTGGGTGGGGTGGAGATCCACTGGGCACCGTCTACTGTCTACTGGGGACTGACAACTGGGGACTTGGGACTGGGGTGTGATGGATGTCACACGCAGGCTGCATTGCGCCGGGGCTATCATGAGGGCGTCCGATCCCCGCATGCTGAAAAACCAACAGCCGATGCAGCGAGGGGGCTGATCTATGTGTCTGGCGATTCCCGGCAAAGTGGTGGAGATTCGCGCGCAGGACGGGATGCGCATGGCGCGGGTGCAGTTTGGCGGGGTGACGCGCGAGGCGTGCCTCGATTACGTTCCGGAGACGCAGGTGGGCGAATACGTGCTGGTGCACGTGGGGTTCGCCATCAGCCGCGTGGACGAGGACGAGGCACGGCGGACGTATGAGGCGCTGGCCGAGATTGACGCGCTGGGCGAGCTGGAGATCCCGGAGGTGACGGAGGGGTCAGGAGGCGCGCGATGAAATACCTCGACGAATATCGCGACGGGGACATCGCGGCCAGGCTGGTGGAGCGCATCCGGCGGGCGCAGACGCGGGCCTGGGTGATTATGGAGGTCTGCGGCGGGCAGACGCATTCGATCGTGAAGAACGGGATCGACCATCTGCTGCCGAAGGGGATCGAGCTGGTGCACGGGCCGGGCTGCCCGGTGTGCGTGACGCCGCTGGAGATGATCGACAAGGCGCACGCGATTGCGCGGCGGCCGGAGACGATCTTCTGCTCGTTCGGCGACATGCTGCGGGTGCCGGGGTCGGACGGGGATCTGTTCAGCATCCAGTCACAGGGCGGCGATGTGCGGGTGGTGTATTCGCCGCTGGACTGTCTGAAGATTGCGAAGGCGAACCCGGAGAAGCAGGTAGTATTTTTCGCGATCGGGTTTGAGACGACGGCTCCCGCGAATGCGATGCTGGCGTGGCAGGCACGGGAAATGGGGCTCGGGAACGTGTCGCTGCTGGTGTCGCACGTGCTGGTGCCCCCGGCGATTGAGGCGGTGCTGTCGTCGCCGCAGAATCGCGTGCAGGGATTTCTGGGGCCGGGACATGTGTGCGCGGTGGTGGGGTACACGGATTACGAGCCGCTGGCGGCGCGCTTTCATGTGCCGATCGTTGTTACAGGATTCGAGCCGCTGGACATTCTGGAAGGCGTGCTGATGGTGGTGGAACAGCTGGAGCAGGGGCGCGGCGAGGTGGAGAATCAGTATTCGCGGGTGCTGGCGCGGGGTGGAAATCGGCCGGCACAGGAGCTGATCGCGAAGGTGTTTGAAGTGAGCGACCGGAAATGGCGAGGAGTGGGGACGATTCCGCAGAGCGGGTTCCAGCTGCGCGAGGAGTTTCGCGAGTTCGATGCGGAGCGGCGATTTCAAGTAACTGGGATTGATACACAAGAGCCGGAAGTGTGCATTGCGGGGCAGATTTTGCAGGGAATCAAAAAACCGCATGATTGCCCGGCGTTTGGGACGCTGTGCACGCCGCAGCATCCGCTGGGGGCGACGATGGTTTCGGCGGAAGGCGCGTGCGCGGCGTACTACGCGTATGGGAGGCATCTGAAGGAGTCGGATCTGGTGACGGTCGGCGATGGGAGCAAGACGTCCCTCAGCGGCTAAAGCCGGGTCTCAACTGCGGCGGTGATGGCACGGCTGAAGCCGTGCCCCTTCAAAGCAACCAGGCTTGCCGGAAGAATGAGGCCTCGGTAAGGACGGCTGGAGACGGAATGAGCACGAAGGTTGATGAGCGCGAAGAGACGAAGCCGGGGGCGTTTGGGACGTGCCCGCTGCCGGTGTTCGATCATGCGCAGATCGTGCTGGGGCATGGGAGCGGCGGGAAGCTGTCGGCGGAGCTGATCGAGAAGGTCTTTGTCAGCCGGTTCAGGAACGCGACGCTGGAAAGGATGGACGACCAGGCGCTGGTGGAGATTGGCGGCGCGAAGCTGGCGTTCACGACGGATTCGTTTGTGGTGACGCCGATCTTTTTTCCGGGCGGCGATATCGGGACGCTGGCGGTGAACGGGACGGTGAACGATCTCGCCGTCGGCGGCGCGCGGCCGCTGTATCTGGCGGCGGCGTTCATCCTGGAAGAGGGACTGCCGACGGCAGAGCTGGAGCGCGTGGTGGATTCGATGGCGCGCGCAGCGGCGGACGCGGGCGTGCAGCTGGTGACGGGCGACACCAAGGTGGTGAATCGCGGCAAGGGCGACAAGGTGTTCATCACCACGACGGGGATTGGCGTGGTGGAGCGGGGCACGCAGCTCTCGGCGGATCGCGCGCGGCCGGGAGACAAGGTGCTGCTGAGCGGGTTCATCGGCGATCACGGGATCACGATCCTGTCGCAGCGGGAGGGCCTCGAGTTCGAGACGGCGCTGGAGAGCGACTGCGCGGCGCTGAACGGGCTGGTGGACGCGATAATCGGCACGGCGGAAGATGCCGGAATGGTGGAGGGGCTGCGGGTGATGCGCGATCCGACGCGCGGCGGCGTGGCCACGGTGCTGAACGAGATTGCGGCGCGGTCGCGGGTGGGGATGATGCTGAAGGAGAGCGCGATTCCGGTGCGCGATGCGGTGCGAGGGGCGTGCGAGATGCTGGGGCTCGATCCGCTGTACGTGGCGAACGAGGGGAAACTGGTTGCGGTGGTCGCGGCGGAGATTGCGGAGCGGGTGCTCGCGGCGATGCGGGCGCATCCGCTGGGCGCGGACGCGAGCATGATCGGCGAAGTCGTGGAGCAGCACGCGGGGATGGTGCTGATGAAGACCGGCGTGGGCGGAACGCGGGTGGTGGACGTGCTGTTTGGGGAGCAGCTGCCGAGGATTTGCTGAGTTGATCTGCGGATTTCACCACAGAGGACACAGAGAGCGCAGAGACAGCGAAATATAACTACGATGTGGGCGACGGAATGCATGAATTGTCGATTGCGCTGAGCATGATGGAGCAGATGGAGCAGCAGGCCGCGAAGCACGGCGGCAAAGTGCTGGCGGTGCAGGTGCGGATCGGCGCGCTGGCCGGCGTGGACTGCGAGGCTCTGCGCTTTGCGTGGGAGATTGCGCGCGCGGGAACGGCGTTTGCGGAGACGACGCTCGAGATCGAGCCTGTGCCGCTGCTGGTGCGGTGTTCGCAGTGCGGGGAGACGCATGAGGCGGAGATGTTCTCGATTGCGTGTCCGCGATGCGTGACGCCGGAGCAGGAGATTTTGACGGGGCGGGAGCTGGAACTGCGATCGATGGAGATGGAGACATGACGCCGCGGCTGATCGAGGTGCGGGCGAACATTCTGAAGGAGAATGACGTGCTGGCGCGGGCGCTGCGCGAGCGGTTTGAACTCGCGGGCGTGTGCGTGGTGAGCTTTGTGTCGAGCCCGGGATCGGGGAAGACGACGCTGCTGGAAAAGCTGATGGCGCGCATGGCGGCGAAGCACCAGATTGCGGCGCTGGTGGGCGATCTGGCGACGGAGAACGACGCGGCGCGGCTGAGGCGCGCGTGCCCGCAGGTGCGGCAGATCACCACCGGGACGGCGTGCCACCTGGACGCGAAGATGGTGGCGGCGGCGCTGGAGGGATGGGCGCTGGAGGAGCTGGATTATCTGTTTATCGAAAACGTCGGGAACCTGGTGTGCCCGTCGAGCTACGACCTGGGTGAGCAGATGCGGGTGGTGCTGCTGTCGGCGACGGAGGGCGAGGACAAGCCGCTGAAGTATCCGACCATCTTCAACACCGCGGACGTGGCGATGATCACGAAGATGGATCTGGCGGCGGCGGCGGAGTTCGATTGCGAGGCGGCGCGGCGGAACATTCTGACGGTGCGGCCGGGGATGAGGATCGTGGAAGTGTCAGCGAAGACCGGCGCGGGGATGGCGGAGGCGGAGGAGATGGTGGAGGGGCTGCGAGTGGCCAGCCGTTAGTCAGTTGCCAGTCCCCGGTTGCCAGTCCCCAGTCCCCAGTTGTAAGTCCCCAGTGGTAAGTCGCCGGGCGCCAGTTGCCAGTCCTTAGTCTCCTGTTGCCAGTGACGGCATTGAGAAGAGGCCGGAGGGTGTGACTCATTCGGTGGGGACGGGCTCTGAAGTAAACGTCGAGGCGGGCAGGCCGGCGGCGTTGAAGAGATTGTTCGTGACGTAACCCTTCCACGCGTAGCGCACGTAGACAGGCTGCGCGACGGAAGACGAGGAGACGATGACCGTCTCGCCGTCGATGCGAGCCTGCGCGGAGACAAAGTGATGATCGGCGCCGGCGATCTCAAAGGCGTCGATGGGCGCGCCGTGCGAGGTGAGTCCCTGGGCATTTGAGAACCAGACGCGCATGGCGGGCGTGCCGTCGGGCTCGATTTCGCTGGTGGCCTCGAGAAAGAGCGGCGAGGCATACGCAATGTTTTCGCCGTAGACCATGTGGCGCGCGATGAGAGCGAGGCGATGGCCGACGTCCTGCTTGTCGGAGGGGTGGACGTTGTCGCGCGAGCCGATGTCGAGGGTGACGGCCATGCCGGTGTTGGCGAGCTCGAGGGTGCGGCGCTGCGCGTCGCGGACCATGGCCCAGCTGCCGCCGCCCGGCCCGTAGCTGGCAATCTGCACAAAGAGAAACGGGAGATCGCCCTGGGCGAAGTGGCTGCGCCAGTCGCCGATGAGGGCGGAGAAGAGCGTGTGGTAGTACGGCGCGCGGTCGTCGGAGGCGTTGGTCTCGCCCTGGTACCAGAGGAAGCCGCGAATTTCGAGCGGGGTGAGCGGCGCGATCATGCCGTTGTAAAGCGCGGCGGGAACCCAGGAGACCGGGTCAGGATGCCAGGGACGCGGCGGCGCGGGCTGGCCGGCGGCTTTGGCAGCGGCGGCCTCGCGATCTTCGCGGGCCTCGATGGCGGGCAGGTCGGCCTGCTGGTCGGCGAAGGTGGCGCGGGCGGCGAAGGCGGGCAGCAGGTCGGGGTTGGCGCCGAGGGTGTCGAGCGAAACCCACGCGTCGGCGGGCGTGCCGCCCCAGGTGGTGTCGATGAGGCCGACAGGGACGTTTTCGCGGGCGGCGATTTCGCGTCCGAAGAAGTAAGCGGCGGCGGAGAAGTCAGCGGCAGTTTGCGGCGTGCAGAGGGTCCAGCCGGCGGGCTGATCGTTCTCGGGAACATCGGAACTTTTGATGGGAACAACGAGCAGGCGCAGCTGCGGATTGTTGGCGTGGGCGATCTCCTGCTGAGAATCCTGAACCTCGGACATGCCGGGAAATCCGCTGAGAGGCATCTGCATATTCGATTGTCCGGAGGCGAGCCAGACGTCGCCGACGAGGAGGTCGTTGAGGGTGATCGCCGGGCCGTCGCCGCTGACGGTGAGCGAGTAGGGTCCGCCTGCGGATTCGGGCGCGAGCCAGGCGCTGAAGTGGCCGAGATCGTCAGCGATGGAAGCAACGGTCTGGGCGTGAAAGCGCACGGTGAGATGCGCGCCGGGAGCGGCCCATCCCCAGATGTGGATGGGGCGATCGCGCTGGAGAACGGCGTGGTCGCTGAGGACGTGGGGCAGGCGGACGTCGGCGCGGAGCGCGATGGGAATGAGGAGCGAGCAGAGGAGAAGAACAGCGATGCGGGACGATTTCACGAGCGGACCCTCGGTGGCAGAAGTTGGCGGAGCCATACATTGGGGTGCGGTACGAGTCTAACTCCGAAGGGCTGGTCGACACGACGCGGGGCGGCGTGCGATGCTGTGAACCGTCGATCGATTTCGGGAAGCAGCAACGCTTCCTGCAGGAAGGACCGTGCCGTGCCGGGACCTGGTTTTGTACTTTGCTGTTTGCTTTTCTTCCCGCTTCTGCCGCGGGGGCAATCTTCCCCTCATCTCCAGACAAGCCAGAATGCCGAGCCGGCCAGCTCGTCGCTGATTGCCGCGGCAGCGCTGGATTTGCCGGATGCTCCGATGCCGGGCGATGGACAAAATCAGACGCAGAGTGCTCAGCCGCAGCAGCAGAAACAGCAGACCGCGCCGAATCAGCAGCAGCCGAACAATGGATTGTCGCTGCAGGGGCTGGGATTCACTCCGCAGCAGACGCAGGCGAATGCGGCGCTGCAGGCGAAGCTGAACAAGCGGACGCACGACCTGAAGGTGCACCAGACGCTGGGGCTGATTACGCTGGCGCCGATGATCGCCACGGTGGCGGTGTCGGGCGGCGCGACGCAGAAGCACAGCAAAACGGGCGGAGGGACGGTGACTGAGCCCAGCTCGGCGGGCGTGGATCTGCATGCTGCGCTGGGCTCGCTGACGGCGGCGATGTACGGGGCGACGGCGTACTACGCGATTGTGGCGCCGAAGATTCCGGGGGTGAAGCCGAAGGGGGCGATCCGGCTGCACCGGGACCTGGTGTGGATTCACGGGCCGGGAATGATTCTGACGCCGATTCTGGGCGGGATGGCGCTGAGCCAGGAAGACAAGGGCGAGAAGATACACGGCATCGCGTCGGCGCACCAGTACGTGGCCATCACCACGGTAGGCGCGTACGCGGCAGCGATCGTCGCGGTGTCGTGGCCGATCCATCTGAAGTTCTGGGAGAAGCGATGAAATTCGCAGTCGCGCTGCTGCTGGCGGCGGCTTCATTTTCCGCGCAGGCGCAGAACCAGTGGGTTCTGACGCAGTCGTCGATCACGTGGCACATTACCCATCCGATGCACGAGGTTGCGGGGACGAGCCATGCGGCGAAAGGCAAGGGAATTTGTAACAACGGGACGTGCGATTTCCTGATCGCGGTGCCGCTGAACACCTTCAGCTCGGGAGACAGCAACCGCGACCTGCACATGATCGAGACGGTGCGGGGGGCGCAGCTTCCGATGGTGATTGTCCGGACCGAGATGCCGCAATCGGAGCTGAACGCGCCAACGCTGCACCTGAACCTGGAGGTGCAGTTCGCGGGACAGACGGCGCACTACCAGGACGTGCCGTTCCAGCGGATCCAGCAGGGGGACGAGGTGGAGATCAAGGGGACGATTCCGGCGACGTGTTCGGATTTCAAGATCGACCGGCCGTCGTTTCTGACGGTGCCCATACACAATGAGATTCCGGTGGGCGTGGATGTGACGTGGAAGCCGATGTAGTGATCAGTTGTCAGTGATCAGAAGCTGCTGTCTGGATCTTACATCCCCACTCAAGCCAACAGAGGGCTTGAATGGGCCACCCTTCTGTTGCGATCAGCGATCAGAAACTACCGGTGGCCTGTTCAGTGGGTTTCAATGCGAATGGGCGCCCTGTTTGCGATTCGCCAATCAATGGAACCCGGAAGCTGCAGTGGTGTTGCGGGGCTTTGGGCGCGGCGGAGAAAAATAGTCGCGCCTAAATGCGGACTTCGTTCGTCTCTGTATCGGAACAGACAGGACGGGACGCGATGCGGGGACGGAAGGCTGGTTGTTTGCTGGCCGGGGCGGGACTGGCGATGGGACTGGCGGGCTGCAGCGGGGGCGGGCTCGGTTCGACGGGCGGAGGTTCGACAGGCGGAGGTTCGACAACCGTTGAACCGACCTCGGTGATCTTTGTGGCGACGCCGCCGACATCGCTGGCGATCGATGCGTCGGCGACGCTGGACGCGGCGGCGATTTATCCGCAGGACTCCGGGAGCGGGGAGAACACGGCGGTGACGTACTCGGTGAGCTGCGCGAGCGCGGGAGGGTGCGGCACGCTGAGCCCCAGCGACGAAGGCGGAGCGATCGACTACACGGCGCCTTCGGCAGTGCCGTCGGGCGCGACCGTGACGGTGACGGCAACCTCGGTGGCGGACACGAAGCTTTCTGTATCCACGACGATTACGATTACGCCGCCTCTGCCGATCGCGGTGACGTTTTTCGCGACGCCGCCGGCATCGATGCAGGTGGGGTCGACATTTCTGCTGAGCGCGGGGATCACGAACGACGTTTCGGCGAATCCGCAGGTGACGTGGAGCGTGAGCTGCGCGGCGCCGGCGTGCGGATCGTTCAGCGCGACGACGACGACCAGCGAACAGCAGACGACCTACACCGCGCCGGCAGCGGTGCCGGCGGAGGGAAATGTAACCGTGACGGTGACGTCGGTGACGGACCCGACCAAGTCGGCGTCGACGCAGATTGCGATTGTGCCGGCGGGGCCGAATCTGGCCAATGGAACGTATGTCTTTCAGCTGTCGGGCGCGGGCGGCTACGCGTCGAGCTTCGTCACCGGGGTCTTCACGGCGCAGAACGGGACGGTGACCGGAGGCGAGCAGGATTCGGTGTATTACGAGTCCGATGCAAACGACTTTACGAACGCATATACCGATTTCGAGCCGATTACGGGCGGGAGTTACGGGACGACGTACGACGGGAATTTGCAGATCACGCTGAATGCGACCAACGCCGGGGTGGAGACGCTGAATGGAACGCCGAGCGCGAACGGACAGGGGTTTGTGGCTGCGGTGGACGGATCGCCGATGAGCGCGACGCTCGATCTGCAGACGAGCACGGCGGCGCCGAGCGGCGGATTCGCGCTGCAGTTGACGGGCGGAGACGGGTATCAGCAATCGGCTTGGATTGGGGGGATCCTGAACTTCGACAGCGCAGGGGCAATCTCCGGGGCGGGCAGCGTTCTGGATGTGGTGGACGGCACATATACGACGGCCGATACCGAGGGGACTGAGAACGCGGTGGGCTCGAGCACGGTGAGCGCGCCGGATGCGTTTGGGCGGGTGGTGATCCAGCTGGAGCCGGGCAATGGGTCGACGCTGCCGCCGGTGTATCTGGCTGCGTACACGATCGACGCGAAGCAGATGCGGCTGATCGAGACGGAAGACCAGATCGGCAACAATTTCGAGGGCGCGCTGGGCGGAACGGCGCTGGGGCAGGGCGCGAACACGGGGCAATTCACGGCGGCATCGGTGGCGGGCACGAGCTACGTCTTCGGCGCGCAGGGCCCGGACGAGAAGGGGACGCTGCAGATGGCGGGCCTGTTCACGCTGGGCGCGGGCGGAGACCTGCCGGGAACGCTGAGCTGGAATGATCTGAGCGGGAGCGCGGCGGGGCAGACGCCGGTTTCATTCACCGGTTCGTACACGGTGGACGCGACGGGGCGGGCGACGCTGACCAACGTACAGAACGGAGCGGGCGGGACGTACACGATCCACGCGTACCTGACCGGGGATGGGAACGGGTTCGTGCTCTCGAGCGACCAGGACGATGTGTTTACCGGGCAGATTTTTGAGCAGCAGGCGGGGACGTTCGGGGCGGGGACGTTCAGCGGGAATTACGGGCTGAGCGCGACGGAGTTCGCGACCGATCAGGCGATTGAGGAGTTGGATCCGGGTCCGGTGATTGGGCCGCTGACGGTGACGGCGGCGAGCGATGCGGATACGGTGAGCGGGTTCGCCGACAACGGGAACGGCGCGGCGGATTTTGCGATTGCGGGGAGCGTGACGCCGGCGGCAAATGGAGTGTTTGCGGGGACGCTGGCGGGGTTCACGCCGAAGGATCGCGGCAGCGCGAACGAGTTCACGGTGTATCTGGTGGACGGGACGCAGGGAGTGCTGATCGAAACGGACAATGCGCAGCTGACGCTGGGTCGGGTGGTGGAGTGAGGGAGC
>DATJQW010000141.1:0-32603 GCA_035505395.1 Acidobacteriaceae bacterium
TTTCTGGCGGGCACGGGCCGTTGAATATCACCTGACGACGGTGGCCGTGCCCACGCTGGAGGTTGGCGGCTGGTGGGACCAGGAGGATTTGTGGGGTCCGCAGGAAGAGTACGCGGTGCTGGAGAAGCACAATGAGCCGGCGGACCCGATACATCGGGTCTACATGGTGCTGGGACCCTGGCGGCACGGAGGATGGGTGCAGACCACACGGCACCTGGGCCCACTCGATTTCGGCGAGCCGGTGAGCGATGAGTTCCGGAAACAGATTGAAGCGCCGTTCTTCGCGTATTACCTGAAGGATCAGCCAGGGTTCACGCTGTCGAATACGGCGACCTTCCAGACGGGAACGGATCGGTGGATGCACTACAGCCAGTGGCCGCCGAAGAACGTGGTGGATCGCGATCTGTATCTGGACCCTGACGGATCCCTCAGCTTTGACAGGCCTGCGGATCTGCACGCATACAAGGCGTACACATCGGATCCGGCGAATCCGGTACCGTATCGGATGCGCCCGATTGAGGCGACATATGCGCCGGACTCGCACTGGTACACATGGCTGGTGCAGGACCAGCGTCCGTATGCCGGCCGCAAAGACGTGGCGACGTTTGAGACGGCGCCGCTCGACCACGACGTGACGGTGACGGGGAACGTGATCGCGGATCTGATTGCGTCGACGTCGGGGACCGACAGCGACTGGGTGGTGAAGCTGATTGACGTGTTCCCGGATCATCCGGAAGCTTGCGGTCATTGCACGCGCATCGATCCGGCGGTCGATCCCTACTTCCATGCGGATCCCGACGGATACGAGCTGATGATCGCGGATGAGATTTTTCGCGGGCGGTATCGCGTGAGCTTCGAGCAGCCGGAAGCGATTCCCGCGAACAGGCCTGAGGAATACAAGTTCAGCCTGCACGCGGCGGATCACGTGTTCCTGGAGGGGCATCGGATTATGGTGCAGGTGCAGAGCACATGGTTTCCGCTCTACGACAGGAATCCGCAGACGTTTGTGCCGAACATCATGACGGCGCAGCCGGGAGACTACAAGGCAGCGGAGCAGCGGATCTATGCGGGATCGCACATTGAGTTCCCGGAGCCGAAGTAACGCCGATCACAGCGTCTTCAGGTAGGCCTTGGCTCGCTCCAGATCCGGAAAGAGTCTTTCGTCTTCCTGGAAGGCACGAGAGTGGACGCAGCGGCGGCCATTGCGGTGCTTCACGGGGTGCCTGAGGTGCAGCATCTCGTGGTACATCAGGTATTCGATGGCGTAGCGCGGGGTATCGCGGCGATCGAAGACGCGGCTGACCATGATGGTGTTGTGGGCGGCGTCGTAATGGCCGAGGAGGCGGCGCGCGGTGACTTCGCTCCAGGTGAGCAGGGGGCGCCCCATGAGGCCGTGAAAGAACTTCCGGTTGAGAGACTCAAAGACTTCGTCGAGATCGTAGTGCCGGCCCTGCGCGGTCAGGATCTTTTTGCGCCCGCGAGTCTGCCGGATGCGCTCGCTTTGGCGGACCACGGACTCGCTGGTGGTGAAGCGGCGATAGCGCAGAGCGTGGCTCGCGTCGATGGGCCTGCGGTAGAGCTTGGCAAGCAGAATGTGCGCGATGGCACGGAGCACAGTCTCCGATGCTCCTTCGAGCAGATCAGAGAGGCTGACGCGAATACAGCCTTCGCGCAGGCGGATGGTGGTGTTGAGAGAGGTGAAGCGGCGGAAGCGGACTTCGATGGGAGGCATCGGCGCGCGCGGTCGCAGCGCGCGATACTCCTCGGCAAACAACGCAGTAACTTCAGGATTCACTTTGATCCGAGGCTCGCACAGGGGTCGCGTGGAAATCAAGGACCTGCTGTCCAGGGGACTGGCCGTCCGGGCGGCGTTGAACGGTTCTCGCGATTCCGGCGCTCGAACGTCCAGTACGATAGATGTATCCCCTTTTCTCGGAGTGTCGATTGCAGGCTGCTACCGCTAATGAACGCGTTATTTCTCCGGCTCGCAACATAGAAGGCAGCCTGCGGCTGCCCGGCGATAAGAGCATCTCGCATCGCTACGCCATGCTGGGCGGCCTCGCCGAGGGAGTTACCAGGCTCACCAATTTCTCTACCGGGGCCGACTGCGCGTCCTCTCTCGCCTGCGTTGAGGGGCTCGGGGCGCGGGTCTCGCGCGGTAGCGACGGAACCGTTGAGATCACGGGAACGGGCGGGCATTTCCGCTCCCCGGCGACGCCGCTCGACTGCGGTAACTCCGGTTCGACGATGCGCATGATGTCGGGGCTGCTGGCAGCGCAATCCGGACGCTTCACGCTCGTGGGGGACGCATCGCTGAGCCGCCGCCCCATGGAGAGGATTCGCAAGCCGCTGGCGCAGATGGGGGCGCGCATCGAGCTTGTGGACGGCCACGCGCCGGTCACCGTAGAGGGGACTGCGCTGATGGGAATCGACTACACGACGCCGATCCCGAGTGCACAGGTGAAGACGGCGCTGCTCTTCGCGGGGCTGCAGGCGAGGGGAACGACGACGGTGCGCGAAGCCGTGCGCACGCGCGATCACGGCGAGCTGGCGCTGCGGGCTTTCGGGGCTGAGGTTCAGCGGTCCATCGATGCAGTCTCCATCGCGGGAGGGCAGACGCTGCACGGAATCGAAGCTGCCGTTCCCGGCGACATCTCCTCGGCGGCGTTCTTTCTATGCGCGGCGGCGCTCTTTCCTGGATCCAATCTGATTTTCGACTCCCTGGGACTGAACCCCACGCGCGCCACGCTTCTCGACGTGCTGACTGCGCTTGGTGCACACATCGGCGTGCTGAATCTCGAGGAAAAGCATGGAGAGCTGGTGGGAACGGTTCAGGTGAACGCTCCGGCGCAGGAACTGACGGGTACGACCATTTCCGGGGCATTGTCGGCGCAGCTGATCGACGAGCTGCCGGTGCTGGCAGCGATTGGAGCGTACACGAAGACCGGCATTCGCATCCGCGATGCGAAAGAACTGCGCGTGAAGGAGTCGGACCGGATCGCGCTGGTGGCGGCGAACCTGCGCGCGATGGGAGCGGAGGTTGAGGAGTTCGAGGACGGACTGGATGTTCCCGGCGGACAGGAGTTGCATGGGGCGGAGATCGATGCGGGTGGGGATCACCGGATCGCCATGGCGTTTTCGGTTGCGGCGCTGCGGGCGAGCGGGGAGACTCTGATCCGTGGCGCGGAGGCGGCGGCGATTTCGTTTCCGGAGTTTTTTGAACTGCTGGAGAGTGTCGCGCAGCGGTAAAGCACCGGGTTCGTGAGCCAGCAAGTCAGCGGGTTCATCGCCTCATCCCGCCGACTTGCCGACCAGCAGTCTCCTGCTATTTCACCGGGGCCAGAATGTCGTCGAGGCGGTCGGGAGTACCGCCGACGCGCTCGAGATGCGGGTAGCGCAGGCCGTCATGGTAATTCATGTCGATGGTCACGACGCGATCGCCCTTCTTCACGATCAGATGGATCGGATCGGGGCTTTTTTCTGCGGCCACAATTGCATCTTTCAGAACGCCGATGGAATCGGCGCCGGCGAAAGCATTGCCGTTAACGGCGAGAATCTGCATCCCCGGTGCGAAACCGGCCTTAAACGCCGGGCTGTCCCAGTTGACCCCGCCGATCATGCCGTCGCGGCCGACGCTGAATCCCAGAGAGGTCGCGAAGCTGGCTCCAAAGCGTGAAGGGCCGGCGTGCTTCACATAGCTCGGCGGCGTGTCGTTGTAAACGAGCTTGTAGCCGCCCTGAGTAAATCCACCTTCCGGCACTTCCGGATGCAGGTTGTAGACGCGGTCGCGGAGAAAAGTATCCCAGTCGTAGGGCTGCACCTTGTTCAGCGCGGCGACAATGTCGTTGAAGTCGTAAGTGCGGGTGACGAAGCTCCCGTTGTCGATGCCGTAGAACTCCTTCGCGAAGTCGTCGAGGGACTTACTGCCGTTGCTGAGCTCGCGGATCTTCGTGTCAACATCGAGCCAGATGAGCAGGCCTTCCTCGTAATAGTCTTCATCGCGCTGGAAGCTGACCCAGCTGACGGGGCGGCGCTCGGAAAGGATCTCCTGATTGGTGGTGTCGACCAGTGGGCGCCAGTCGCGGCCCGGGCTGGCTTCGTAATCGGCGGCGATGCCAGCGATCAGGTCGCGGGTGTCGTCCGCCGAACGCATGCCGGAACGCGCACTGAGCACGTAGCCCCAGTATTGGGTGAGGCCTTCATACACCCAGAGCAGATCGTTGCGCATGGGGACGTTGAAATTGGGGGTCCAGAGATCGTTGGGACGGCGGAATTTGCCATTCCAGGAGTGGGTGTACTCGTGGGCGAGGAGATCGACTTCGCGGGCCTGCGCGGGCCAGTTGGTGAAGTAGTCGGCGCGCGTGCCGTCTTCGCTCGACTGGTGATGTTCGAGTCCTTCCCCACCCAGCGTGTCGCTCAGGGTAAAGAGAAAATCGTAGTGGTTGTAATGGTGCGAAGCGAAAAGCTTCTGCGCCTGAATGGCGAGGTTTTTGTGAACCTGCAGCTCCTCGGGAGTGATGTCGAGATCTTTCGGCTCATCGGCAAAGACATCAAGGAAAACCTGGTTATCGGGGCCGGTGGAGAGATCCACGCGACGGTAATTGAGCCCGGTGGTCAGCGGTGAATCCACCAGCGTGTTCAGCGTCGTTTCCTTAAAGTGAACGGTGCTGCCGTCCTGCGCGTCGGTCTCGAGCGCTGTAGCGTACTTCCAGTCCGCTGGAAGAATGGCGGTGGGGCGAACGTGAATGTCGCGAGAGAAATGGCCGGCAGGATAGAGCACGACTGAGTTCCAGGGAAGGTCGGCCATCACCGTCGTCATCTCCACGCGGCCATCCTGCGGGCGAATCGCAGACAGGTAGTCGAAATCCACATCAAGCGCGGTCACGCCCTCCGGCACGTCCACGTGAAATGCGTACATGTTGACCCGGTCGCGGACCCAGGGAATGCGCTGGCCGTTGGCCGTGATGACGAGGCCGCCGAGATCCTGGATGGGGCCTTCGGGCGCGTGGTCGCCCGGGAGCCACTCCGGATAGAGAAGTGTGAGGGCGCCGGAACGCACGGGGACAGTCTCATGAACGGTGATGACGCGATCGGTGGTGTTCGTGAGATTGGCGGTAAGGTCAATGACACCGGGATACGGGGTGTCGGCGGGGGCCGCGATGGGCGGGGGCATGGGTGCCGGCTCAGGGCCAGCGGAATTCTGTGCGGAGGCGCAGGTGAAGGCGGCTATTGCGAGGACGGCACTGATTGCCGCGGCAGAGCGAGAAAAGCGGGGCATCGGGACAACTCTCCAAAACGCAGATTCGGGCCGGGGACAACCGCAAATTTTACAGGAGCGGAGGAGTCGCGGGGGAAGCTCGGCGCCGGAGTCGCGAGAATTCGCCGCGCAGCTAAGGGTAATTCGTCAGCCCGCTGAAAGAAGGCAGTCGTTCGGCGGGAAGGAAGATGAAGTTATTCACGTACTCCTGACCTTGCGTCAGCGGCAATGGCTGAAGCCGGTCGATTTCATCGCCGCGCACCGGAATAAGCACACCCTGGGAAAGGCGCCACGCCCTATAGCCGACAGACGCGAGCAGATCGTCGACCTGGTTGAAGGCAACCGAATTGTGGCGGCGCTCGATTTCGATAAGCAGAACAGGCTTGTCGCGCCCGATAAGATTCACGGCCCCGCGCAGCACTGAGGGCTCGTGCCCTTCGACATCGATTTTGATGAAGGCGACGTTTTCAAGGTGCAGATCGTCGAGTGGACAGATCTTCACCCGGCGCTCGACAACGCTCGTTATGCCCGGATTCCTGTCGAGGCGGTTGGCGCCTTCAATCGTGCCGACGCCGGTATTGTTCGGGTCGAAGCGCATTGTCGCTTCGCCGTGATGGTCGGAAAGGGCCACATCGTGGACGATCATGTTGCCGCGCCGCACGCGGGCCAGCTGCGCCAGACAGATAGGATTCGGTTCGAAGACGTGGACGGCGCGGGTGAGACGCGAGAGGTAGTAGGCGTATTGACCGGCATTGCCGCCCACATCGACGGAATTCGCGTCGCGGCGGGTGAGGCGGGGCAACAGCCAGTACTCGGGCTCAAAATGGCGATCCCGTCGGGCGATCTGGAGCGCGAGCCAGGCTCGCGGCGCATGGCCGGAGACGAATTTACCGCATTTAGCCTTCCAGCTCATCCTGTCCTCTGGTGATTGGGGTGATCCAGCACAAACGCGGCTTTGCTGGCAAGCGCTTAGGTTCCGCCCAGTTCGGCTTCCTTGCGCTCGCGTTCGCGCTCGAAGAAGCGCTCCATGAACTTGGTATCGAAGCGGCCGCGGCGGAATTCGTCGTCCTGGAAAATGCGCTGGTGGAGCGGGATGGTGGTATGGATGCCCTCGACGATGAACATCTCCAGCGCGCGGCGCATGCGCGCCATGGACTCTTCGCGGTCGGCGCCGTGGGCGATCAGCTTGGCGATGAGTGAGTCGTAGTAGGGTGGCACCACCCCTTCGGCGTACTGAGCCGTATCCACGCGAATGCCGTTGCCACCGGGCACATTGAAGGCAGTGATCTTTCCCGCCGAAGGTGTGAACTTCTCCGGGTGCTCGGCATTCACGCGACACTCGATGGCGTGACCACGCATGGGGATGGTCTCCGGCACGATGCTGGTGATCTTTTCGCCCAAGGCAATGCGCAACTGCGCCTTGACCAGATCGATGCCGGTGATCATCTCGGTCACGGGATGCTCGACCTGGATGCGGGTATTCATCTCGATGAAGTACAGCTTACCGTCTTCATCCATGAGGAACTCGATGGTCCCCGCATTCTGGTAGCCAACGGCTTCGAGGGAGCGCTTGAGGGTGCGCGCGATGTCCTCGCGCATCCTGGGGGTGACCTGGAGCGAAGGCGCCTCCTCAATCAGCTTCTGATGGCGGCGCTGAATCGAGCACTCTCGCTCGCCCAGGGACATGGCGGTTCCGTGCTCGTCGGCCAGGATCTGAAATTCGATGTGGCGCGGGCGCTCGATGAACTTTTCCATGTACAGATCGCCGTTGCCAAAGGCATTTGCGGCTTCGCTCTGGGCGGCATTGAAGAGGCCGGGGAGTTCCTCAGGGGCACGCACCACACGCATGCCGCGTCCGCCGCCTCCGGCCGAGGCTTTCAGGATCACCGGGTATCCGACGGTTTCGGCCCACTCCAGGGCTTCGCCTTCGCTCTGGATCACTCCTTCGGAACCGGGGAGAATGGGCACTTTTGCCTTCTTCATTGCCTGGCGGGCCTTTTCTTTCTCTCCCATAAGCCGAGTGACCTCGGGCGGAGGCCCGATGAACTTGATGTTTGAAGCGCGGCAGACTTCCGCAAAATTCGCGTTCTCGCTCAGCAGCCCGTAGCCGGGATGAATGGCGTCCACGTCGGCGATCTCAGCGGCGCTGATGACGGCGGGAACATTCAGGTAACTTTCCGCGGAGCGCGGCGGCCCGATGCAGATGGCCTCGTCGGCAAAACGAACATGCAGGGCGTGGCGGTCGGCCTCGCTGTAGATGGCAACCGTGCGAATGCCCATTTCCTTGCAGGCGCAAATCACGCGCAGCGCGATTTCGCCGCGATTGGCGATCAGGACCTTGCGCATAGTTAAGAAACCCGCAACGCAAACAGTTGCTGGCCGTATTCGACGGGCTGGCCGTTCTGGACGAGCCGCTTGACCACTTCCCCGGTGGCGTCGCTTTCAATCTCGTTCATGAGCTTCATCGCCTCGACGATACACAGCACCTGTCCGGCCTCGATGCGATCGCCGATCTTGACGAAGGCCGGTGAGCCGGGTGACGGCGATTCGTAAAATGTGCCCACGATAGGCGACTTCACGATATGCAGCGATTCATCATCCGCAGGTTCGGCAGCCGCTTCCGACGCTGCGGGCGCGGCGCCCGCGTGAACTGAGGATAAGACCGCGTGAGCGGCCGGAGCCTGCGACGATCCCTGAGCGGCCAGCAGCCGCGCCAGTCCGGCTACATCGGCGCCGCCTTCGTCCGCGAATTTGATGCGGACCTTCAGATCGCCGCGCTCGACGGCAAATTCACCGATTTTGTTGTCTTTCAGGAACTCGACGAGTTCCTTCAGTTCCTTCAAATCCTGCGCATTCATCGTTTCGCTCTCGTGCGGTCTTCACCCGCGTCGATCTCCATCCAGTCCTTCGTAACCTGTGTCAGCACCCGGGCTCCGCTGGGTGTCACCGCTACCATGTCCTCGATCCGAATGCCGAACCTCCCCGGCAGATAAATGCCGGGCTCGATCGTGATCACCATGCCCGGGACCAGGCGCGCTTCCTGCCTTGCCGCCACGCGCGGTTGCTCATGAATCTCCAGCCCGACGCCATGCCCGGTGGAATGCGTGAAGTACCGGGCCAATCCGGCTTTGCGCAGCACGCTGCGCGCAGCTTCATCCACTTCGCCGCAGGCCACGCCAGGCCGAACCGCATCCACGGCCGCCGTTTGCGCCTGCAGCACCGCATCGTACGCGGCTCGCTCCTCACGGCTCGCACGGCCCATGTGCACAGTGCGGGTCATATCGGAGCAATAACCATTGAGGATAACACCGAAGTCCAGCGTCACGAATCCGTTGCGCGGCAGCCGCGCGGTGGTGGCGTGCCCGTGCGGAAGCGCCGACCGTGGGCCGGACGCGACGATCGTTTCGAACGACATGCCCTCCGCGCCCATTCCGCGCGCCAGGAACTCCAGCTCGGCGGCGAGGGCAATTTCTGTCATGCCGCTGCGCATCCGCGGGACGATTTCCTGAAACAGAGAACAGCCAAGCTCCGCGGCGCGCTCCGTCCGAATCAGTTCGCCGGCATCCTTGACTAGGCGCAGCGTGGCAATCAGAGGCGACGGCAAGGGCACGAAGAAACCGCGCTTCACGGATCGCATCAGATCGAGCTCGGCCACCGTTGTATGCTGCGGATCGAAGGCTGCGCGCCGCGCGCGTTCAGCCAGCAGCGCGCAGGCTTCCTTAAGCGCTGAGTGCTTTGCAATGGAGATCCGCGCCCCGCGCGTCTCCTCGCGCGCCTGGGTCGTGTAACGGCCGTCGGTGAACAGGACAGCGCGTTTCGGTGTCACCGCCAGAGCCGCATTCGACCCTGTGAACCCGCAGAGCCAGCGGACATCCGGCAGATGCGTCACCAGCAGGGCCCCTATGTTTGTCTCTGCCATCTTCCGGCGCAGCATCATCCAGCGCTGTGCTGTGAAATCCCCATCTCGTCGCATCACGATTGATCTTACTGGTTGGCTCCGGCTCCCGCCATTCGCCCGGAAGCATGGAAATTGACCCGCATTCCAGCAGACACGAGCATCGCGAGCGGTGACAATTCCCCCCTCTCGCTCATCTAATACTTTGAACGGCAAGACTTTGCCGCTGTTGGCGCACTCTTTCCGGGCCTATGCCCGGGCCAACCGGCCGATGCCCAAGTTCACAGGCATCACCAGAAAGGGAAACACATGAAGAACCGCACCAAATCGCTCACGATCGTGATCTCGGGACTGCTCGCATTCGCGCCTGCTGTGCTGGCCCAGAATGAGGGCATGGGCCAGGGCGAGGCCACCATCACCATACTGCCTAAAGACGAACACGCACCCCCGTCGAACGTCTCCGAGCAGAGCGTCCAGGCCGAGGCGGCCGGCAAAAAGGCGCAGATCACGAGCTGGCAGTCAGAGCATTCCGGCCAGGCCCCCGTAGAGCTGGTGCTGATGATTGACAACGGAGCCCGCGGCAGCCTGGGCCGCGAAATGGACGATATCGTTCACTTTATAAAGGGTCTGCCGCCCAATGTGAAGGCCACTGTCGCCTACATGGAGTACGGGCGTGCCGCGCTGGCCGGGCCACTAACGACCGACCACGCCGCAGTGGCGAAAGAAGTTCACCTCCCCGCCGGCATGGCAGAGATGAACGCGAGCCCTTACTTCTGCCTCTCGGACCTGGCGAAGCACTGGCCCTCCGGCGATCGCTCCGCATTTCGCGAAGTCGTCATGATCACGGATGGCGTCGATTACTATGAGCTGCACTACGATCCTGAAGATCCTTATGTTCAGGCTGCGATGAGCGACGCGGCTCGCGCCGACCTGGTCGTCTACAGCATCTACTGGCGCAGCACGGGGCCGGAAGACCGGACATGGTATGAGAGCAATGCCGGACAGAATTTGCTGGAAGAGGTGACCCAGGCGACGGGCGGCATCTCTTACTGGATCGGCGTCGGCAATCCGGTCAGCCTCACGCCATACTTCGACGACATCAGCCGCCGCCTCAGCAACCAGTACGAGCTGGGATTCTCAGCGCCGCTGCGCGGAAAAGCCGGCGTGGAGAACCTGAAGGTAAAGGTCAGCGCCGCCGGCGTGAAAGTGACGGCGCCGCAGCAGGTTTGGATTGCGCCGCCAGGCGCAGGAAATCCGGAGTAACTGCCGCGCAGAAAAACGGCGCACCGCTTTGTGCGATGCGCCGTTCGCGTGACCTTTATCGCCCGGCAACCAGCTGGTTCGCGGGCAGAGTTTCCACGTCGTCAGATTCCGATCCGTCGCTGAGGCCGCCATAGCGCCGCTCGCGCCGCTGGTAATCTTCGATCGCCTCGAGCATGTGAATGCCGCGGAAGTCGGGCCAGAGCCGGTCGGTGACGAAGATCTCGGTGTAGGCGATCTGCCAAAGCAGGAAATTCGAAACGCGCATCTCGCCCGAAGTGCGAATCAGAAGATCGGGGTCCGGCATATAGGCGGTATAGAGGTGGCGGTGGATCTCCGCTTCGTCGATGTCTTCCAGGCGGAGACCTTTGCGCTGCACTTCCCTGCTGAGGGCACGAAATGCGTCCACCAGCTCCGATCGCGCTCCGTAATTGAGCGCCAGAGTCAGGGTGGTACCCGTGTTGTTCCGGGTGGCATCGGCAGCCCATTGCATGCGCTCCCGAACTTCCTCGGGGAGTTCGTCGGTCCGGCCGATGTAGCGGATGCGCACGTTGTTGTCGTTCATGCGTCTGACATTGTTGGTCAGATAGGACTTGAGGAGCCGCATGAGGAAATTCACTTCGGTGCGCGGCCGCTTCAGATTGTTTTCCAGCGAGAACGCGTAAAGCGTCAGCCAGGGAAGCCCGATGCGCGACGCTGTTTCGACGACGTACTGCACGGCTTCGGCGCCCTGCTGATGCCCGAGGAAGCGACGGAGACTGCGCCGGCCCGCCCAGCGCCCGTTTCCATCCATGATGATCGAAACGTGATGTGGCATCCGCTCCGGATCAAGACGGCGATACACGGCTGCCTCATCGGGGGGCAGCTCATGAACTCGACTGGTATTGAGTGACAACGCTTCCTTTCAGATGACCCTCCGCCGGATCAAAAGAGGGCTTTCGAGGGGCGGCATCCTCGCCGCAGCGTGCCTGCTCGGATCAGGGCGCCTCGCTGCGAACCTCGCGAGGTGTTTCCCCTCTGCCGAATTATACAGACCCACACGGGCCCGCACCCTGCTCCCCTGGCGCCGCCGTCAGATTCCGGAGGCCCGCTGCTATGCGGGACGACGACGCCCGCAGGCCAGTTCCCTAACCTGATTGAGGAACATCGAGCGCTGGAAGCCGTCCAGCCTCGCCGCCAGCTGCGCGATCTCGGCCAGAAACGGATCGGCCATAATTGCCGCCGTCTCACACGCGCGCCGGCTCTGGCCATCGCGGAGGAGATCGCAGACACCCAACTCCAGAGCCTGTGCCAGCCGCTCCAGCGAGGAAAGCGTGGGCACCGCCTTGCCGTTTTCGATCTTCGAGATGTAGGTGCGCGGCACCTGCATCCTTCCGGCCAGTTGCCGCTGGCTCAGGTTGCGGTCCCGGCGGGCTTCGCGCACCGCCCGCGCTACGTCGATGCCGTCGCGTTGTTCAGCGATGGGCGCGTCGACGCTGACCAGCTGTGGAGCCAGGGGTTCCGGTTCTTCGATTTCGAGGGGTTTGTGGCAACGCCTGCACAGGGAATTCGACGTGCGGAATTGCACCAGACTACAGTAGTCGCAACGGAGAACCTCGCGAGCCTCAAGGGTTGCCAGGGTGGTTGCCATAATTTGTGCAGAGCGCCAGAGCAAGCGATGCGGGGCGACCGGCTCGCGATTGTATTCGCGCACCTGTCGGCCTTGGAAATACATTGCCGTGGGGGTATCCTCCTTGTCAAGTAGAAACTGTGAGTCTTCCGAAAATACCCAGGAAAACCCAGGATTACCCGAAAAAGGAACCGAGCCGATGACCGCATCCCCCGCCTTCAATCGCGAGCGCGCCTGGACTCTCCTGAATGAACACACGCAGTCGCCTAGTCTGATCAAGCACGCGCTGGCCGTGGAAACCTGTGTGCGCGCGTACGCGGAGCGTGAAGCTTCCGGGCATGGTTTGGCTGGGGAAGAGCGCGAAGCGCTGCTGGAGGCGTGGTCCGCGACGGCGCTGTTGCACGATTTCGACTATGAGAAGCATCCGTCGATGGAAGAGCACCCGTTTGTAGGCAACGCCATCCTGACGGAGCAGGGATGGCCCGAGGAGATCCGGACAGCGATCCTGGGCCACGCGGAGTACTCCGGCGTCGCAAGGGATTCGCAGCTGGCGAAGGTACTGTTCGCCTGCGATGAGCTGGCGGGTTTCCTGACGGCGTGCTCGCTGGTGAAGCCAACGAAGTCGATTCACGACGTGGAAGTGGCCGGGGTGAAGAAAAAGATGAAGGACAAGGCCTTTGCGCGGGGAGTCAATCGCGACGACATCGTAAAGGGAGCCGGGGAACTGGGTGTGTCACTCGAGGATCACATCGGGTTCTGCATCGCAGCGATGCAGCGAAACGCGGCCGTGCTGGGGCTGGAGGGGACAGCGCAGGGGTGAGAACGACTCATCTTGCGCCCGGGTCGCGGCTCAGCTACTCTTGCGCGCAGTGCTCACTCTTACCACGCTGAATGACGTCTTCTTCATGCTCGCGGACAGCAGCCGCGAGCGCGCCATGCTGTATCGGGATGCAAACGGGGCATGGCAACCGCTCTCGCCCGCGCAGGTTTACCAGCGGGTCCGGGCGGTTGCCGCCGCGCTGCGCTCCTGGGGGATCGGCAAAGGCGATCGGGTCGCCATTCTGGCAGAGAACCGCTGGGAGTGGGCAATCGCCGATTACGCCTGCCTCGCGCTGGGCGTGGTCGACGTTCCCATTTACCCTACGCTGCTGGCCGAGCAGATCGCGCCGCTGCTCGCCGACTCGGGCTCGCGCGCCATCTTTGTCTCCACCCGCATTCAGTACGACAAAATCGCCGCAGTGCGGGCAAGCACGCCACTGGAGCAGATTGCGATCATGGACGATGAAAATGTGCCCGATGCGGTGACATTTTTCTCGCTGATTGCGGGCGCAGATGCGTGTGGCGCCAGGAGAGATCCCGAGTTCGACGCGACGGCCCGGCAGATCCAGCCCGGCGATCTGGCCACGCTGATCTATACTTCAGGGACCACCGGCGATCCCAAGGGCGTTCGCCTCACGCACGGCAATATTGCGAGCAACGTCAACTACTCGACCGCGGAGTTCGGATTCCTGCCCAGCGATTCCTGCATCTCGTTCCTGCCGCTTTCCCACATCACCGCGCGCCATCTCGATTACGCGCTCTACGCGCAGAGCGTCACCGTGGCCTATTGTCCCGCTTTCGACAAACTGCCGCAGACGATGCTCGACATCCAACCCACAATCATTGTGGCGGTTCCGCGCGTCTTCGAAAAGGTCCGCCAGGTCGCGGAGCAGAAAGCATCGGAGTCCGGCATCAAGCGCCGTCTCTTCGGCTGGGCCATCGCTACGAGCAAGCCGCACGCCGAGCAGGTCGCGACAGGCAAAACGCCGTCGTCGATCGGCTGGAAACTCGCCGATGCCATTGTCTACAGCAAAATTCGCGCGGGATTCGGCGGACACGTGCGCTACTTCATCGCCGGCGGCGCGCCGCTGGGGCTGGACACAGCAACCTGGTTTGCGGGAGTGGGCATTCGCATCCTCGAAGGATACGGCCTCACTGAAACATCGCCGGTGCTCGCCATCAACACGCCAGACGCGAATCGCATGGGGTCGGTCGGCCGACCGCTTCCCAATGTTGAATGCCGCATAGCGGAAGACGGCGAGCTGCTGGTGCGCGGGCCCAATGTCTTTTCCGGGTACTGGAGGGGAAACGGCGACGCGGAGGCTTTCGACAGCGAGGGCTGGTTCCACACCGGCGACATCGGCCACCTCGACGAGGACGGATTCCTCCACATTACCGACCGCAAGAAGGAGCTGCTCAAGACCTCCGGCGGCAAGCTGATCGCTCCGCAGCCGATTGAGAACAAGCTGAAGACGAGTTTTCTGGTCGCGAATGCCGCGCTGGTGGGGGACCGGCACAAATTTGCGTCTGCGCTGATCGCGCCGAATTTCCCCGCCCTGGAAATGTGGGCCAGGGCACGCAACATTCACGCGGCTCATCGCGAGGAGCTGACGGTCAATCCGCATGTGCACTCGGAATTTCAGGCGCTCGTCGACGAGGTGAACGCCACGCTGGCAAACTTCGAGACGATTAAGCGGTTCCGCCTCGTGGTCGACGAATGGACCATCGAATCCGGCGAGCTGACGCCGAGCATGAAACTGCGGAGGCGGGTGATCACGCAGAAATATGCGCGCGAAATTGCCGAATTCTACTCGGACGAAGCGACATCACGACGCTGAGGTCAGGAATTGGGCTGTGATGGCTCGGCGGCAGGCTGCCACAACTCGACGCGATTGCCTTCGGGGTCGGTGAACCAGCCGAATTTTCCGTACTCGCAGGTTTCGCGTTTGGGATCGACGGCCACGCCGGCGGCGGCGAGCTGGTCGAGGAGCTCGTCGAGCTGGTCCACCTGGAAGTTGAGCATAGCCGGCTGCGAAGTCGGGAAGTACGCGTCCTTCTCACAGAAAAACGCGAAGGCGATAACCGCTCGCTCGCGTTCGGCGGGGATGGAGATGGTGCCCTCGCCCATGGGCAGGCCGAGGTGCTTCTGATACCAGGCATAGAGGGCTTTGGGGTCGCGGGCGCGGAGGAAGACTCCGCCAATACCGGTGGCTTGCGGCATACGATTCGTCCTCGCTTTACTGCTCCTCGCTGAGCAATTCGCGCAGGGTCCGGGGGTGCTTGCGGCTATGCTTCTCTCCTCGCGAAGCATCGGCCAGGACGCGCTGGGGCTTCGGCTGGCCGACGCGCTCGCGAGCGTTGGCCTTCACAGCCTTGATCGTGGAAAAGACCCTCTTTTTTGAACGCTTCTTCTGCATGCCCTGGCTCGCCCGATCGGACACAGGTCGTCGGATGCTTTACAAAGTAGCACTTCCCTGTCCTGACAATGTGAAATACTTGCATGGGAGTTACGGGCCATGGATGAACGCGAGTTTTTTGACGAAAAATCGGAGCAGCGCACTCATACGCTTACGTGCCCGCACTGCGGCCAGGCGGGCGAGTATCAGCTTCGGTGGCTGGTGAGGACGCGGAAGGCGACCTTGCCGCGTCATGCCGACGAGCGGGATCGTGCGCGATTCGCGAAGGCGCAGTCGTACATGGTCCGCCAGGACGATCTGGTGGGCTGCACGAACATCCGCTGCCGCAAGCGCTTCGAGGTGACCAGCCTGCAGTCGGTTGCGTTCCTGCAGTCGGCGTAGGGGAGCTGAGAAGGGGCCAGCTGAGGGCGGGTCGGCGCAACAGCGTCCGGCGAGAATCGCGCATGAGTCACGAAGGGATACGTCTGGTCAGCGCGGCGGAGGCGCAACGTGCGCCTGAGCCGGAATTGCCGCGGGAAGCGGTGAGCCCGGCCAGGGTCCGCGTGTTGCGGACGACCGGCGAGGGACTGGAGATCGACTGGAAGGACGGGCACCGCAGCCGCTGGAGCTTTGCGTGGCTGCGTAATGCCTGCCCATGCGCCACCTGCCACGAGGAGCGCGAAGCGCAGAGCCGCGAACCCGGCGAGGCGAAGCCGCGACCCGCTACCCTGCTGCCCATGTATCAGGAACCGCCAAAACCGAAGTCGGCCAGCCCTGTGGGCAATTACGCCATCAGCTTCCAGTGGAATGACGGCCACACGAGCGGGATCTATTCCTGGGAATACCTGCGGCGGCATTGCCAGTGCGGGGAGTGCCCGGCGCACCGCGATGTGCCGTGACTACCGCCTGCGCGTCTCGAGCGCTGCGGAAACCCTGGCATAGAAGGCGCTGAGGTCTTCACCGGGACCCATGGTGAGGCGGCGGGAAATTTTCAGCAGAGGATAAACCTGAGAGCCGCCGATATCCAGGGCGGGCATGGCGAATTCGGCCCCCGGATAGATGCTCATGACCCACTCTGCCGGATAATGGCGGCGGATAAGCTCGCCGAAATAGGCGCCCCAGAGGCGGGTCGCTTCTTCCAGATCGTCATCCGGGACGGGAATGCGCGCAGCGAGCACGGTCTCAAGGCGCGTTGCAGATTCCGGCGTGTAATCGAGGGTCATCCCATGATCGTCAGCGGCCAGCCGGACGGCGTGCTCGGCGTAGGCTTCCATCATGGCGGCGAGAGAATCGAAACTGCGCCCGGCAGGATTTGCAGCTTCCGTCACAATTCCCAGAGTACAGGATGTAGAGGACCCGGCCATGCCGCCCGATCGGAAAACGGCGCCCCTGGGACAGAATGCGCCCGGGTGCGGTATCCTGGAAGTTCGCTGAAAAGATTTTGCGGTGCGGCTCTTTCGGGAGGCGCTGGAGGATTCGCCGGTTGAAGGGTTCGTGGAGTTCCAGGCTGGGAGTGGCGGCGCTGGCCGCTGTGATGGGTTTGTTCGCGGCTGCGGGTCATGCGCAGGTAGTCAGCCCGCCTCCGGGTGCAACCCTGCCGCCGCCGGCACCGCTGGCGGGGGTGAAATATAACTACCGCTGGGAGATTTACGGCGGCCTGGCCTACTCGCACTTCGATGCGGGGCCGAACACGTTCCAGGGAGCGAACCTGGGCGGCTATGATGCACGGGCTATCTGGGAGCTCAGCCGGAGGTGGGGGGTCGGGTTTAACGGTCGCGGATACTTCGGAACGAGCGGTGTGGGCGCGACAACCCCGGCAACCATTCACGGACCGTTCGTTGCCGAGTACATGTTCCTGGGCGGACCGGAAGTGCGGTTGATGAGCAACGAGCACGCGGCCATGATGCTGCATGGGTTCTTCGGCGGCTCCTACGGGGATTTCCAGCACGATCTGGGGTCGTATACGCCGCAACAGGTGGGTTTCTTTGCGAATCAGTTTGCGCCGGCGATGGCACTGGGCGGGTCGATTGATCTGAACCGCTCGCCGCGGCTGGTGTTCCGCATCGCGCCGGATGCGCTCCTGACGGATTATGGGAACAATGGGTTCAACGAGCAGTTCGCGATCTCCGTCGGCGTCGTTTACCGGATGGGGCACCAGTTCAAGGTGAAGCAGTAGGGTTCAGGAATCGCGATTGAGAAGTTCGTGCGCGGGGAGAAGCAGTCGCTTCTCCCCGCGTTGTTTTATGCGCTGAGCGATGCCATATCGATCACGAAGCGGTATTTCACATCCGCTTTGACCACCCGATCGAAGGCTTCGCTGATCTTCTGGATGGGGATCACCTCGACGTCCGCAACGATGTTCTTCTCCGCGCAAAAATTCAGCATCTCCTGAGTTTCGGCCATGCCGCCAATGATGGAGCCGGACCAGCTGCGGCGTTTGAAGAGCAGATTGCCGGGGTCGATGACGGGCGGCTTCTCGGGCAGTCCCACCTGGCAGTAGGTTGCGTCGCGCTTCAACGCTTCCAGGTAGGGATTGACGTCATGCGGCGCGGAAACCGTGTCGAGAATGAAGTCGAAGGATGAGGTTTGCCTCTTCATGGCCGCGGAGTCCCTGGAGATGACAACCTCGTCGGCACCCAGCCGCTTCGCGTCTTCGATCTTGGATTCGGAGGTTGTGAACTGCACTACATGAGCCCCGAAAGCATGGGCGAATTTCAGTGCCATGTGGCCAAGGCCGCCCAAGCCAACGACACCGACCTTCTTGTTGGGGCCGATCTTCCAGTGGCGGAGCGGCGAGTAGGTGGTAATGCCTGCGCACAGCAGCGGCGCAACGCCGGCCGGATCCAGCTTCGGCGAGACGGCGTGGACAAAGTGCTCCGGGGTAATGACGTTGTTGGAGTAGCCACCCATGGTGAGGTCGCCATAGCGGTCGCGAACGCCGTAGGTGAGCGTGATGCCGACCTCGCAGTATTGTTCTTCGCCGGATTTGCAGCTTGAGCAGCTGCCACACGAATCGACGATGACACCCACGCCGACCAGGTCGCCGGTTTTGAATCGCCGCACGGCGGCTCCAACGGCGGCGACGCGACCGATGATTTCGTGCCCGGGCACCATGGGGTAAACGGAGTTGCCCCACTCGTTGCGCACCGCATGAACGTCGGAGTGGCAGACCCCGCAATACAGGATGTCCACAAGAACGTCCTGCTCGTGAAGTTCACGGCGCGAGAACTGGAACGGTGCAAGGGGCTGGGCGACGTTCTGAGCGGCCCACCCATGAGATTGAGTCATGGTAAGACAATCCTCAGTCCAGAATATGCGCCGGCCGTGCGCGAGCATTCAGAGAGAACCCCGGCAGGTGTGGCGCGTTAGATTATTTTTCGATGGGCGCGTTCAGAACCGGGCGATCGAGACCGCGCAGGCTGCGCCCGGGCTGACCTTCCAGATCGAAAACGACCACCTGATTGCGGCCGGCCCTGAGCCATGGGCCAGGAAGATACAACGTCTTCTGCGGGCCGATATGCCAGAAGCGGCCCAGCGGGCGCCCGTCGATCCAGACCATTCCTTTGCCGAGAGCACTCGTATCCAGAAAGGTATCGGCAGGGTGCGCGATGGTGAAGGTCGCCTGATAGAAGCAGGGGCCGCTGCAGGCGCCGGCGGTATAGTGGAGCGCGCCGGGACTGAGCATGGGCAGTGAATAGTTGTTCCAGCCGGTGAGCAGACGGCCGGCGAGGCGCACGCCGCCCAGCAGGCCGACCCGTTCGCCCGGCAATGCGGGACCGAAGTTCACGCGGCCGGTGTTTTCGAGGAGAATATCGAGGCGCGCGTGGGCAGCCGTGATCTGCAGCGGGATTGAGGTCTGGTTGAGGCGGCGGTCGATCACACCGGCGAGTTTGCCATCGACGTAAACCTGGGCGAAGTCATGCACGGCGCCAATGGTGAGATCGCCGTGGACCGGGCCGGAGACGGCGGTTCGGTACAGCACGTAGCCGTACGCCTGATTCATCGCCTCCATGGTGAGGGGCTGGTCGGAATGGACAGGCGCAGGCAGATTGTCCCAGAGCGAAGCCGAGCGGCTGAGCGTGAAAACAGGGATGGCGGCGACCGGCGGCGGCGCGGGCACAGGCGGCGGCGCGATGCCGGTGTCGCGCGCGATGATATCCCGAAAGAGATAGTACTTCGGAGACGGGTGACCGCTTTCGTCGAGCGGAGCGTCGTAGTCGTAGCTGGTCACATCCGGCTCATAATTCTTCCCATTGGAATTCGCGCCGTTCATCCAGCCGAAACTGGTGCCGCCGTGGAACATGTACAGGTTGATCGAATAGCCCTGGCGCAGGACCCAGTCGAGATCGGCGGCCTGCTGTCGCGCGTCGGTCTGCTGATGCGGCGCGCCCCAGTGATCGAACCAGCCGTCCCAGTATTCGCCGATCATAAAAGGCCCGCCAGGACGAAGCTTCTTCAGCAATGTGAAACCGTTCTGCGCATCGCCTGGCCCGAGGTTGATGACAACCGGGAGTTCGGGCAGGCTGCCGCGCGAAACTTCCTCCGGCCCGTCCGCCGTAAAAAGCTGCGCCTTGGTGAATCCGGCGTCGATCAGCATGTGATGAATGTCTTCCATGTAGGCGTGGTCGTCGCCGTAGCTGCCGTACTCGTTCTCCACCTGGACGGCGATGATCGGGCCGCCATTGCCGATCTGGAGCGGGGCCAGTTCCCTGCCCAGGCGCAGCAGCCATGTGCGGGCCGCGGCAAGAAATTGCGGATCGCGCGACCGAACCACCATGGACGGGTCCTTGAGGAGCCACGAGGGAAAGCCACCGAATTCCCATTCCGCGCAGGAATACGGACCGGGGCGCAGGATCACATGCAGGCCTTCCTGCTGGGCTTCGCGAACGAATTCGGCGACGTCGAGATTGCCGGAGAAGTCGAAGACGCCGGGACGCGGCTCGTGGGCGTTCCAGAAGACATAGGTCGTCACCGTGTTCAGGCCCATTGCCTTCGCCATCCTCAGCCGATCGCGCCAGTAGGCACGGGGGATACGCGCGTAGTGCATCGAGCCGGCGATGATCTGAAATGGCTTCCCGTTCAGGAGAAATCGCCCGTTCGCAGCGCGGAAGGAGGGCTGCTCGGAATGCGCGGGGCGGACCGGGGCGAACAGCACCAGCGCGACGGCGGCAACCAGGAAAAACTGAGCGGATCTCTGCGCGGCTTTCATTCTCGATATGGATTGTAGTTGGCGACCCGGGAGGGAATGTGCCGGAGCGTTCCAGCCTAAAAAGACAGAAGAATACGGCGCAGGCCGGTGAGAGCCGGATTGATGAGAAAGCCGATGAGCGGACCGCCCCAGATGAAGATTACGAAGAGGCCGAAGATGCCGATGGAGTCGTACACGCGCAGGGCCCTGGCGGGCAGCAGGTGACGGAAGACGTGGGAGCCGTCGAGCGGCGGAAGCGGCAGCAGGTTGAAAGCGGCAAGGATGAGGTTGAGGAAGATGGCCAGATAAAAGAGGCCGACAAGGGGAATGAGGAGCGAACCGGAAGCCATGAGGATACTGAGGTCGCCGGAGGCGGCGACGTAGTGCACGATGGCTGCGCCGTCGCGGCTCGTATGCGAGATGATGAGCAGAACCACAGCCGCAGCCACGGCGGCAAGGATGTTGCTGGCTGGGCCGGCCAGCGTGGTGAGGATGTCGTCGCGCGTGACGTTTTTGAAGTTCCGTGGCGTGACCGGCGTGGGCTTGGCCCACCCGAAGAGGAAATTTGGATTGATCACCAGCATGATGATCGGCAGGATGATGGTGCCGAAGAGGTCGATGTGCTTGACGGGATTCAGCGTGATGCGGCCGAGCATGCGAGCAGTGGGATCGCCGAGGCGGTTGGCGGTCCAGGCGTGGGCGGCCTCATGGATGCTGAGCGAGAAGAGGAGAACGGCGAACTCGAAGATCGCAAGAATGAGATGGGATTGATCCATTGGGACGATTTGAGGATATCAGGGAGAGGAGCGATCAAGCCGTCGCTGATGGAGCGGCCGGCGAAAAAGCGGTCGGCGAAGACCCGGCCGGCCGAGACCGATCTTTCGGCAAACCTGCTGGATACGCGCGGGTTGATCAGTCGTTGGGCGGCAGCTCGGCGCAGGGTCCGGCAGATTCCGCGGCGTGCTCGGCAAGACGCGTCGCATCCTTCTTGGATTTGATTTTGCGGCCCGGAACGCCCCCGACAATGGCATGCGGCTCGAGATCATGCGTGGCGACGGCCTGAGCGCCCAGCATGGCGTCTTCACCGACGCGAACGCCGGGCATCACCAGCGAGCGATACGTGACCCGCGCGGCGGGGCCGACCTCGGTGCGGCGATGCTCGATAATGCAGGCCTCGACGGGGTCGTGGGCGTGAGAAAAGACTGCAGCGTGTTCGGAGATGGAGGTGCCTTTGCGGATGACCAGTTCGCCGCGGTCGTCGAGCAGGACGTGATTGTGGATGATCACATCGTCTTCGAGCGTGAGGTTGTAGCCAAAGGTGAACTCGACGCCGTGATAGATCCTGACGTTGCGGCCGATGCTTTTAAAGATGTGCTTGCCCAGCATGGAGCGGAAGCGGAAGCCGAGCCAATGGTTGAGCCCCACGGGCGAGCGGTCGAACATGCGCCAGAACCAGACCAGCGGCTTAATCAGGGCGTATCGCTCGGCGTCGATATCGCCATAGTATTCCGGCTCCAGGGTTACGTTGGCCGGATCGAGCGAGAGCTCGAGCACGTTGAAGGGCAGCTCAGTGGCGAGCGTGAAATTGAGCCGGCCGCCGTGCGGGCGGCCCAGCAGAAGCTGGTGCAGATTGTCGCGCACGATTTCCCCGCGCAGACTAATGCTGCGGTGCCGCGAGAATTCGTCGTCGAGGTATTCGATCCAGCGGGTGAAGACTTCCTTTGCTTCACGGGTGGGCTCAATTTCCCGGTACTGGTAGCGAGGCATATGTTCTAGATTATCTTCCGCTGTCATGGGATGCGAACACGCTGGTAAAACCGGCGCTGCAGCCCTTACTTTCGGTATTTGCAGGCCGATCGAAAACAGCGTAGGCTTCTGCTTCGTCAGGAAAGAGGACACGCATGAGCGAGACAACGGAGGAGCAGAGGAGTTACTCGGGGCTGCTGATCGGGCTGCTGGCGGTTGCCGTGATTGCGGCGCTCGCGGGACTGGTGTGGAGCTACTCGCTCGCCGGAAGGCTGACTCATGCCGAAGCACAGGTGGCCTCAGCACAGCAGCAGAATCAGAAACTGGCCGCGGCTCTGGAGGAGACGAATGCGCGCCTTCGGGTCACCAGCGAAACGCTGGGCCAGTCCCTCGGGTTGACGCAGAAGCAACTGGAGCAGCGCGCGCAGGATCTGCTGCGACGGCAGCAGGCGGAGGCGCAGCACTTTGAAAGCGAGCACGCCGCCGACCAGAAGCAGATCAGCTCGGTTTCCACCGACGTCTCGGGCGTGAAAACCGACGTCGGCGGGGTAAAGACAGACCTGACGGCGACCAAAACCGAACTGCAGAGCACCGAAGCCCAACTGCAGTCCATGAAGGGCGACATGGGCATCCAGAGCGGACTGATCGCGACCAATGGGCGCGAGCTGGACATTCTGAAGCACATGGGAGACCGGAACTACTACGAGTTCACGCTGCACAAGGGGCATAAGCTGGCGGTGGCCACCGTGGCGCTGGAACTGAAGAAGGCCGATGAGAAACACAGCCGCTTCACCCTGGTGGTTTACGCCGACGATAAGGAGATTCCCAAGAAGGATCGCAGCCTGGATGAGCCGATTCAGTTCTACACCGGCAAAGATCACCTGCTGTATGAGCTGGTGGTGAACAGCATCAGCAAGAACGAAGTCCAGGGTTATATCGCGACGCCGAAGAATGCGCCGGTACCGGTGACGACAGCGGGCAACTGATCAGCTCCACAACGAGACGCGGTGATGGTGGCGCACCTGATTCATTTCCCGAGCTTGCGGCGCGAGGCCAATGGCTACAATCGGAGGCGTGACTTCACGCTTCAGCATTGGGCAACGGATCGCGTTGTGGGTAGTTCCAAAGGCCACCGCGCTGGTCCTGGCGGTCATCGGCATCACCCTGCGATTTGAAGTCATCGCGGAAGAGGGCGCCGTGCCGGCCACGCCGCCGGCACGGGGCATCTTCTGCTTCTGGCATCGGTGCACGCTGCCCGCGGGGTGGTATTTCAGAAAATTCCGCTGTTCGATTCTGATCAGCCAGAGCTTTGACGGCGAGCTGATTGCGAGGACCCTCGCTCTGCTGGGGTACGGGAGCGTGCGCGGATCGACCTCGCGGGGCGGCGCGGCGGGGCTGATCGCACTGCGCGATGTGCTGGCGCGGGGAGAGCCGGTAGTGTTTACGGCGGACGGGCCGCGGGGGCCAATCTACGAGACAAAGATCGGGCCGGTGAAGCTGGCGCAGATGACGGGCGAGCCAATGGGGAGCTTTTATCTGCTGCCGCAGCGCGCCTGGACGATGCGCTCGTGGGACCGGTTCCTGGTGCCGAAGCCGTTTTCGCGCGTGGTGGTGAGCTGGGCGCGGCTGGTGCTGCCGCCTTTGCCGACTGCCGATGCGGAGATGCTGGAAGAAAAACGGCGGCAGCTGAACGATGCGCTGGAGCGGGCGCGGGCGCGGGCCGAGGAGTACTTTTCCGAGGGCCGGTGAGTTGGTCGCCCATCTGGCGAAATCGGGCAGAGCTGGGGCACCCGCATAGAATCGGCTGTGTGCTGGTTTCGGATTTTGATTTCGCATTGCCTCCCGAGCTGATCGCGCAGGAGCCGCTGGCGGAGCGCGCGGGGGCGCGGATGCTCGCTCTGGATCGCGGGTCAGGAGCGTGGGAGGATCGTAGGTTTCGCGACTTCCCTTCTCTGCTGCGACCGGGCGATCTGCTGGTGCTGAACGACAGCCGCGTAATCCCGGCGCGATTATTTGCGCAGCGGGCCGGACTGCACACGCAGGAGGGCCACCGGACCACGGGGCGCGTGCAGGTGCTGCTGGCCGAGCAGCTCTCCGAATGGGAGTGGAAGGCGCTGGTGCGGCCGGGGCGGAAAGTGCTGACGGGGGAGACGCTTGAATTTCTGCACCAGCACGCCAGCGACAGGCGTGCCGGAGACCCCGATACCGGCTCGGGCGAGCTGCGTGCGGCGGTGATCGCACACGGGGAGTTTGGCGAGCGGACGCTGCGCTTCGAGCCGGTGGCTGATTTCTTCGGAGCTGTGGAGCGGCTGGGACACATGCCGCTGCCGCCGTACATCCATCGCGAGGACGAACCGGAGGATAGGGAGCGGTACCAGACGGTGTACGCACGGGAGCGCGGATCGGTGGCGGCGCCGACGGCGGGGCTGCACTTTACGCCCGAGATTCTTGCGGCGGTGCGGGCGCGCGGAGTGGAAATTGCGACGGTGACGCTGCACGTGGGGCTGGGAACGTTCCAGCCGGTGCGCGTGGATCGCGTGGAAGACGTTCGGCTGCACGCGGAGCGGTACACGATATCGCCGGAGACGGCGGCGGCAATCAATAGGGCGCGGCGCGATGGGCGGCGGATCGTGGCGGCAGGAACGACCACGGTGCGGACGCTGGAACACTGTGCGCGGACTGAGGAGGAACTTACTCCGCACTCCGGGACGACGAGCATCTTTATCTCTCCGAGATTCGAGTTTCGCGTGGTGGGCGCAATGCTGACGAATTTTCACCTGCCGCAATCGACGCTGCTGATGCTGGTGAGCGCGTTTGGCGGACGGGAGCGGGTGCTGAATGCGTATCGGCACGCGGTGGAGGCGAGATACCGGTTCTTCTCCTATGGAGACTGCATGTTTGTGAGTGAGTGACCCTACCCCCCATAACTCCGGGACACCGGCAAGTAACAGGACAGATTAGGGTTACGGGAGGCCGTTTTGGGACACCGGCAAAGGCTTCACAAAAGGAAAGTTAAAGGCCGGATGTTGGACAATTCGACGTTGACGTGCCGTACGAGGTACCAGGGGTAAGGGCTTTGAACGGGCAAGTCGGTTGCGCGGGCTGTGGGTGAAGCAGTAGTCGTGTCCGCGGATGGCGTCGCTGCGGCAGGGCTCGGCGAAGCGGTTGTAGTACTGACAGCGCGCGGAGAGGGTCCAGGCAGGATCGTGTCCGGCGCAAAAGGGGCGGCCAGGGAGGGCGCGGCGGCCGCAGGGAAGGCTGTTTTCGGCGGCGGTGCAGAAGCGAGGCATGGGATCTCCAACTCAGAGCTCAGGACTCAGAGCTCAGGACTCAGAGCGCAGAGCTCAGAAAAAGCGGTTAGCGTTTAGCGGTTAGGAAGAACGCGGAGCCAGTCACGGTCGCCAGGCCTCGGTCCCAAGGCCCCGGTCCCAAGGCCCCGGTTCGTCGTGATCCGGGTCGAGAGCGCAGGGCTCGCGGGTAGCGGTCAGCGTTTAGCGGTCAGCGATCAGGAAAAGCAAAAGCGACGGCAAACGGAAAAAGGCCGCGCGCGGGCGGCCTTTTTTGAATTTCACTCTATAAGTTTAGAATATCAGATCCGGAGAGCTGGCCTGCCAAATCTGTTGTGAGTTAGCGACGTGTAAGTAGCATGTTATCAAGGCGAGTTACTTTGGTGTGGAGGGCCTGCTCTTGACAAGAAATTGGGAAGGATCCCTCCTGCCGTTCACGGCAGGCGACAAGAGGTGGGGCAGACGCAAGTCCCCAGTTGCCGGTTGCCAGTCCCCGGGTGCTTCCTCTTCGCCCTGGCGTTTCATTCAACTCGGTCGCTCACGCGATCTCGCTCAGGTTGGCGATGGCCGGCGGCGATGGTGGGGCATTCGCGGGGAGTGCGCGCCTGAAGGGCGAGCGATGCGATACTTCTCGACAACGGCATTCAGCTCCCCGCGCGGACGAGAGTCGTGCGTCATGGATGGGCGGGACGGAGATGAACGATGAACCGCCTTGCAAACGATGTGAAGCACGCGCTGCGGGTGCTGCTCAAAGCCCCGGGATTCACGTTTGCTGCCGTCGCCGCGCTGGCGCTGGGGATCGGCGCCAACACTGCCATCTTTTCTGTCGTGGACGCGGTGCTGCTGAAGCCGCTCAGCTACCCGGACGCCGACCGCATCGTTCAGTTTGGGTCTCGCTCAACGACGATTGCGAGTTTCCTCTCCGCGGTGCCGGAGTTTCACCTGTACCAGCGGCAGACGCAGGTCTTTCAGGAGGTAGCGGCCTACGACATGGCTGGTCCCGGCTTCAATCTCACCGGCGACCGTCCCGAGCAGATCCAGGGCATTCACGTCACCGAGGACTACTTCCGGCTCTTCGGCGCTCCGGTGATTCTGGGGCGCACCTTCACGCGAGAAGAAGACAGCCCCAACGGCGGCAGGGTTGTGGTGCTGAGCTACGGTCTGTGGCAGCGAAGATTCGGTGGCGATCCGGCAATCGTGGGAAAGACGCTGCTTCTGGGCAATGAGCCGTATACCATCATCGGCGTGATCGGGAAGGAGTTTCTCTCCGACCCGCAGGCGGATATCTGGCTCCCCTTTCAGTTTCCCCCGGTGAGCAGCGATATGAACAACTACTTCAGGGTGGCGGGGCTGCTTCGGCCAGGCGTGAGCCTCGCGAAGGCAAGGGCGCAACTCAGGGTGGCGGCGGCTGAGTTTCATCGCGAATATCCCACGACGAATCCTCAC
Organism: Acidobacteriaceae bacterium; assembly: GCA_035505395.1. Lineage (GTDB taxonomy): Bacteria > Acidobacteriota > Terriglobia > Terriglobales > Acidobacteriaceae > Palsa-343. The sequence goes on from DATJQW010000141.1 coordinate 26,904, forward strand.
GAGGAGTTCCACATCGAGCCGTTGCGCGACAGCATTGTCGGCGACGCAGGCAGATCCCTCCTGATCCTGCTCGGGGCGGTAGGCCTGGTGCTGCTGATCGCGTGCTCGAACGTCGCCAATCTGCTGCTGGTGCGCGCTACGGCGCGAAAACGGGAGTTTGCCATCCGCACCGCGCTTGGAGCCGGGCGCTCGCGCATTCTGCGGCAACTGCTCACAGAGAGTGTGCTGCTTTCGGTCACGGGCGGGGTGGTTGGTTTGTGCGTGGGATTCGCGGGGGTGCGCGCGCTGCTGGCCATCAGTCCCGCCGATCTGCCGCGCGTGGGCGAGAACGGCTCCGCGGTATACATCGACTGGCGAGTGATGGTGTTCACCCTTGCTGTCTCTGTGGTCACCGGCATCCTTTTTGGACTCGCTCCGGCCTTTTCTGCCGCCCGCGTCGACCTGAACGCAACATTGAAAGAGGGCAGCAGCCGCTCGGGCACCGGATTTCGCCAGGGGAGGATTCGCTCGTTCCTTGTGGTCGCCCAGGTTTCTCTGGCCCTGGTGCTGCTCGTGGGCTCAGGTCTCCTCATTCGAACCCTCATCGCGCTGCATGCGGTAGAACCCGGATTCGATGCGCGCCATGTTCTCACCATGGAGATGTCGCTGACCGGAGATCGCTACGAAGAGACGGCGGGGGTGGCTGACCTTTCCCGGAAAGGCCGGGAGCGCCTCAACGCCATTCCGGGCGTGGTGGCCGCGGCGGCCGCCTACTGGCTGCCGATCAGCGTGGGCGACGCCCTGCCTTTCCAGATTGCCGGGCAGCCGCTCGACAGGAATCATCAGTATGGCAGCCGGTGGATGAGCATTTCCCCCGGCTATCTGAGCGTATTCAGAATTCCCCTATTGCGCGGCCGCGATTTCAACGAAAACGATACCGCCGACTCGCCTCCCGTAGCTCTGATCAACGAAGCTATGGCGCGGCGCTATTGGCCGGGCAAGGACCCCATCGGGCAGCAGGTCTTCATCAGCCGGGGGCTGGGCGCGGGGCTGGATGAATCGACGCAGACGATCGTTGGCATCATCGCCGACACGCACAACGCCGGGCTGGGCCGCCCCGCTGACCCGGTGCTGATCGTGCCCATTACTCAGGTGACCGATGCCTACACGGCGTCGTACACCAACGTGCAGCCGCTGCTTTGGATGGTGCGCACGCGGGGAGAGCCGTACAGCATTCTGCCTGCCGTAGCCGAGCAGCTGCGTCTGGCGAGCGGCGGCTTTCCGGTGGCGCATGTTCGAAGCATGGAAGAGGTCATGGGAGCCTCAACGGCTCTGCAACGATTCAATATGCTGCTGCTCACCATCTTCGGCGCGGTGGCCCTGCTGCTTGCGGCGATCGGCATCTTCGGCCTGATGGCGTACACCGTCGCCCAGCGCAATCAGGAAATGAGCATCCGCATGGCCCTGGGCGCGGACCGTGCCGCGATTCGCAGGCTGGTGGTCTGGTCGGGGATGAAGCTGGCGCTCACCGGAATGGCTCTCGGCCTTGCGGTGGCCCTGGGGCTCACGCGCGTGCTGGCGAGCTTCCTCTTCGGTGTGCACCCGTGGGATCCGGTCGCGTTTGTCTCCGCGTCGGCGATCCTCTCCGTTGTGGCGCTGCTGGCCGTCTGGCTGCCCGGGACGCGCGCCTGCAGGATCGATCCTGTCCACGCCTTACGAGCAGAATGAGTCGAACCGATTGTTGACAGAGAACAGCGAAAGGAAGGCAGCCATGACTCGGGCGGTGAGGCCGAAGCCGGAGAATCGAGCGTTTTTCGATGAGACGGTTGAGGCGTGTTTGCGGCACGGGTGATGCGAGAGGCGCAGGGAATGGGGCGGCCAGTTGAATATCCCTCGCCGGGATGATGGCCACGCTGCAGGGAAAGATCGCGGCGGCGTCGCTATAATGCGTCCTATGAGCATCGACGAGAGGCTGGACCGGCTGACGGAGCGGCACGAGGCGCTAACGCAGAGCGTGGAGATGCTGACGTCGGACCTGCACGAGATGCGCGGGATTGTGGTGCAGATTCTGGGCGGCATCGAGAAGCTGGCCAACGTCGCGGAAAGCCACGAGCGCCGGCTGAAACGCCTTGAAGACGGCGAGTGAGCACGTGAACTCAGATTGAAATCTCGTGGAGTGCGCGGCCCTCAGGGGCTAAAGCCCGGTTCACCAGCGGCCGAGCACGGCACGACTGACCACCCCAGTGAGCAAGCTCGCCGGGGATCCCGGTTCTGAGGTCGCGCCCTGATACAAAACCACTGCGGCGGGTTGGGGGATCTTCCCCACGCTTTCGCCAACAGCAGGTGACAAGGGTGGGGCACCCGGGGAACGAGACCCCGGTTGCCAGTCCCCAGGTACTTCCTTCCCATCCTGTTCGACTCGGTTGCTCGCGCGACCTCGCTCAGGGCAGGCTCTGGCGGGCGGCGAGGCTGGGGCGCCTCTCTGTTGAGATTTGAGATGCCTGCATGTCTTTGCACCCCAGCCGGCTTTTCAGTCTGTATCCCCCCTCAAAGAGTGCACTGGCAATTTTGCGCTCCTCGCACGGGTGTCAGGGTTGGGAGACAAGGGAACAGAAAACCGGGATCGCGAGAATGGCCATTGACATCCAGCGTATATCCACTACCATATGGTTGTGGATTGCCTGGATACAACCTTTGCGGCTTTGTCTGATCCAACCCGGCGGGCGATGGTCGAGAGGCTCACGCGCGGGCCTGCCTCGGTGCATGGCCTGACGGAACCATTTGCACTCTCGCAGCAGATGATTTCAAAACATATTGCCTGCCTGGTGCGGGCGCGGATTGTGATCAAGAGGAAGCGTGGACGAGAGAGTATCTGCACGCTCAGGCCGGAGGCGATCAAGACGGTCAGCGACTGGGCGATCAGCTATCGCCAGTTCTGGGAAGAGAGTTTCGACAAACTGGATGTAGTTGTAAAGCAAATGAAGAAAGAGGAGGTCAGAGATGACAGAAAACACGGTCAGCGAAATTGAGCGGATGGTCGTTACAAGAGTTTTCGATGCCCCACGCGAGTTAGTTTGGAAGGCGTGGACAGACCCGAAGTACATCATGCAGTGGTGGGGGCCGAAGGGTTTTACTGCGCCCGTTTGCCAGATGGATTTTCGCGTTGGGGGGAAACTTCTCTGCTGCATGAAGGCACCGGATGGCCAGGAGTTCTGGAATGCGGTTGAATACCACGAGATTGTTCCGCACGAGAAAATCGTTTCCTTGATGTACTTTTCGGACTCGAAGGGAAACAAGATCGATCCTGCGCAGTTAGGAATAGAACATGAGGCCATCGACGGCGCGTACGACGTGACCCTCTTTGAGGATCTGGAAAACGGCCGGACGAAACTCACCTTCATTGGAAACGAACCCATGGAGAGCGCGAAAAATAGCGGGCAACTCGAGGGTTGGAACCAGATACTCGATAAAGTTGCCGAAGTTGTTGCGGGGCTGGCGCAGGCGAAATAGGAAGCTGACGCTGCGACGATCGTCCTGCGCGAGCTACTGAACGGGAAGTAAAAGCAGCTATCGCGGAGGGCCCGGTTCAGGGTGGCAGCGGAGGCTCAGTTGCAGCCTGCTTCTCGCCACCCGGCCGGCCTTGCGGGGCAAGCGCCGATTCGCTCGTCCACGAGGTCTCGCCGGGGGACGGAGGATCCTGCCGAGCTTGTTGCCCGATTTAGGTCGGTCGCTCGCGCGGCTTCGCTCAGAGCAGGCTCTCGCAGGCGACCAGGGTGGGGCACCCGCGCAGGCGATACACTCGCTCTTGATGGCCCAGGAAGAGAACAAACCACCAATTTATCTGCTGGACGCGATGTCGTTCATCTTTCGCGCGTATCACGCGATGCAGCGGTCGCGGCCGATGTCGACGCGGACGGGGGTGCCCACGGCTGCGACGTATGTGTTCATCAACATGCTGAACAAGCTGCGCAAGGATTTTGCGCCGGAGTACGTGGCGGCGGTCTTCGATCCGGCGGGACCGGTGTTTCGCGACGAGCGGGCGAAAGAGATGGTGGTGCGCAAGTTTTCTGCCGAGACGCAGGCGTTTGAGCGCGTAGAGTACGGCGGGTATAAGGCGCAGCGGGAGGCGATGCCGCCGGACCTGGCGCAGCAGATTCCGTACATTCGGAGGGCGCTGGAGGCGTTTCGGATTCCGGTGTTGCAGGCGGAGGGGTTTGAGGCGGACGACGTGATTGGGACGCTGGCGTCGAAGGCGGCGCGGGCCGGGCACGAGGTGTATGTGGTCTCGAACGACAAGGACATGATGCAGCTGGTGAACGAGCGGGTGAAGATCCTGAATCCGGTGAAGGACAACCTGGTGCTGGACCGCGCGAAGGTGGAGGAGACGCTGGGCGTACCGCCGGAGCGGGTGATCGACGTGATGGCGCTGCGCGGGGACACGATCGACAACATTCCGGGGGCGCCGGGGATCGGCGACAAGGGATCGGTGGAGCTGATCCAGCAGTTTGGGACCGTGGAGGCGGCGCTGGACCGGGCGGAGGAGATCAAAAGGAAAACGTATCGGGAATCGTTACAAAATAACCGCGAGGCGGTGCTGCTGAGCAAGGAGCTGGTGACCATTCACTGCGAGGTTCCGGTTGCATTTGAGCCGGAGACGATGCGGACGCAGGAGCCGGATGCGACGGCGTGCCGGTCGCTGTTTACGGAACTGGAGTTTACGACGCTGCTGCGGGAGCTGGGAGCAGCGGATGTTCCGGCGAGCGCGGAGTACGTGCTGGAGCCGACGGCGGAGCAGATTGCGGAGTTTATGGCGCAGGCGCGGAGGGATGGGTTTGCGCTGGCGCTGCCGGCATCGGAACTGGAGGCCGCGAGCGAGCAGGTGAGCGAAGGGGAGCAGGAGGCTCTGGAGGAGAAAGAACCGGAGATGAAGACGATGTCGCTGCTGGATCTGGCGGAGGCGGCGAGCGAGCCGGAGGCGGCGGAGCGCGGATGCCGGCTGGGGGTGGCGGCGGTTACTGGACGCGCGCTGGTGGTTCCGCTGGAGGCAGTGCAGGAACTCATCGAGGATGCGGCGGTTGCGAAGCGCGTGCACGATCTGAAGGGCACGCTGCGGGCGCTGGAGGCGCATGGGGCGACGCTGCGCGGCGTGACCGACGACGTGATGCTGTACTCGTACCTCGTGAATCCGACGCACGCGACGCATCGGCTGGCGGATGTGGCGGCGCGGTTCAGCAATTCTCCGCTGCGGGAGACGGGCGAGGCGCAGGCGGCGGAGGCAGCGCACGCGGTGTACGAACTGGCGCCGGCAATGCGGAAAGATGTGGAGGGACTGGGCGAGCAGCGCGTGTATGAGCAGATCGACCTGCCGCTGGTTCCGGTGCTGCTGCGGATGGAGAAAGCGGGCATCCGGGTGGACGCGCGGGTGCTGCAGCAGATGGCGGAGCGGCTGGCCGCGGAGATGCAGCGCATCGGCGAGGAGATTTATGCGCTGGCGGGGCAGCGATTCAATATCAACTCGCCGAAACAACTAGGCGATGTGCTGTTCAACAAGATGGGACTGCCGCGGCCGCTAAAGTACGGCAAGGGCAAGGTGATTTCGACGGCGCAGGATGTGCTGGAGGAGCTGGCGGAGCATCATGCAGCGCCGCGGCTGGTGCTGGAGTTCCGGCAACTGGCGAAGCTGAAGTCGAACTACGCCGATTCCCTGCCCCTGCTGTGCGA